>NZ_JBHFCS010000005.1:0-296377 GCF_044143025.1 Pseudomonas sp. TR47 | reverse complement strand
GCTTGGGCAATCGCTTCGCGGCATTAGCAGGTGGTGATCAGCTCTGGTGTGAGGTTTTGCTTGAGTCCGGGAAGGCCGTTGCAAGGTCCATGCGTTCAGCTTCTTGAGTGATTTGAGCGAGTAACTCTGCCACTGCTCGGTTCTCTTTGAGGGCATAGCTCCCAACCAGTAATGTGATCGGATGAACTCCCAGCACTGGTGCGATGGTGTCCAGTTTCTCGATGGTCGGGACGTATCGTCCCCTTTCCAGCGTGCTGATGTAGGTACGACTGCTCACCGTCGCGAAGTCTTCTTGGGTCAGCTTTTGCTGGACTCGCATCCACTTCAGAACCCGACCGAATGCCTGTCTCAATTCCACTTTGCATCTTCCGCAAAAGGAAAGATGAGGCACCCGTGAACAGTATATGACTACAATGTATGCTGTTCATTTGAGAGGGGGTCATGATGTTTATCACCAACCGATGGGCAGAGGTGGATCGCTCCTTCGCCTGGCTGGCTGAGGATCAGCAGGCTTGGCATTTCGTGGAGCAACGGCTGTCATCGCCATGGATTCACATCACGGTGACGAGGGAGCGGGGAGAGGACACGTGTGTGGAGGTCTTCTTTCTGGAGGACATGCGTGGGCTGGAGCAGTTCACGCGTTTAACCCTGAATGGTGCCGTTGAGTTATCCCTTCAGATTGTTACTCCCGGGTGGATGAACGGTAGTAGCGGGTGGGCGATGGAGCATCTGGAGGTCATTCATGAAAGCGAGGATCGTTTGTACAGGTGTTACACCGTTCAAGGCGGTCGTCGGTATTACCAGCCTAACAGCTCCGAGTGCCGTGAGTATGGCTTCTTCAAGGAACTTTACAGACGAGGATAGCTGGTGAGTCAGCTCGTGGTATCTTCGAAGTATCGTCTTGGGTCAATTGCATCCTCGGTCATTAGCTGAGCGGCTTTGACGATTGTCTGAATTAATCGATTGTTCTCCATGCGTGCTTTTTGTAGCTGTGCTTCGAGAGCATAAATTCTCGCATCACTATTTTTACGCCCGACCTTTTTGAAGTCTTTAAGATGGGTCTGAGTGGCCGTATATAAAGATCGTATTTCCTCATCTCTCCAGAGCGTTTGACGACTAACACCCGCCTGCTGGGCAAGGCCACTTTGGGTGAGCGGTTCCTGAACCCGTCCGGCCTCATATTCGGCGAGAATGGACCGCACGTGGTCCTTCCATTTTTTTTCCTGCTTCATGATGAAGCCTTCTTAGGTTTTGAGTAAGCTTCTAAGGCCGTTTTGCAGCTCGTAACCATATCCATCACAAACAGAACGTGCTGATCGAAAGCGTGAGTATTATCGAGCTCAGCCTCAATACTAGACGTGATGTCAGTTTGGTTGTCAAAAATTGCCCTCAAAATTTTCTCGTACTCGCTGAGTAAGCTCTCGATAGCGGCCTTTGCTTCCAGATCATCAGGGTTCAGGTGAAAGGATTTACATCCAGAATCTGTACCGAAGCCTCTGATACACATGAGGCCCCTGTCGCACGGACTGATATAGAGCTCACGTGTACACCCGCCCCAAGGCGTTAGGTTGAGAATGCTGAGTTTCTCGATGATCATCTCTTCGATTTGTTCGTCAGCGATTGACTCCTCCCGCCATCGGATTACTAGCCTGCCCAAAAAGTCTGGGGGAGGGTCAACGGCCAAGTATAAAGATCTCACATATTCTGCTCGCTCTTTGGCAGTACGGTAGTCATATTGACGGCTTTGGCGTGGGGTTCGCCCCATCCATAGGTCCACAGCTGTTTCAGAGGGACCAGAACGAAGAATTGCCGTGGTAACCCAACGACGGATTTGATGAGGAGTGATGGAAAAGATTTCACCGTCTTGCCCTCGTAGGTCAAGGCGCTGAAAGATTGTTTTTTTTGAGGAGTTCGAAGAGAGATAGTTGTAGAGATCGGCTCTAAATAGGGGGCGGGGGATGATCCCTAGCTCAGATATCGAGTCAAACTGGTTTTCCCAGATTACAAGTAAGTTGTCACTCAGCTTGCTAGGATAACCTTTGGCAGTGTGCTTCGCATGATAAGGTGCTTCACTTCCATCACCAGGCATTGAAAATTGTTCTTCAAAATGGCGTCGCAGGTGAAATCTGTATTTATCTTCTAAAAGGCGCTTGAGCAGTCTGATATCTATGACCAGGGATGGTACTCCCGCCCCGAATCCTCTTTGAGATAACATAAGTTCTCTGATGCTTGCCCACTCATTCCGGATGTCGAAGAGTTGCGCATGTGAAGGATTGTTTCCAGGCTTGAAAAGCCCGTCGTGAACCATTCCCTTGAGAAAGGTGCGCAGGTGATCTACAAACCATTTGCTCTTTTTTACTGACGCCTCGGAGGATTTTGTGTGTTTTGCAATGTCAATGACGGATACGCTATAACAGTTCTTTTTGTACTCATTGAGAAAATTAGACCAATCCCAATTATGCATTCGTTCATCTATCCAAATTGCGATTCGAGCGGCCGTTATTCTAGGGAGTTCAACGCTGCTGCTGTAAAATCGCCCACCACTGTAGAGCTCTTTTGGAGATACGGGGAAGCACTTACATATCTCCTCAACAAAGTAGTGATGTTCTACGGGCAGATCCAACGATGAGAGTTGATCCACCGCGCCGGGATCTAACGGATGGTTAGCGCGATAGGCTGCGAGTGCTTTATCTATAAATGAGAAACCATTGGTTTCAATGTCAAGAGCACGCTCTCTAGCATCCTGAGTGACAGCCAGCAAGTACTCGTACGCTTCGGTGAGTGGTGCGCTCCATAGGTCTGCGACGGGTACGGCGTTGGGGATGCAGTTTTTTTCTACAGGCACTCGTACGAACGTCGTGTGAGTGTTGGGATCTTGGAAAAGGCAACTCTTTGGAAGATTCGCGATCTCACCAACTCTCAAACCGAGCGCCATTCCAAAGCAGGTCGCCTCAAGTCGAATTCTATCGAAGCCCGCAGTTGGCTCCAAATGTGGGTTCTGCTTGATCAACCACCTGGCTTGTGCAATCCCTTTGTGCAAGTCAGAAGAGTATAGATTTTCTTCTCTTTGCTGAAACTCTCGTGATGTGAGTTCAAGCGCACTATGAGTCGGGTTGGGTATCCCAGTTTGCCATTTGATAAACCTATCGACGAATCGCAGCAGTACTCCATCGACCATTACGCTAAGTTGGTTGAGGAAATCAACAAATGCCTTGAGGGCATTTGCTCTATGGTAAATGGTAGAGTCTGAACGTCCATGCCTGATCGAGTCTACGGTGCGGTCGAAGACTTTGCGCGTTATGTCGCTCCACTCAATGTTTTCGCTATCCATTACTGCGGATAGATGCCTAATCGAGGCCATTCTGCCGATAATCAGCTCTGCTGACGGATGTGCCAGAATTTCTTTAACTATAAAGCAGCGCGCAAGCTTGCCAATCACTAGCGGGAGAGGGGGTTGGTCTTGATTTCGCCTGTTGAGAGGATCGAGTGATGTGAAGGGAATATTACTCGATCGATACTGCCATACCTTGCCCTCGAAATCTCCTGCTACTAATCCGTTGGCCTTGAGGTCATTAAATTGTTGCTCTGCATGTTTGTATCGGTCGTCTAAGACCATCATTGATATGCTCATTCTTTCAACTCCTTCACAGCAATGATTACTGACTTAGCGCCGTGAATTGCTGCTTCGACCTGTTGGGCCATAGCGCCAGTGGAATTGCTCCCGAGCATCTGCTGGAATTTAGTGATGTCTGCTAAAGCCCCTTCATGATTAGCATGACGGCTAGGTCTGAATTTAGGGCATGCATAGCAAGTGACCGTCGGGTGGTAAGGACATGGCTCTTCAGAATTGCATGATCCTAAGCCACTTATTGGCCTTAGCGCGGATCTGTCAGGGATTTCTTCCATGAATTTGCCGCACCACATCTGCACGGCTGCATTGATCTCCGGGCTTGCCATGTGGGTCGTATTTATGAACTCTTGCAGCTCAAGGTTGTAATGGAAGTAGTGCTTTATAGAGTTCAGATTTGAATGATCTAAAGCTTCAGCGACCTCTTCAGGGGATGCACCGGAAAGAACCATTGAAGTAGCCTTGGTCCTGCGCAGTCGGTACGCGGTGATCCGCATGAAGGGCTCTGTTTTTTGTATGGGTCGATGAGGGTCTGGTAACTGGAGTATCCAAGTGAGAGATGTTAGCGCATAACTTATTCTATGGTTGTCGAGATGTAATGTGAATGGTGTCAGCTTGGGGTTGGTGAGGAAGCGTAAAAGGCGGTTTTCGGTTGTGTACGCCGAGGGAAACAACGGCGTAGGAAGTACTGGAGTGCTTATTCCATGCCTGGCACATATCGCGTTGATTTCCTTCGATGCGGCATTGCATTGGGTCTCAGCTAAAGTGCACTGAAGTTCTACTGCCTCTGCAGTATCGTTAGCGATGTAACGTTTTACCAGGTTGCTCGGATGCCTCCTGAGCCTTGAACGTCTAATTCCTTTAACACTCGGCACCTTTACAAAGGGGCCGCCCTCATCGATCCCGAAGTCAGTAACCTGCATTAGGGCCAACTGTATAGGGCGAAGAGCCCAGTCGCGACAGAGCAAAAAAAGCGTGCGTTGGGCATGAGTGATGAGCGGATTGTTGGCAAGCTTCATCTCAATGTTCGCGAGTTGTACGCGAGTGAAAGGGCCAAAGTCATCATCTCGCATCGTGACTAAATGCCTGTTATCATGCGCCTTTACTGTAAGCTGTGATAGTTCAAGGCTGTCATGTTCGTTGAAGCCTGGGACTTCTTCATCCAAGCACCATCGATAAAATACTCGAAGAGCAACTAGCTCCTCATACCAGCTTGATGCTTTTAATCGAGTGCATTCACGTACAGCAAATGTCGATAACCTATTGCCAATAGTATCCGCGTCATTTCCCGAAAATTTATGCTGGGCCAGAAGCCGCTGGACGACAATCAGAGGCCTAAGGTCGATGTGGGTTTGGAGTCTGTCGATGAACCACCCTCTGAGTAGCCACTCAACTAACAAGTTAGAATGTAGGGGCTTGCTCCACGCAATATTCATCGGAGCACACCCGACAATCTCTACCGTTATTCTCTCAACCCACGCATCATTGTTGTGAATTGTTATAGCCTGACCGAAGGTGGATTTGACTGTGGAAGGAAAGGCATCGGCCTCGATGCCGAAGCGACATTCAATCTCGGCTACGAGTTCGGCAGGCGAAATTTTAATCATCTTCATTGCCTCGAAAATTTGAGCTGTCTGAGCTTCTGATTATTTCGCCGAGCCGATCAGATATGGCCTGTCGAGAGTAGCGCTGAACACTTTCGCTGCTGGGGCTCCATCCGCCCAGATACGCCAGAGCATCTTTTACATTAATGCTGTTGGCGCCACTTTTTTCAAACTTTTTGCGAGCTATATTTGCCCCTGTCGCCCTCAAGCCGTGCGGATGAATTCGTGTTGAAAAGTTTGGCAAGCCGAGGCTGGCTGCAACGGTACGAAGAATGGTGTTTACGGTTCGCGCAGATAGCCGTCTCCCGTCACGGGAACTCACGAATAGGGCTGTACAAGGTCTTTTTGGTTTGATCAGTTTAGGGCGATGATCGGAAATGTATTCGTTCAGAACCGCGGCTACCGATGCGGTTATGGGGACTATCCGACCGCGCGTCTTGAGACTAGCCCCGTCCAGTCTCCGCTCCCTGTTGATATCGCTTGGGCGCTTGATGCGTATTGTAGGTGAGGGACCAAGGTCAACGTCGTCGAGTTCTATGAGAACCACTTCGCCACGCCTGGCAAGTGTTTCAAGCATTACTAAGAACAGACAGTAATTGCGTGCCTGTATCTGTTTACTTTGGAATGGGTTCCTAAAGTCATCAGGACTGAGCACCCCTTTGAATAAGGCTTGTCCGCCGGAGTCAAGTGGCGTTGCTGGTAGCGGCGGTTCTGATTGATATGCAATCTTGGTGATTTTTTTTTGAAGATTTCGCAGATTCTTGGCTTTGTTTTTTTCCGCTTGGCTTTGCTCAAGTAGACCTAGTCGATTGAGCTCAACGTAGTGCTCGAAGGAGAAATCTATGAATGATTTGACAGCTTCGAGTCGTCGGGTGCATGTCGATTGGCTCGCACCCGCACCGCGTTTGGTGGAGCAGAGGCGTTCGGCCAGCGATGTCAGTTCCGCTGAGCTGAACACCGCTAGGCGCTCAAGCTTCGCTTCCAGTGGAGAACCTCGGCTGAGAGCCCACTCGTACGCGATAGCGATGTCACGTAGGTAATTTTCGACGGTATTGAGACGCGATCTGTGGAGCAAATCCTCCGCCCAGAGGTTTGCTAGGATCACTGGAACCCCCTGCACCAGCAGGTATGGCCTGAGGCCGCTGGAGGCAGTACGAATCATTCGGATCTCGCAGAAAGGGACGTCTGGCATCGGTAGCTCCAGATCTGCAACGTTTCCGAACATATACCATAATTGCCACAACCATCCTTCGGGCAATAGTGAGCCGAGCCAGGACGACGTGCACATGACGCTTGCATTGAAGCAGGGGTTGGCGCTGATCGATGTGCGGGTGCTCGATCACATCATCGTGGGTGATGGGGAGCCGCTGTCGATGGTGGAGCAGGGATGGATTGTCGCTTAGTGGCTGCCTGTTTGCAGGCTCGACCAGTCGCCGGCAAGCCGGCATTTGGTCGAGCCTGCAAAGCCAGGGTTCAGCGCTTCACCGAAACCTTGCTGAAATCCAGCCGCCCGAACGGGCTTGCCTGATAACCCTCGACGCCCTCGCGCAACAGCGCTGCCGCCGTCGGGTGCGCCAGCGGCACCCACAGCGCCTGCTGCTGGATCAGCGTCTGCGCCTGCTGGTACAACCGGCTGCGTACACTCTGGTCGTTGGTGGTACGCCCTGCACTGATCAACTGGTCCAGCCGGCTGTCGCAGAACCGCGCGAAGTTGGTCCCCGACTTTGCCGCCGCACAGGAAAACTGCGGGCTGAGGAAGTTGTCCGGGTCGCCGTTGTCGCCGGCCCAGCCCATGAACAGCAGGTCATGCTCGCCAGCCTTGGCCCGACGGATCAGCTCACCCCATTCGATCACGCGGATTTCGGCCTTGATGCCGATCTTGGCCAGGTCTGCCTGGAGCATCTGCGCGCCCAGGCTTGGGTTGGGGTTGAGCAGGCTGCCTGACGGGCGGGTCCAGATCGTGGTGCTGAACCCATCTGCGTAACCGGCCTTGCTCAGCAGCGCCTTGGCTCGCTTGAGATCCAGCGGGTAGCCGGGCAGGTCCTTGGCATAGCTCCAGGTGTTGGGCGGGTAGGGGCCGTTGGCGGCGGTGGCGGTGCCTTCGAAAACGGCCTTGAGGTAGGCCTGCTTGTCGAAGGCCAGGTTGATCGCCTGGCGCACTTCGGGTTTGTCCAGCGGCGGGTGCTCGCTGTTGATGGCAACGAAAGCGGTCATGAAGGCCGGTGTCGTGACGACCTTGAGGTTACCGTCCTTGCCTGCTTCGGCAACGTCCAGGGGCTTGGGTGACAGGGCCACCTGGCATTCACCACGCTTGAGCTTCTGCAGGCGTACGTTGGCATCGGTAGTGATGGCGAAGATCAGCGGATCGACCGCAGGCTTGCCATCAAAGTAGTCCGGGTTGGCGCGGTAGCGCACCACGGCGTCCTTCTGGTAGCGCTGGAAGACGAACGGGCCGGTGCCGATCGGCTGGCTATTGAGCTTCTCCGGGGTGCCTGCCTTGAGCAGTTTGTCGGCGTACTCGGCGGAGTAGATCGAAGCAAAGCCCATGCTCAAGGTGGCCAGGAAGGTCGCATCGGGGTGGGTCAGGGTGAAGCGTACGCTGTTCGGCTCCGGCGCCTCGATCGACTTGATCAGGCTGCCCAGTTGCAGTGATTGGGCGTGCGGGTAGCCACCCGGTGCGGTCTTGTGCCAGGCGTGGGCGGGGTAGAGCATGCGCTGGAAGCTGAATAGCACATCGTCGGCATCGAGGGCGCGGGTTGGCTTGAAATAAGGCGTGGAGTGGAATTTGACCCCTTCACGCAGCTTGAAGTCGTACACCAGGCCGTCAGCCGACACTGTCCAGCTTTGCGCCAGGCTGGGGACGACCTTGCCTTGGCCTGCGTCGAACTCGACCAGGCGGTTCATCAGTACGTCGGCCGAGGCGTTGGTGGTGGTCAGCGAGTTGTACTGGACCACGTCGAAGCCCTCGGGGCTGGCTTCGCTGCAGACGCTCAGTGGCGCGGCCTGGGCGATGCCGGCAGCAAGCAGGGAGGTGAGCATTAAGGAAAGGGCGGCGGCACGCATCGTGACTCCTTGGCTGTCAGTGGCCCATCTGCCAGTGCAGTCTGGAAACGTCCTACCCTAGTGTGCGCATCAGGAAATGACCACCCTCTTTTTCTACCGGCTGGCGACGAGTGGTCGACAGTTCGCCGGGCTAGCCGCTATGCTGCTCGCGCACGATTTGTCTCCGACAGATGCTCATCAGCAGTTGTTGCAATGCAGTCTTTCTGGTATAAAGCAGCGCTCTTTTCTAGGGGCTCGGCCTGTCGCATCAGCGGATCCGGTCGGTAAGACCTCCAGAATCACGGCGCCTGGCGCCAAAGACTGAGAGATTAAGCGGCCAACCCATGCCGGGTTGGGCATGTGGTTTTAGAGGGCTGAGTCATGTCGAGAGTCTGTCAAGTTACTGGTAAGGGTCCAGTAACCGGGAACAACATTTCCCACGCAAACAACAAAACCCGTCGTCGTTTCCTGCCGAACCTGCAGCACCACCGTTTCTGGGTTGAATCCGAGAACCGTTTCGTGCGTCTGCGCGTATCTGCCAAAGGCATGCGCGTCATTGACAAGCGTGGTATCGACGTAGTGCTGGCCGAGCTGCGTGCTCGCGGCGAAAAGTTCTAAGGAGAACGTCATGCGTGAATTGATCCGTCTGGTTTCGAGTGCTGGCACTGGCCACTTCTACACCACCGACAAGAACAAGCGCACCACCCCGGACAAAATCGAGATCAAGAAATACGATCCCGTTGTTCGCAAGCACGTGGTGTACAAGGAAGCCAAGATCAAGTAATTGATCGGCGACCTGAAAAAACCCGCATCCGAAAGGACGCGGGTTTTTTTTTTACGTGGCTGCCAACAAGAAAGGGGCTCCGTCTGGAGCCCCTTTCTTGTAGCGATCAGCAGTGGGGATCAGCTGATGTGCAGGCCGTCGATGGTGTCGGCGGTATCGACGCTGATCATCACCCTGTCGGAGCGTATGTCCTTGGTGGTGATGTCACGTGGGCCTGCGGCGCTCATCAGGCCAGTGAGTTCGACGATGTAGGGCTTGACGCTTTCTACATACTGCGAGCCAATCACGTGACGAGCGGCGCCGAGGATGTCGGTAGTCATGATGATTCTCCTTGGATTGTCCTGAATTGGACGCTGCAAGGATCACGCTCTTGGCTTGCCGGGCTGTGGTAATTAATCACCACGCCGGCGTCGCACTCATTTCTGCTCGAACATCACATAAATCTTGCGGCACGGCTCCAGCACTTCCCAGGTGCCCTTGAAGCCGGCCGGGATGACAAACCGATCACCGGCACGCAGGGTCTTGGTGCCGCCATCCGGGTCGCGCAGTACCGAAACGCCCTGCACGATCTCGCAGTATTCATGCTCGGTGTAGTTCACTGTCCACTGCCCGACCTCACCTTCCCAGACACCTGCGGCGAACTGTCCGCACGGGGTGGAATAATGGTTGTAGACAGCCTGGTCCGGCTCGCCCTTGAGGATTTTTTCTGCCGCGGGACGGTAGCGTTCAGCCTCGGTGAGGACTTGGGCGAAGTCGATGATGCTGGCGATGTTCATGGTGCAGCTCCTATTTTTGTTTAATAAAATGCACATCAGTAGGCTTTTAGGCCTTATGTGTCAAATATATTGATAGTTTGCACTGGCTGGTTTAGGGTATCGCTTGCCAGTGTGCGCTTGTCGCCCGGCCAGAATTCTGACAACGCCTGTGAGTCCTCAGTGCGGCGTTGCACCTAAACAAGAGGAGGAGTTTCGTATGACCACCCTGACTCGTGCAGACTGGGAGCAACGTGCCCAGCAACTGAAGATCGAAGGACGTGCCTTCATCAACGGCGAATACACCGACGCCGCATCCGGTGAAACCTTCGACTGCCTGAGCCCGGTCGACGGACGCTTCCTGGCCAAGGTTGCCAGCTGCGACCTGGCCGATGCCAATCGCGCTGTGGAAAACGCCCGCGCAACGTTCGATTCCGGCGTCTGGTCGCAGCTGGCCCCGGCCAAGCGCAAGGCCAAGCTGATCCGCTTCGCCGACCTGCTGCGCAAGAACGTCGAAGAGCTGGCGCTGCTCGAAACCCTGGACATGGGCAAGCCGATCGGCGACTCCTCCAGCATCGACGTGCCGGGCGCGGCCAATGCCATCCACTGGACCGCCGAAGCCATCGACAAGGTCTACGACGAAGTCGCGCCGACCCCTAGTGATCAGCTGGGTCTGGTTACCCGCGAAGCAGTTGGCGTGGTCGGTGCCATCGTACCGTGGAACTTCCCGCTGCTGATGGCCTGCTGGAAGATCGCACCAGCCCTGGCCACCGGTAACTCGCTGGTACTCAAGCCATCCGAGAAGTCGCCGCTGACCGCCATCCGCATCGCCCAGCTGGCCATCGAAGCCGGTATCCCGGCCGGTGTGCTGAACGTGCTGCCAGGCTACGGCCACACCGTCGGCAAGGCCCTGGCCCTGCACATGGACGTAGACACCCTGGTGTTCACCGGCTCGACCAAGATCGCCAAGCAGTTGATGGTGTATGCGGGCGAGTCGAACATGAAGCGTATCTGGCTGGAAGCCGGTGGCAAGAGCCCGAACATCGTCTTTGCCGACGCACCGGACCTGCAAGCCGCCGCCGAAGCTGCTGCCAGCGCCATCGCTTTCAACCAGGGCGAAGTTTGCACCGCAGGTTCGCGCCTGCTGGTCGAGCGTTCGATCAAGGACAAGTTCCTGCCCATGGTGGTCGAAGCGCTCAAGGGCTGGAAGCCAGGTAACCCGCTCGATCCGCAGACCACCGTCGGTGCGCTGGTCGACACCCAGCAGATGAATACCGTGCTGTCGTACATCGACGCCGGCCACAAGGACGGCGCCAAGTTGCTGGCCGGTGGCAAGCGCACCCTGGAAGAGACTGGCGGCACCTACGTCGAGCCGACCATCTTCGACGGCGTGACCAACGCCATGAAGATCGCCCAGGAAGAAATCTTCGGCCCCGTGCTGTCGGTCATCGCCTTCGATACTGCCGAAGAAGCCATCGCCATTGCCAACGACACGCCGTATGGCCTGGCCGCTGGCATCTGGACGTCGGATATTTCCAAGGCCCACAAGACTGCCCGTGCCGTGCGCGCCGGCAGCGTCTGGGTCAACCAGTACGATGGCGGCGACATGACCGCGCCGTTCGGTGGTTTCAAACAGTCGGGCAACGGCCGTGACAAGTCGCTGCATGCACTGGAGAAGTACACCGAGCTGAAAGCGACCTGGATCAAGCTGTAAATCCAGGGGGGCTGCGCTACAGCCCCAACGACAGCCGGGCCGGTTCACACCGTCCCGGCTGTGTCGTTTCTGCCATTCAAGAATTCTGCCTGGGAGGCTGCTATGCGCTGGGGAACCTACTTTGCCGTGCTGGCATCGGTGCTGAGCGTCGGGCTCGCGCTCGGCGTGAGCATGCCGCTGGTGTCCCTGCGCCTGGAGGCCTGGGGCTACGGTAGCTTCGCCATCGGCGTAATGGCTGCGATGCCCGCGCTGGGCGTGCTGATTGGTGCCAGCCTGGCCAGCCGCCTGGCCGGCTGGGTCGGCGTGCCTTCGGCTATGCGCCTGTGCCTGTGGGGCGGGGCATTGTCGATTGGCCTGCTGGCGGTGCTGCCCAGCTACCCGCTGTGGCTGGCGCTGCGCTTGCTGATCGGCATGTCGCTGACCGTGGTGTTCATCCTTGGCGAGAGCTGGATCAACCAGTTGGTGGTCGAGCAGTGGCGTGGGCGCTTGGTGGCGCTGTATGGCAGCAGCTATGCCTTGAGCCAGCTGGCAGGGCCGCTGGTGCTGGGCTTTCTCGGCTCCGACGATGACTTTGGCTTCTGGGCTGCGACCGGCCTGCTGCTGCTATCGCCCTTGCTGCTGTTGGGTCGTGGCGGCGCGCCGAGTACCGAGGCCTGCAGCGTTACCTTCAGCGACCTGTTCGCCTTTTGTCGCCGGCTGCCGGTGATTGCCTGGGCCATCGCGCTATTCGCTGCCTTCGAGGCGATGATCCTCACCCTGTTGCCGGTGTATTGCCTGCAGCAGGGCTTCACCACCGAGCTGGCGCTGTTCATGGTCAGTACCGTGGTGGTTGGCGACGCGGTGCTGCAGTTGCCGATTGGCGCCTTGGCCGACCACATGTCGCGGCGCGCACTGTTCACCGGTTGTGCCGTGACCTTGCTGTGTTCCAGCCTGGCGATTCCGTTGCTTGTGCACACGCCGGCGATCTGGCCGTTGTGGGTGCTGTTCGGGGCCAGTGCCGGTGGCCTGTTCACGTTGTCGCTGATACTGATCGGCGAGCGTTATCGGGATGATGCACTTGTGCGGGCCAATGCTCATGTGGCGCAGCTGTGGGGTATCGGCTGCCTGCTGGGGCCGTTGCTGGCCGGTGCGGGTAGCCAGTGGCTCAGTGGCCATGCGTTGCCGCTGCTGATGGCAGTTGGGGCGGCCGGGTTGGTGGTGTTGACCCGGCGGCGCGGTGCCTTCGAGCCTGCTGCCGCCTGAGGCCCTGCGCTACAGCATTTTCTCCAGCCCGACGGCCTTGCTGATCCACGCATTGAACCGCCGCCAGAGCCCGCCGGGCTCTGCCGTCAGGGTGTGCAGTTGGCCGTTGTCCTCGGTCACCCAGGCCAGCTTGTCATTCTCTAGCCTGACCTGATAACTCAGCGCAGGCGCCATGCCCTGAACGGCCAGCTCGCGGGTGTATTCGGCCAGCTCCGGGCTGTCCACCAGCACCCCGACCTCGGTATTCCACAACACCGAACGCGGGTCGAAATTGAACGAGCCGATGAAAGTCTTGTGTCGGTCGAACACGATCGCCTTGCTGTGCAGGCTGGAATCCGAACCGCCGTGGAAATTCAGGCGCCCGGCACTGGGGTCACCCGGCTGGCGGCGCAACTCGAACAGCTGCACGCCGTGTTCGAGCAGCGCCCGGCGGTAGGGCGCATACCCGCCATGCACGGCCGGTACATCGGTGGCCTCCAGCGAGTTGGTCAACAGCTTGACCGACGTTCCGGCGTCGGCACGGCCGGTCAGGTACAGCAGCCCGGGCTCGCCAGGGACGAAATAGGCCGAAACCAGGATCAACTCGTGGTGCACGTTTGCCAGGTCAGGGGCCAACTGCTGGCTCATCAGCAGGTGCGGGTCTGGCTCATCGTCTGCCAGCACCTTGCTCGGTGCATCCCACAAGGCCTGGCTGTGGGCCCAGATCAGCTCATTGCGCCAAACATCCAGCCGAGGCTCCGACTGATAGGCCATCAGGCGGTCATACAGCGCCTTGCGCTGCACCCGCGCCTCGGCCAGCGACACTTCCAGGCGGTGGCGGCTGGCGCGCAGGTCGGCGGCATCCGGCAGTTGCCAGAGGAAGTCAGTCACGGGCCGGCTCAGGGCACTGTTCCAGTACTGGTCGAAGCTGTGCCCGAGCTGTTCGGCCACCGGGCCCACGCCGAGCATGTCGATGTCAGTGAAATTCAGGTTGGGCTCAGCATCGAAATACTCATCGCCCAGGTTGCGCCCGCCGACGATGGCCATGCTGTTGTCCACCAGGAACAGCTTGTTGTGCATGCGCCGGTGCTGGCGCGACAGGTTGAACAGGCGGCCCACCGCGCGCGTCACCCCCGTGCTGCGGCCCAGATGCAGTGGGTTGAATACGCGGATCTGGATGTTCGGATGGGCGTCGAGGGTGCCCATGATGGTGTCCAGGCCGTCGCTGGTGGTGTCGTCCAGCAGGATACGCACGCGTACGCCTCGGTCGGCGGCGCGCAGCAGTTCATGGACCAGGGCCCGGGTGCTCAGGCCGTCGTGGACGATGTAGTACTGCAAGTCGATGCTGGCCTGCGCGTTGCGGATCAGCTCGGCGCGGGCACGGAAGGCCTCGTTGCTGTTGGGCAGCAGACGGAAACCGGACCGTCCTTCATAGGGTGCGGCCTGGCGCAGCACCGAGCGGCCGAAGGCTGAATCTTTAGCCGGCAGTGCCTGGCTGGTCTCGCGGGGTGTACCGACGCTGGCGCAGCCTGCAAGGCCTAGCAGCACCAGCAGCAGGGGCAGAGCTCGCTGGAGTCTCAAGTGTGGATCGTCCTGTGCGGCAAAGGCTTGAGAGGTTGGACCGTATAGGGCGGCGCAAAGTTACCCGTCGGTGTTACTTTGATCCAGTAGACGAAGGGCGGTTTCTCCCACTTTGCGCACCGCGTCCTCGATCTGTGGTGTTGGCCGCGCGGCGAAATTCATCCGCAGGCAGTGGCGGAACTTGCCTGAGGCGGAAAAGATGCTGCCCACGGCAACCTGCACGCCCTGTTCCAGTAAAGCGCGGTTCAGCCGCAACGTGTCGAAATGCTCTGGCAGCTCCACCCACAGCATGAAGCCACCCTGAGGCCGGCTGACGCGCGTGCCAGGTGGGAAGTAACGGTTTACCCAGTCGCTCATCAGGTCGCGGCCGCGCTGGTACTGGCTGCGCATGCGCCGCACATGGGGGTGGTAGTGGCCGCTGGCGATGAAATCGGCAATCGCCAGCTGCGGCTGGGTGGCCGTGCTGCCGGTGCTGATGTACTTCATGTGCAGCACCCGCTCCAGATAGCGCCCTGGCGCCACCCAGCCAATGCGCAGGCCCGGGGCTAGCGTCTTGGAAAACGAACTGCACAGCAGCACGCGACCGTCGTCGTCGAACGACTTGAGGGTGCGCGGGCGGGGGTAGGTGTAGGCCAGGTCGCCATACACATCGTCTTCGAGGATGGCGACGTCATAGCGCTGGGCCAGGTTCAGCAGCGCCTTCTTGCGTGCCTCGGGCATGATGTAGCCAAGCGGGTTATTACAGCTTGGCGTGATCTGGATGAGCTTGATCGGCCACTGCTCAAGCGCCAGTTCCAGGGCTTCCAGGCTGATGCCGGTGATCGGGTCGGTGGGGATCTCCAGCGCCTTCATGCCCAGGCCTTTGAGTGTTTGCATGGCGCCGTGAAAGCTCGGCGAATCGACCGCGACAATGTCGCCCGGCTCGCACACCGCGCGGATGCTGCATGACAACGCTTCGTGGCAGCCGGTCGTCACCACCAGGTCCGCGGGGCCCAGGCGGCAGCCAGAGTCCAGCACCAGGCGGGCAACCTGCTCACGCAGAGCGAGGTTGCCATGGATGTTGTCGTAATACAGCCCCGGCATGTCCTGGCGCCGGCTGAGCTGGGCGAGGCTGCGCAACAAGGGCTTGAGGCTCGGGCTGTCGATGTCGGGCATGCCGCGGCCGAGCTGTATGACGTCTTGACGAGGTGTGCTGCGCACCAGCTCCAATACCTGTTCCCACTGCGAAATGTCCACGGGTCGCTGGGCAGGGCGGCTGACGGCGGGCAGTGCGGCGAGGTGGCGATGGTCGTTGACGAAGTAGCCGGACTTGGGGCGTGGCGACACCATGCCGTTGTCTTCCAGCAGGCGGTAGGCCTGCTGCACCGTACTCAGGCTGACCCCATGTTCCACGCTCAGGGCGCGCACCGATGGCAGGCGCTGGCCGGGGCGGTACAGGCCTTGCTCGATACGGGTGCCGAGCAGCTCGGCGAGGTTCAGGTAGAGCGTCACGGCATACTCCTGTGCTCGATTGCAAGCACGACCAGTACAGTTGCGTAGAAAATACAGCATTCAGCCGCAGATCCGCCAATTCTGTATGGGAATAATAAGCCTGTATTGAATCTGTATTGCCGGTGCTGGTAGCGCGCATGCTTTCTCCACAGTAATCACTGAATGGGAGAACGCAGCGATGGGTGGCATGAGCGATGTGCGCTTGCAACTGTTGGCCAGGGAACTGGAAGCCGGGCAGCAGGCCAAGGTGTTCAACGCCCCGCAAGGGATGGGGCGTTGGGGCCTGATGCTGCATCGCTGGCACACCCGCAGGGCGTTGCTGCAGTTGACCGATGAGCAGTTGCGCGATGTTGGGCTGAGCTGGGAGCAGGCCTTGACCGAGGGGCGTAAACCCTTTTGGAAAGACTGATCAACATGACACTGCGCGGTCCATGCAGGACCGTTCAGGTCTCAAGTCAGCTCTTTGAGCCTGTGCCACAACATCCCCAACGCCAGCAGCGGCGAGCGCAGGTGTTTGCCGCCAGGGAAGGTGATGTGTGGCACCTTGGCGAACAGGTCGAAGCGCCCGCTTTGCTGGCCGCTGATGGCTTCACCCAGCAGGCGCGCTGCCAGGTGAGTGGCGTTGAGCCCATGGCCAGAGTAGGCCTGGGCGTAATAAACATTCGGCTGGCTGGCCAGGCGGCCGACCTGTGGCAGGCGGTTGGCGCCGATGCCGATCATCCCACCCCACTGGTAATCGATGCGCACATCGGCCAGTTGCGGGAACACCTTGAGCATCTTCGGCCGCATGTAGGCGGCAATGTCCTGTGGGTCGCGCCCGGAGTAATGGCAGGCACCGCCGAACAGCAGACGGTGGTCGGCGGACAGGCGATAGTAGTCCAGCGCCACGCGCTGGTCGCACACCGCCATGTTCTGCGGCAGCAATTGGCGCGCGCGTTCCTCACCCAGCGGTTCGGTGGCGATGATGTAGCTGCCGGCTGGCAGCACTTTGCCGCCCAATTCGCGGTTGAGGCCGTTGTGATAGGCGTTGCAGCACAGCACCAGGGTTTTGGCGCGCACCCGGCCTTGGGCGGTGTGCACCTTCACTTCGGGGCCGTACTCGATGCGGCTGACCTCCGATTGCTCGTATAGCTGCACACCAAGGCGGCTGGCCACGGCCGCTTCGCCAAGCGCCAGGTTGAGCGGGTGCAGGTGCCCTGAGCCCATGTCGATCAGGCCGCCGACATAACGGTCGGAGCCGACCACGCTGTGGATATCGTCTTTATGCACCAGGCGCAGTTCGTGACGGTAGCCCAGGCTGCGCAGTTCATCGGCGTCTTCGGCGAAGCCTTGCAGCTCGCCGGGCTTGTTGGCCAGGTCGCAGTAACCCCAGGCCAGGTCGCAGGCGATGGCGTGGCGCTCGACCCGCTCACGGACGATGTCCACGGCTTCCAGGCCCATCAGCTTCATGCTGCGTACGCCTTCTTCACCGATCACCGCAAGGAACTGCTCCAGGCCGTGACCGACGCCCCGGATAAGCTGGCCGCCATTGCGCCCGCTGGCCCCCCAGCCGAGCTTGCGCGCTTCCAGCAGGATCACCGACAGGCCGCGTTCGGCCAGCTCGATGGCGGTGTTCAGGCCCGAATAGCCGCCGCCAACGATGCACACGTCGGCGCTGTGCTCGCCTTGCAGGAGCGGGTGATCGGGGTGTGGCGCGCTGCTGGCGGCGTAGTAGGAGGCGGCGTGCTGCGCGCTGTGGATCATTGGCGGGTCCTGGGTATCGAGACAGAAGTGGGAGGATAAGCCGGGCTTTCGGGGTCGGGCAACCGGCCTCATTCGCGGCAAGCCGGCGATGAGGCCTATAATTCAGTCTCAATCTTCAATGTATTCCTCGCCATGTCCTGCAACCGCCACAAGATCCAGTTCCTGCGCGAACTCATCCCTTCCTTCGAATGCGAGCATGGTTGCCACGACTGTTGTGGCCCGGTTACCACGTCAGCCGAAGAGATGGCCCGCCTGCCGCGCAAGTCGCAGGCTGAGCAGGATGCGGCGCTGCAGCGCCTGGACTGTGTGCACCTGGGGCCCAATGGCTGCACCGTATACGAAGAAAGGCCGATGATCTGCCGCCTGTTCGGCACCACCCCGCGCATGGCCTGCCCACGCGGCCGTGGCCCGCAACAGATGATCGAGCCGCAAGCCGAGCAGCTCGTCCACCGGTTCATCGCCACCACCCGACAGGTGCTGGTTTAGCGTCAGTCCGGGATCGGCAGGCAGAGGCTTTCCTTCACCTCCTCCATCACGATGTAGCTCTTGGACTCGCGCACGTGCGGCAGCTTGAGCAGGATGTCGCCCAGCAGCTTGCGGTACGAGGCCATCTCCGAAATGCGTGCCTTCACCAGGTAATCGAAATCGCCCGACACCAAGTGGCATTCCAGCACGTGTGGCAGCTTGAGTACCGCGCGGCGGAACTCCTCGAACGTGTCGCCCGACTTGTAGTCCAGGCTGATTTCCACGAACACCAGCAGGCTGCCCTTCAGGTGCTGAGGGTTGAGCCGGGCGTTGTAGCCCATGATGATGCCCTCACGCTCCAGGCGGCGCACGCGCTCGGTGCAAGGGGTGGTGGAAAGCCCAACTTTCTCGCCCAGTTCGGTGAAGGAAATGCGCCCGTCATTCTGCAGGATCCGCAGGATGTTGCGGTCGATCTTGTCCAGTTCACGCTTGCTCTGGTGCTGGGTTCTCATAGGGGATGCCCCTCCGTGAAAGGCGATTTTGCCGAGAATTCTCGCCAAATATAGGCTTTTATATAGTGAATTGCACTGGGCTGTAATTTTTATACTGCGCGCATCCATGCCATATCAACAAAAATGCGGTGCGCCGCGTGCGAGGGATCAACGATGCGAGTTCTGGTACTTGGTAGCGGTGTAATCGGAACCGCCAGTGCCTATTACCTGGCCCGGCAAGGTTTTGAAGTGACTGTGGTCGATCGCCAACCGGCGGTGGCGATGGAAACCAGCTTCGCCAACGCAGGCCAGATCTCGCCCGGCTACGCCTCGCCCTGGGCTGCTCCAGGTGTGCCGCTCAAAGCCATCAAGTGGCTGCTGGAGCGCCACGCGCCATTGGCCATCAAGCTGACCGGCGACGTCGACCAGTACCTGTGGATGGCACAAATGCTGCGCAACTGCACCGCCAGCCGCTATGCAGTGAACAAGGAGCGCATGGTGCGCCTGTCCGAGTACAGCCGCGATTGCCTCGACGAACTGCGCGCCGAAACCGGTATCGCTTACGAAAGCCGCACTTTGGGCACTACCCAGCTGTTCCGCACCCAGGCTCAGGTTGATGCTGCTGCCAAGGACATCGCTGTGCTCGAGCAGTCGGGCGTGCCCTACGAGCTGCTGGACCGTGATGGCATTGCCCGCGTCGAACCGGCCCTGGCTGGGGTCAAGGACATTCTTGCCGGCGCCCTGCGCCTGCCCAACGACCAGACCGGCGACTGCCAGCTGTTCACCACCAAGCTTGCAGAAATGGCCCTCAAGCTGGGTGTCGAATTCCGCTTTGGCCAGGACATCCAGCGCCTGGACTTCGCCGGTGACCGAATCAATGGCGTATGGGTCGACGGCAAGCTGGAAACCGCCGATCGCTACGTGCTGGCGCTGGGCAGCTACTCGCCGCAGATGCTCAAACCGCTGGGCATCAAGGCGCCGGTGTACCCGCTCAAGGGTTATTCGCTGACCGTGCCGATCACCAACGCCGACATGGCGCCGACCTCGACCATTCTCGATGAGACCTACAAGGTCGCCATCACCCGCTTCGACAACCGTATCCGTGTCGGTGGCATGGCTGAGATCGCCGGTTTTGACCTGTCGCTTAACCCGCGCCGGCGCGAAACACTGGAGATGATCGTCAACGACCTTTATCCTCGCGGCGGTGACCTGAGCCAGGCCAGTTTCTGGACCGGTCTGCGCCCGGCGACCCCGGATGGAACCCCGATTGTGGGTGGCACCGCATTCCGTAACCTGTTCCTCAACACCGGCCACGGTACCCTGGGTTGGACCATGGCCTGTGGTTCCGGGCGCCTGCTGGCTGACCTGATTGCGCGCAAAAAGCCGCAAATCAGCGCTGAAGGGCTGGATATTTCACGGTATGGCAAAACCCGGGAAGTCGCCAAGCAAGGCCATACGGCGCCAGTGCATCAGTAATCGGCCTGCTATACCGGCCTCATCGCTGGTACGGCGGCTCCTACACTGACCCTGTGGGAACCGGCTTGCCGGCGATGAATCCAACACTGTTTTCAACCTGAACCACCATAAGGCTGCCGCCATGCGTCCCGCCCGTGCCCTGATCGACCTCCAAGCCCTGCGCCACAACTACCGCCTTGCCCGTGAACTGACCGGCGCCAAGGCCCTCGCCGTGATCAAGGCCGACGCCTACGGCCACGGCGCCGTGCGTTGCGCCCTCGCGCTGGAAGCCGAAGCCGATGGCTTTGCCGTTGCGTGTATCGAAGAGGCGCTGGAGTTGCGTGCGGCGGGTATCAAGGCTCCGATGCTGCTGCTTGAAGGTTTCTTCGAAGCCAGCGAGCTTTCGCTGATCGCCGAGCATGACCTGTGGTGCGTGGTGCATTCGCTGTGGCAGCTGGAGGCCATCGAAAAGACGCCCGTGCACAAGCCATTGACCCTCTGGCTCAAGCTCGACAGCGGCATGCACCGTGTCGGCCTGCACCCCAAGGACTATCACGAGGCTTACCAGCGCCTGCTGGCCAGCGGCAAGGTTGCGCGCATCGTGCTGATGAGCCATTTCGCCCGTGCCGACGAACTGGATGCCGACGCCACTGCGCAACAGATTGCCGTGTTCGAGGCCGCCCGGCAGGGTTTGGCTGCCGAATGCAGCCTGCGCAACTCGCCCGGCGTGCTGGCCTGGCCGCATGCCCCCAGCGACTGGGTGCGCCCTGGCATCATGCTGTATGGCGCAACACCGTTCGAGGTGGCGCAAGCCCAGGCCGAGCACCTGCAGCCGGTAATGACCCTGCAATCGCGGGTGATCAGCGTGCGAGAGTTGCCCGCTGGCGAGCCGGTGGGCTATGGCGCCAAGTTCATCAGCCAACGCCCCACCCGGGTGGGCGTGGTTGCCATGGGCTACGCCGATGGCTACCCCCGCCAGGCCCCGACCGGTACGCCGGTGATGGTCGCCGGCAAGCGCAGCCAGCTGATTGGCCGCGTTTCCATGGACATGCTGTGCATCGACCTGACCGACGTGCCCGAAGCGAACATCGGCAGCCCGGTCGAGCTGTGGGGCAAGCACGTGTTGGCCAGTGAAGTCGCCATGCACGCAGGGACCATCCCCTACCAGATCTTCTGCAACCTCAAACGCGTGCCGCTGGACTACTTCGGCGAATGACACGCTGAAGCGGACAGCCTGAGGGGCGGTGTGTTGTAAATACTGAACGGCATTGCCATGATATCGTTCACATTCACCCCGCCATCTCACCGTTTCAGGAGGCTCCAGCTTTGGACGTCGGCGAACGACTGCAAGCCATCCGCAAGCTCAAGGGCCTGTCCCAGCGTGAACTCGCCAAGCGTGCGGGCGTGACCAACAGCACCATCTCGATGATCGAGAAGAACAGTGTGAGCCCCTCGATCAGCTCGCTGCGCAAGGTGCTAAGCGGTATTCCCATGTCCATGGTCGAGTTTTTCTCGGTGGAACTGGAAGCTGAAAGCCACGCCCAGATTGTCTACAAGGCCCACGAACTGATCGACATTTCCGACGGTGCGGTGACCATGAAGCTGGTAGGCAAGTCGCATCCCAACCGTGCCATTGCCTTCCTGACCGAGGTCTACCCGCCGGGTGCCGACACCGGAGCCGAGATGCTCACCCACGATGGCGAAGAAACCGGCATCCTCCTTGAAGGCCGGCTGGAACTGGTGGTGGGCACCGAGACCTTCATCCTCGAAGAAGGTGACAGCTACTACTTCGAGAGCACCCGCCCGCACCGTTTTCGCAACCCTTTCGATGAGCCGGCGCGGCTGATCAGTGCTGCAACGCCCTCGAACTTTTGATCCAGCGCAGTGCATTGATTCGGCAATACCCCTTTCCTGAGTAGGGTCGTTTCACGGCTTCCGGGTTCCCGCTATACTTTTCAACGCTCGCATTACCGTGGCCGCGGGCGTGATTAGCCACCATGAGGGTGTTCGCGTGAACCAAATCAAGAAGATGCTGGCCGTACCAGCAGCCGTATTCGCCCTTTGGGCAATGAGCGCAACCGCTGCGACCAATGATGACATTGCCAAACGCCTTGAGCCGGTTGGCCAAGTGTGCGTCCAGGGCCAGGAATGCAAGGGCATGGAGGTGGCCGCTTCGGCTGGCGGTGGCGGTGCCAAGACACCGGATGAAATCATCGCCAAGCATTGCAACGCCTGCCATGGCAGCGGCCTGCTCGGCGCGCCGAAAATTGGCGACACCGCCGCCTGGAAAGAGCGCGCCGATCACCAGGGCGGCCTTGACGGCATCCTGGCCAAGGCCATCACCGGGATCAACGCCATGCCCCCCAAGGGCACCTGCGCCGATTGTTCGGATGAAGACCTCAAAGCGGCCATCCAGAAGATGTCCGGGCTTTGAGCCTGGGTTGAGTTGCCAATAGCCCGCCTTGCATGGCGGGCTTTGTCTTTGCGCAGGCAACGAACCCGCGCCGGTTCATGTCCAACCCCTGAACCCACGGAAGATTCAGGAGGCCACGATGCACCTATGCTCCATCGACCAGGCAGTCGAGCAGGTCTTGTCGCGCTTGCCCGCGCATATCCACATGGGCCTGCCGCTGGGTCTTGGCAAACCCAATGCCTTCGTCAATGCGTTGTACGCCCGGGTGCGTGACCTGCCAGAGCGCCGGCTGACGATCTACACGGCCTTGTCGCTTGGCCGCCCACCTTTGGGCGACGGCTTGCAACGGCGCTTGCTCGAGCCCTTCATCGAACGTGTGTTCGCCGATTACCAGGAGCTCACCTATCTCGCCGACCTGCGCAACGACCAGTTGCCGCCGAACATCCGCGTCGAGCAGTTCTTCATGCAGCCCGGCGGCCTGCTGCACAGTGATTGCGCGCAGCAAGACTACGTCAGCAGCAACTACAGCCATGCAGCCCGCGATATCAACGCCAAGGGCCTCAACCTGATTGCGCAACTGGTAGCCGCCACGCCGGAAAAGCCGGTGCACTTGAGCCTGGCCTGCAACCCCGACATCACCCTCGACCTGCTGCCGATGATCGCCAAGCGCCGCGAGGCCGGTGAAACCATCCTCATGCTCGGGCAGGTGCATGCCGAACTGCCCTACATGCCTGGTGATTCGGAGTTGGGCATGGAAGCGTTCGACCTGCTGATCGATCAGGTGGAGCAACGTCGGCTGTTCTCCACACCGAACATGCCGGTTACCACCCAGGACCATTGCATCGGCCTGCACGCCAGTACCCTGGTGCGCGATGGCGGCACCCTGCAGATCGGCATCGGCGCCATGGGTGATGCCGTGGCCGCTGCGTTGCTGGCGCGCCAAGGCGACAATTCTGGTTACCGGGCACTGATGGGTGAGCTGGATGTAGGGCCATGGCAAACCCTGATCGAGCGGGAAGGGGGGCTCGATGCTTTCGGCCAAGGCCTCTACGGTTGCAGTGAGATGTTCGTCAACGGCCTGCTGGCTCTCGCCGAAGCCGGGGTGGTGCGGCGCCCTGCTGACGAGCAAGGCGTGCTGGTACACGGCGGCTTCTTCCTCGGCCCGCAGGCGTTCTATCAACGCTTGCGGGAGATGCCGTTGGAGCAGCGCGCTCAGTTTGCCATGACGCGCATCAGCTTCATCAACGAGCTGTATGGCCAGGAAGAAACGAAGCGCCGCCAGCGGCGTGATGCCCGCTTCATAAACACAGTGTTCGCCATGACCCTGCTCGGCGCGGGTGTAGCCGACCAGCTGGAGGATGGCCGCGTGCTCAGCGGCGTGGGCGGGCAATACAACTTCGTTGCACAGGGGCACGCGCTGGAGGGTGGACGATCCATCCTGTTGCTGCGCAGTTGGCGCGAGGCGGGAGGCGAGGTCAGCTCAAACCTGCTCTGGGCCTACGGCCATTGCACCATCCCCCGGCACTTGCGCGACATCGTCGTGACCGAGTACGGCATCGCCGACTTGCGTGGGCAGAGCGACAGCGAAGTGATCGCACGGCTGCTGGCGATCAGTGATTCGAGGTTCCAGGGCGAGCTGATCGAGCAGGCCAAGAAAGCCGGCAAGCTCGCAAAAGACTTTCAGCTGGATGCGCGGTTTACCGACAATACGCCTGAGCGACTTGAGCAAATCAGGGCACGGCATGCGCGGCTGTTCCCGGAGTATCCGTTGGGGACTGATTTCACGGCCGAGGAACGGGACTTGTTGCGGGCTTTGAACTGGCTCAAAAGCAAGTTCAGGTTGAGCGAGGTGCTGGAGCTGGGCAAGGCAGCGCTGGATGCGCCGGGGCCGGAGGGGTATGCGGCGCAGTTGGCGCGCATGCAGCTGGATGAGCCACGAGGGCTCAAAGACGAGCTATATCAGCGGTTGCTATTGGCAGGATTGGCGGCGACGCGGTGATTGCCGGGGCTGCTTTGCAGCCCATCGCGACACAAGGCCGCTCCTACAGCTCGGTGGTCCTGTAGGAGCGGCCTTGCGTCGCGATGGGCCGCATAGCGGCCCCAATGGCTGTCACTCGATGAAGCTGACCACGCCACCTTCCAGCGACTTCACCCGGGCCAGCGATTCAACGCGATATCCCTGGCCATCCAGCTCGGCACGGCCGCCCTGGAACGACTTCTCGATGACGATACCCAGGCCGGCCACGGTGGCACCGGCCTGCTTGATGATCGAGATCAGCGCCTGCGAGGCTTTGCCGTTGGCCAGGAAGTCATCGATCACCAGCACGCGATCGCTGCTGTTGAGATGGCGCGGCGAGATCGCCACGGTGTTCTCGGTCTGCTTGGTGAAGGAATACACCGACGCAGTCAGCAGGTTTTCGGTCAGGGTCAGGGACTGATGCTTGCGTGCGAAGATCACCGGAACGCCCAGCTTCAGGCCTGTCATCACCGCCGGCGCAATACCCGAGGCTTCGATGGTGACGATCTTGGTCACACCGGCATCGGCGTAAAGGCGGGCGAACTCGTCACCGATCAGCTGCATCAGCGCAGGGTCGATCTGGTGGTTGAGAAACGCATCGACTTTGAGAACCTGATCGGAAAGCACGATGCCTTCGTCGCGAATCTTCTGCTGCAGTGCTTCCACTGTGTATCTCCGATGTAGCAAAGGTGGCCGCAAAGAGCGGCAGAGTTAAAGAGTAATGGTTGATCAGCGTTTGAGCATTGCCCGGATATCGGCCAGTGCGTTGTTGCCACGCGCGGCTTTCACTTCCACTGGCGCATCGTCCAGGCCTTCCCAGGCCAGGTCGTCCGGGGGCAGTTCGTCGAGGAACCGGCTGGGCGTGCAGTCGATGATTTCGCCGTACTGCTTGCGTTTGGCAGCGAAGGTGAAGGCCAGGGTCTGGCGGGCGCGGGTAATGCCCACGTAGGCCAGGCGGCGTTCCTCTTCGATGGTGTCGGCTTCGATGCTCGAGCGGTGGGGGAGGATTTCCTCCTCCATGCCCATGATGAATACGTAAGGGAATTCCAGGCCTTTGGACGCATGCAGGGTCATCATCTGCACGCCCTCGGCGTTTTCTTCCTCTTCCTGCTGGCGCTCGAGCATGTCGCGCAGCACCAGCTTGCCGATGGCGTCCTCGATGGTCATGTCACCCTCTTCGTCCTTCTCGAGGGTGTTCTTCAGCGCTTCGACCAGGAACCAGACGTTGCTGATGCGGAACTCAGCAGCCTTGTCGCTGGCCGTCTGCTGGCGGATCCAGTTTTCGTAGTCGATGTCGCGGATCATCTCGTGCAGCGCGGCAATCGGGTCTTCCAGGGCGACCTTGTGGCGCACGCCGTCGAGCCAATGCTTGAAACGCTGCAGACGCTCGGTATAACGCGCGTCCAGGTGCTCGCCCAGGCCCAGTTCCTCGCTGGCGGCATACATCGAAACGCCCCGTTCGGTGGCGTAGTTGCCGAGCTTTTCCAGGGTGGTCGAGCCGATCTCGCGGCGCGGTACGTTGATCACCCGCAGGTAGGCGTTGTCGTCATCCGGGTTGACCAGCAAGCGCAGGTAGGCCATCAGGTCCTTGACCTCCTGACGGCCGAAGAAGCTGTTGCCGCCCGACAGGCGATACGGCACCTGGTGATGCTGCAGTTTCAGCTCGATCAGCTTGGCCTGGTAGTTGCCGCGATAGAGGATGGCGAAGTCGCTGTAAGGGCGGTTGGTGCGCAGGTGCAGGGTGAGGATTTCCATGGCCACACGCTCGGCCTCGGCTTCCTCGTTCTTGCAGCGGATCACACGGATCTCGTCGCCCACGCCCATCTCGCTCCACAGCTGCTTCTCGAACGCATGCGGGTTGTTGGCGATCAGCACGTTGGCGCAGCGCAGGATACGGCTGGTGGAGCGGTAGTTCTGTTCGAGCATGACGATTTTCAGGGAAGGGTAATCCTCCTTGAGCAGCATCAGGTTCTCGGGGCGCGCACCACGCCAGGCGTAGATCGACTGGTCATCGTCACCTACCACGGTGAACTGGTTGCGCATGCCGATCAGCATTTTCACCAGCAGGTACTGGCTGGCGTTGGTGTCCTGGTATTCGTCCACCAGCAGGTAGCGCACGCGGTTCTGCCAGCGCTGCAGCACTTCGGGGTGCTCCTGGAACAGCTTGACCGGCTGCAGGATCAGGTCGTCGAAGTCCACCGCGTTGAACGCCTTGAGCGTGCGCTGGTAGTGGGTATAGACGATGGCGGCGGTCTGCTCGCGCGGGTTGCGCGCTTTTTCCAGGGCTTCGGCGGGCAGAATCAGGTCGTTCTTCCAGGCACCGATCATGTTCTTGATCTCGTCGATGCCGTCGTCGCCGGAGTATTCCTTCTGCATGATGTCCGACAGCAGCGCCTTGATGTCGGATTCGTCGAAGATCGAAAAGCCCGGCTTGTAGCCCAGCTTGTCGTGCTCCTTGCGGATGATGTTCAGGCCCAGGTTGTGGAAGGTACATACCGTCAGGCCCCGGCCTTCCCCCGGGCGCAGCAGGGTGGCGACCCGCTCCTTCATCTCGCGCGCAGCCTTGTTGGTGAAGGTCATCGCGACGATGTACTGAGCACGGATGCCGCAGTTCTGGATCAGGTGGGCAATCTTGCGCGTGATCACGCTGGTCTTGCCGGAGCCTGCACCGGCGAGCACCAAAAGAGGGCCGCCGACGTAGTCACGGGCTTCCTGTTGCCTGGGATTGAGTCGGGACATGCTAGAAACCGGGGGTCGCCAGAAAATAGCCGCGCATTCTAACAGGCATGGGGCCATTGTGGCGCGACCGTCTGACGTCTGAGTCAGACTTTGTATCGCGCATAGCATTAGTCAGGCTCATGCTATTCATGGAAAAAATCGTATTTGCTGGTTTAACCACTTTCGAGCAGGATGCACGTCAAAATGTGTCGGGACGCGCTGTGGGCAAGGATATGTCTAAAAGTGAAAATCATTTTCATTTCTGCAGTAGCATACCCGGCCTCCCTCGTGCCACCGTCCCCGCTTTAAGGAGCCCGCTTGTCCACGCCTGTCGAACCTTTGCGTTTGCTGTTGTTGGCTGATGAGCCGGAATGGGCCGCCGTGTTGCGCGAATGCCTGCTGCCGCTGAACGGTGCGGCGGTACTGCTGACTGCGCCCAACTGGGCAGCAGTCGACAGCCTGTTCAGCCAAGACCGCCAGGCCGTGATCTTGGCCACCCAGGCCCTGCAACCCGCGCCGGGGCGCTGCGAGCTGCCAACCATCCTGTTGCTCGACGATGAGCCGGTGGCCCCACCCACGGGCGTCAGCGACTGGCTGGTGCGCAGCCAGCTCAATGCCGATGCGCTGCGCCGTTCGCTGCGCCACGTGCGCGAACGTGGCGTGCTGGTGGCCACCTTGCAGCGCCTGGCCGAGCAGGACCCGCTGACCGGTATCGCCAACCGCCAGGGTTTTCAGGCCCTGTTGACGGCACGGCTGGCTGAGAATGACGGGCGCGGGGTAGCCCTCGGGCACCTGGACCTGGACAACTTTCGTCATGTCAACGATGCCCTCGGCCACCAGGGTGGCGACCGGCTGATCCTGCAGGTGGTGTCACGCCTGAAGCAGCAACTGGAGGCCGGCGACCAGCTGGCGCGCCTGGGCAGTGATGAATTTGCCCTGCTGATCGACACCCGTCGCGACACCGGCCGCGCCGAGCGCATCGCTGAACGCATCGTCGAAGCCCTGGCCGAGCCTTACTGGATCGACGGCGAAAGCCTGTTGCTTGGCTGCAGCCTGGGCCTGGCCCACGCCCGCGCGCAAAGTGGCGCCGACCCGTTGATGTGGCATGCGCACATCGCCATGCGCCAGGCCAAGAGCAGCCAGGGCTGTACCTTTCACGTGTTCAATGAGCGGATCAACCGCAACGCCCGCAGCCTTGCCGACCTGGAAGGCGAACTGCGCAGAGCCCTGCGCCGTGATGAACTGGAGCTGCACTACCAGCCGCGACTGAACCTGGCCGATGGCAGCATCGTCGGCCTGGAGGCGCTGGTGCGCTGGCGTCATACCGAGCGCGGCCTGTTGCCGCCGAGCGAGTTCGTGCCGCTGGCCGAGCAGAGCGGGCTGATCGTACCGTTGGGCTACTGGGTTATATCCCGTGCCCTGCGTGACATGCAGGCCTTGCGCGAGAGCGGCCTGGCGCCCCTGCACATGGCGGTCAACCTGAGCTTTCGCCAGTTCCAGGACAGCCAGCTGCTGGCCACCCTGAGCCGGCTGATCATCGAGCATGGCGTCGATGCTCGCTGGCTGGAGTTCGAGCTGACCGAGACGGCGGTGATGCGCCGCAATGAGCTGGTCCGCCAGACCATGGATGCCCTCGGGCGCCTGGGCGTGCGCTTCTCGCTCGACGACTTCGGGACCGGCTTCTCATCCTTCGTGCACCTGAACAGCCTGCCGATCACCTTGCTGAAGGTCGATCGCAGCTTTGTCGCCGAAATGGAGATGCGCGAGGAAAACCGCAAGCTGGTGCACGCGATGATCAACCTGGCGCACAACCTCAACCTCGAGGTGGTGGCCGAGGGCGTTGAAAGCCCTGAGCAGATGGCCCTGCTACGTGAGTTTGGCTGTGACCAGGTGCAGGGGTTTCTGGTCAGCAAGCCACTGCCGGTGGGTGAGCTGGTGGAATATCTGTCGAGAAGCACCCCGGCTCAGGTGGTGAGTCTTTGAAGCTGTAGGGGAGGGCTTTGCCCTCCTTTCGCGACGCAAGGCCGCTCACAAGCAGTGCAAGACAGCACCGGCAATCATGCAGGTATCACCGCTTTTCCAGTTACACCTGCTTTCCCCAGCATCCGCTTCATCCGCCATTCAAAGGCCAGGGTCAGCGCCACCGAAGCACACGCCAGCCCCAACGCCAGCCCCCACCACACGCCGACCGCACCGCCACCCAGGTTGAAGGTCAGCAACCACGCACTCGGCGCTCCGACCAGCCAGTAGCAGCAAAGCCCGATCAGGAAGGTGGTCTTGGCGTCCTTCAACCCACGGATCGAGCCCATGGCTATGGTCTGCACGCCATCGAAGAGCTCGAACCACGCCGCCACCATCAGCAAGCTCACCGCCAACTGGTAGATCGGCGCGAACGCCGGATCATCGCCATCGATGAACAGGCTCACCAGCATCTCCGGGCGCAGCCAGAACAGTGCCGCGAAGGCGAACATGATCAGCGCGCCAAAGCTGATGCCGACCCGCCCGGCACTGCGCGCCGCCAGCAGGTTGCCGGCACCGTAATACAGCCCTACCCGCATGGTCACTGCATACGAGAGCCCGGTCGGCACCATGAACGCGGTCGAAACGATCTGCAGGGCAATCTGGTGGGCCGCAAGCTCGGTGCTGCCAAGCACACCCATGCACAGGGCGGCAAAGGCGAACAGGCCGACCTCCACCATGTAGGTGCCCCCAATCGGCAAGCCCAGGCGCCACAGCTCGCGCAAGGCTGGCAGCGAAGGGCGCGACAGGCCCTTGCGCAGTGGGTAGGCCGCGTAAGCCGGGTGCCAGCGGATGTACAAGGCCAGCGCGATGGCCATGCCCATCGACACCACGGCGGTGACCAGGCCGATGCCCATCAGGCCAAGCTTGGGCAGGCCGAACATGCCTTCGATCAGCGCGACGTTGAACAGGTAGTTGAGCACCGTGCCGACCAGGCTGATGACCATCACCGGGGTCGAGCGGCCCAAGGCGCTGGTGAAGCCGCGCAGGGCCATGAAAGTCAGGTAGCCCGGCAACGCCAGTGGCAACAGGGTAAGGAACTCGGTGGCCGCAGCAACGTTTTCAGGCTGTTGGCCGAACAGCAGCAACACCGGTTTCAGGTTCCACAGCGCCAGTGCGGCCACCAGCGCCAGCCCCCAGGCCAGCCACAAACCGTTTTGCGCCAGCCGGGTGGCGCCCTCGATGTCATTGGCACCCTTGCGGATCGCCACCAAGGTGCCGACCGCGGCGATTACCCCCAGGCAGAAGATCGACACGAACGAATAGCTCGCCGCCCCCAGCCCGCCGCCGGCCAGCGCCTGGGGGCTGATGCGGGCCATCATCAGGGTGTCGGTCAGCACCATCAGCATGTGCGCCAACTGCGAGGCAACCAGCGGCCCGGCCAGGCGCAGCAAAGCCTTGAGTTCTGTGGTGGGCGCAACGTGCATGGGGGCGGTCCTTCCGACTCTGTGAGCGAGGGACGATTCTGAGGCTTCGGTCAACTTTGCACAAAAGGATAAAAACGATGATTGGCATGAGTTGAACTCATGCATATATGATTCTACGCATTCCTTCTCTGCCCCGTATGCAGGTGCCATATGTCCCGTCCGCTGCCTGCGCTGTATGCGCTGCGCGCATTCGAAGCCGCCGCGCGGCTCAGTTCGTTCACCCGTGCCGGCCAGGAGCTGTCGATCACCCAGAGTGCGGTCAGCCGACACATCCGTACCCTGGAGGAGCACTTTGCCTGCCGCCTGTTCATCCGCAGCGGCCGCAGCCTGCAATTGACCGAAGCCGCGCGGGTGCTGCTGCCCGGCGTGCGTGAGGGCTTTGCCGCGCTGGAGCGCGCGTGCGACACCTTGCGCGGAGAGGACGACATATTGCGCATGAAGGCGCCGTCGACGCTGACCATGCGTTGGCTGCTGGCGCGCCTGAGCCAGTTCCGGCACTTGCAGCCGGGCAATGAAGTGCAATTGACCAGCGCCTGGATGGACGTCGACCACGTGGACTTCAACCAGGAACCTTTCGACTGCGCGGTATTGCTCAGTGACGGCGTTTTTCCGCCGGACTGGGAGGTACGCCGGCTGTTTTCCGAGCTACTGATCCCGGTGGGCGCGCCCGAGCTGCTCAAGGACGGCCCTTTGGACGAACGCCGGCTGGCCGGGATCGAACTGCTGCACCCGACCCCCGACAAGCGTGACTGGCGCGAATGGCTGGAGCGCATGGGGCTGGCAGACACTGTTTCACTCAAGGGTGGGCAGGTGTTCGATACGCTGGAACTGGGGATGATCGCGGCGGCGCGTGGCTACGGGATATCCATGGGTGACCTGCTGATGGTCGCCGAAGATGTCGCGCATGGTCGTTTGAGCCTGCCATGGCCGACGGCGGTGCCCAGCGGCATGGATTATTACCTGGTGTGGCCGCGGACCCGGCCGGGTGGTGAGCGGTTGCGGCGGTTGAGCGTGTTTTTGCAGGAAGAGGCGCAGGCGGTGAATTTGCCGGCTGTGCACATCCTGCCGGCTATTTGATTGCCTGCACTGGCCCTGTCGCCGGCAAGCCGGCTCCTACAGGTGGGGCGGTGCAGACGAAGAAAACGTTTGCGAATATCCTGGTCCGACACTCAAGTATTTGCCAGCGACGCCGATCTAGTTGCACCAGCGTCCCGGAAGAGGGCGCGATTCTCCGTTGACAACAGCGGTCGGTCGGGGTGATCAGGATGATCCGGGCCGCCTGCCAGGAGCTTCCCATGTCTCAACCGCGTGCCCGAATCGCCTCGCAGCTTGGTACCGCCCTCGCCATCGTGCTGGCGCTGGTGATCACCGGCAGTACTCTGTTCGCCCTGCGTTCCCTGGACGACGCCAACCTCACCACTCGCCAGGAACACCTGGCCAGTGAAGCGCGACTGTTGGCCGATCAGCTTGAAACCTTCCACGGTTCGCTCAAGGACAACACCCAGCGCCTGAGCGGCCTGTTCGAGCGCCGCTTCGCTTCGGGGCTGTCGCTGCATGCCAGCGAAACCGTGCAGGTGGCCGGCCAGGCCACACCGGCGCTGTACCTGGGTGATCACCTGCTCAACAACGACTTCCAGCAGGTCGATGAATTTCAGCAGATGACCGCAGGTGTAGCGACCCTGTTCGTACGCAGCGGCGACGACTTTGTACGCATCAGCACCAACCTGAAAAAGCAGGATGGCAGCCGGGCCATCGGCACCCAGCTCGACCGCCAGCACCCGGCCTACGCGAAACTGATGGCTGGGCAGACCTACGTCGGCCGTGCCCTGCTGTTCGAGCGCAATTACATGACCCGTTATGTGCCGGTGACCGATGGCAGCGGGCGGGTGATCGCGGTGCTGTTCGTTGGCTTCGACTATACCGACGCGCAGAACGCGCAGTTCGCCAACCTCAAGCGCTTCCGTATTGGCGATACCGGCTCGCTGGCCTTGCGCGACGAGCAGGGCAAGTGGCTGGTACCCCCGGCCAATGCCGACCAGCCTCTGTACAGCGCTTCTGCGCCCTTTGCCGAAGGCCCCTGGACGGTAGTAGCCAGCATGCCCTTGGAAGAAATCCGCGCGGTGACCTGGGATGTTGGCTTGCGCCTGGCCATCGGCAGTTTGCTGGCGATGTTGCTGGCAGTGGCCGCCACGCTGTGGCTGTTGCGCCGCAAGTTGCGCCCGCTGGATGACCTGGTGCGCCAGGCCGAGGCGCTGGGCGCAGGCGACCTGAGCGCCCGCCTGGCCGTGACCAGCCATGACGAGATCGGCCAACTGGCACGCAGCTTCAACAAGATGGGCGAAGCGTTGGCGACCATGGTCGAACACATTCGCGGGGCCTCCGAGCAGGTCAGCGGCCGCGCCCGCTCGCTGTCTGGCCTGTCGGCCGGTGCCTGCGAAGGCATGGACCAGCAGTCCGGCGAAATCACCAGCATGGCCGGTGCGGTAGAGGAGTTCAGCGCCACCTCGATGAACATCGCTGACAACATGGCGGGCACCGAGCGCATGGCCCGTGACAATGCCCAGCAGACCCGTATTGGCCGTAGCGCGATGGATGAAGCGTCGAGTTCGTTGCGCCAGATCGCCGAGGCTCTCGGTGGCACTGCAACCGTGATGGACACACTGGGTGCACGCTCCCAGGAAATTGGCGGCATTGTCGGGGTGATTACCGCCATTGCCGAACAGACCAACCTGCTGGCGCTCAACGCGGCCATCGAAGCGGCGCGCGCAGGGGAGCAGGGCCGTGGATTTGCCGTGGTGGCTGACGAGGTACGTGGCCTGGCAGCCCGTACGCGTCAAGCGACCGACGAAATCTCCGTGATGATCGCCAGTATCCAGCAGCAGACCGGCCATGCCATCAGCACCCTGGAGCAGGGCAATCAGTTGATGCAGGAAGGCCTGGCACGCAACGACAAGGTGGCCGAGGCGCTGGCGCGTATTGACGAGCAAAGCCGCGTCGCGGGTGAGCAGTTTACCGTGATCAGCACTGCCACCCAGGAACAAAGCAGCACCGCAACCGTGCTCAGCCGCAACCTGCAGAGCATTGCCCAGGCCAATAGCGAACAGCGCGACGTGGCCAATGAGCTGGCCTTTACCGCCAAGGAGCTGGAAGGGCTGGCGGCGCAGTTGCGCCAGGAAGTCGATCGGTTTCGTTGAAACCCCAGGGGCCGCTGCTACACCCCCCCCCGGTAGGAGCGGCCTCGTGTCGCGAAAGGGGCGCAAGGCGCCCCCAACAATCCTGACCCTTACCCCAACGCCAGGTTCAACGCCTGCGCACAAGCCTGCAACGAGCGCTGCTCACTCTGCGCATACAACGCCAGCTCATCCTGCACCTGCAGCCCCAACGCCGCCTCGAAGGCCTCGCGGTTGGCGTTGCTGCCATACTCCGCCTGGGCATCGTCACCCAGGTTGGACTGGAAGATCCCTGCCGCGCTCACTGGCAGAAAGTCCTCGTAGACCAGCGCCTCGAAGTGCACATGGCCCGCCTCGATCAAACCCTCCAAAGTGGTCGGGCGATCAGCCTGCTCGCGTGCAGCCAGGCCCTTTTCGGTCGCGAAGTAGCGGAAGTACGCCAGCCCTTGCTCACGCATCTGCGCCAGGTCATCCGGGAACTCGGCAAACTGCTCTTTTAGCAGTGCCATGTAGCGCTCGGCGTTGGCCTCGGCCGGTGCACCGCCCAAGGCCGCTCGGGTAGCGTCGAGCAGCTTGTCATACAGCTGCCGGCCTTTGGGCGTGAGTGCCGCGCCGCGCTGCTCGATCTCGCCGAAACGTGCGGTGTGGCTGCCTTCGCTACCGTGTTGGTCACTGAACGCAACCTTCTCCTGCAGTGCCTTGAAGCTGGTCTGGCGTAGCAGGATCGGGTGGCGGCGAGTGGGCGGGCCTTCGACAACGGCTTTGGGCGGGATACCCTTGGCCGGCATGCCCAACTGGATCGCATCGATGTCCAGGGTGCGCGGGGTCAGGTGATTGATGTGCGGCCCCTTGAACGCCACCACGTCAGCGATCAGGCGGTGCTGGTCGTGCAACTGCTGGTATTGCTCGGCGGTGACCGTTGCATCCTGGTGCCAGCGGAAGGTATGCAGGGCTTGCTGCACGAACGCTTCGGCGTCGGCCGCGTTCAGGCCGCCATCGCGCTCGCACTGGGCGATCAGCTCAAGGGCGCGGGCGGTGAAAATCTTGCGCTTGGCCAAGAGGGTCTGTGCCAACTCACGCAGTGCGGGATTGTCGATCAGTTCCAGGCGCAGCAGTGAGGTGAATACGCGGAACGGGCTGATGTGCAGTGCCTGTTCGTGCACGGCGCGAAACGCAGTGGAGTGCACAGGCACGCCGGCGCTGCTGAGGTCGTAATACCCGACCGGTTGCATGCCCATGACCGCGAACAACCGGGCGATGGTGGCCAGCTCTTGTGCTGTGCCGACGCGGATGGCGCCATGGCGCTCCTGGTCCAGGCGCTCGACCTCGCCGGTCCAGCGCAGGGCCTGGGCCACCTCTGGCTGCTGGGCCATGACCTGCTGGTTGATTTCGCTCACCAGCTCCAGCAGCGTGCCGTACAGCGGCACTTCCTGTTTGTACATGAGCGACATGGCGGCAGAGAACTGCGCGCGGATGCTGTCGGGGCTGACGAAATCGTGGGCGGGCATCGCTAGCTTCCTGGTTGGGTTCGGACGCTTACATGAAAGCTGGGAATGCACTATGGCCACAAGCGAAAAAAAGTGGCTGCGTCATTCCTTTTTTGATCGACCTTCAGGGCCATTCGCGACACAAGGCCGCTCCTGCTGTTTGGAGCGGCCTTGTGTCGCGAATGGGCCGCAAAGCGGCCCCGGCAATCTCAAGCCTGAAGCTGCTCATGAATCCATTCCACCAATGCCCGCACCTTGGGCACCTCCGCCGCATGCTCGGCATACGCCAAGTAATGCGCCCCGGCACTGTTCATCGCATGATTCCAAGGAATGACCAGGCTACCCTCGCTTAACTCTTTCGCCGCCAGATAGCGCGGCACCAGCGCCACCCCGCACCCGGACTGCGCTGCGCTCAACGCCATATAGAACGTATCGAAGCGCGGCCCGTGATAGGCGCTGACGCTCTGCAAACCCAGCTCCAGGAACCACTCATGCCAGGCCTCCGGCCGCGAGGTGCTTTGCAGCAGCACCAGGTCGGCCAGTTCTGCAGCATCGCCCAGCGTGCGCCCGGCCAGCAGCTCCGGCGCACACACCGGCACCACTTCCTCACGGAACAGCTCCACGCAGGTCGCCCCCGGCCAGGTGCCTTGCCCATAGAAAAACACCACATCCGCCGAGCCCTGCAGCAAGGCAAACGGCTCCATCTCGTTACGGATGTCCAGGTGGATATTCGTGTGGCGCTTGCCGAAGCCTTTGAGGTGCGGGATCAACCAGCGCACGCCAAAACTCGGTTGAGTGGCTACCTTCAATATCTCGGTCTGCTCGCCATAGGTCAGAACGTAGCGGCTGGACATGTCCACCTGCGTGAGGATCTTGTTGACCTCGGCCAGGTACAGGCTGCCGGCGGGGGTCAATTGCAGGCGCCGGCGGATACGCAGGAACAGGTGGTGGCGCAGCATCTCTTCGAGCTGTGCGACCTGCTTGCTGACCGCGCTCTGGGTCAGGTGCAGCTCTTCGGCGGCGCGGGTAAAGCTCAGGTGGCGGGCTGCAGCTTCGAAGCACTGCAGGGCGGTCATGGAAGGCACCAGGCGTTTGGACATAGCGGTCTCTGCGGCTCAAATCATTACCTGACGGAATGATATGCGGAATAAAGGTCGTTTGTTGCGCTGGTGTGATCGGATTAATACTGATCCACATCATTTTTCCACCCCATCACCCGATGTAGGAGAAGCACAATGGTTGCTGGATTGCTCGAGCGCCTTGGCGTTGCCGCCACGGCTTACACCCAGGGCGACTACCCTGTTCACACCCCGATCGACGGTAGCCAGATCGCCTCGGTGAAACTGCTTGGCAAGGCCGAGACCACCGCCCGCATCGACCAGGCGCAGAGTGCCTTCGAAGCCTGGCGCAGCGTGCCGGCCCCGCGCCGTGGCGAACTGGTGCGCCTGTTCGGTGAAGTGCTGCGTGAACACAAGGCCGACCTGGGCGAACTGGTCTCGATCGAAGCCGGCAAGATCACTCAGGAAGGCCTGGGTGAAGTCCAGGAAATGATCGACATCTGCGATTTCGCCGTTGGCCTGTCCCGTCAGCTGTACGGCCTGACCATCGCGTCCGAGCGCCCTGGCCACCACATGCGTGAAAGCTGGCACCCGCTAGGCGTGGTCGGCGTGATCAGCGCTTTCAACTTCCCGGTGGCCGTATGGGCCTGGAACACCGCGCTGGCCCTGGTGGCCGGTAACTCGGTGGTGTGGAAGCCTTCCGAGAAGACCCCGCTGACCGCCCTGGCATGCCAGGCGCTGTTCGAAAAAGCCCTGAAAGCCTTTGGCGATGCCCCGGCTGGCCTGGCACAGCTGGTCATCGGTGGCCGCGAAGCCGGCGAAGCCCTGGTGGATGACCCGCGCGTGCCGCTGGTCAGCGCTACTGGCAGCACCCGCATGGGTCGTGAAGTCGGCCCGCGCGTTGCTGCCCGTTTCGGCCGCAGCATCCTGGAACTGGGCGGCAATAACGCCATGATCCTGGCGCCGAGCGCCGACCTGGACCTGGCCGTGCGTGGCATCTTGTTCTCCGCTGTGGGCACCGCCGGCCAGCGCTGCACCACCCTGCGCCGGCTCATCGTGCACCGCTCGATCAAGGACGAAGTGGTTGCCCGCATCAAAGCGGCTTTCGGCAAAGTGCGAATCGGTGACCCACGCAAAGACAACCTGGTGGGCCCGCTGATCGACAAGCTGTCGTTCGATGCCATGCAGGGCGCGCTGGCCAAGGCCCGCGACGAGGGTGGCCAGGTATTCGGTGGCGAGCGTCAGCTGGCCGACCAGTTCCCGAACGCCTATTACGTTTCGCCGGCCATCGCCGAGATGCCCGCGCAGAGCGATGTGGTGCGCCATGAAACCTTCGCGCCGATCCTCTACGTGCTGGCCTACGATGACTTCGAAGAGGCCCTGCGCCTGAACAACGAAGTGCCACAAGGCCTGTCGTCGTGCATCTTCACCACTGACATCCGTGAGGCCGAGCGCTTCCAGAGCGCCTCGGGCAGCGACTGCGGCATCGCCAACGTCAACATCGGCACCAGCGGTGCCGAGATCGGCGGTGCCTTCGGTGGCGAGAAGGAAACCGGCGGTGGTCGTGAGTCGGGTTCCGATGCCTGGAAAGGCTACATGCGTCGCCAGACCAACACCGTGAACTACTCGCGCGAGCTGCCGCTGGCGCAGGGTATCGTGTTCGACTGATGCTGCATGGCCGGGGGCTTTGCCCCCGGTTCGCCGGCAAGCCGGTTCCCACAGGGTTCGGTGCGATCCTTGTGGGAGCTGGCTTGCCGGCGACAGGGCTGCGCAGCAGCCCCAACAAGAACAATATCGCTGGAGCCGGCCATGTCCGAACTGCGTCAACAATGCTTGTGGGAACACGTCAGCCAACCGACCGTCGCCGCCCAGGCCCTGGCCGGTGAGCACAAGGCCGACGTCTGCGTCATCGGCGGCGGCATTACCGGCCTGTCGGCGGCCATCCACCTGCTCGAACAGGGCAAGTCGGTGATCCTGCTGGAGGCCTGGAAGATCGGCCACGGCGGCTCCGGGCGCAACGTAGGCTTGGTCAATGCCGGCACCTGGATCCGCCCAGACGATGTCGAGGCGACTCTAGGCCAGAAGCAGGGCAGCCGCCTGAACAAAGTGCTCGGTGAGGCCCCTGGCGAAGTGTTCGCCATGATCGAGCGCCTTGGCATCGACTGCCAGGCACAGCACAAAGGCACCCTGCACATGGCGCACAACGCCACAGGCATCGCTGACCTCGAAGCACGCCATGAACAGTGGCGCCGCCGCGGTGCCGATGTGGAGTTGCTGACCGGCGCCCAGTGCCAGGAATACTGCGGCACCGACAAGATTTCCGCCGCGCTGCTAGACCGCCGCGCCGGCACCATCAACCCCATGGGTTACACACAGGGCCTGGCCGCTGCGGTTGCGCGCCTGGGTGGCAAACTGTTCCAGCAATCGGCCGTCGAAGGCCTGGAGCGCGACGGCGATGCCTGGCGGGTCAAGACTGCACGCGGTTCGGTGCGCGCCGACAAGGTCGTGATCTCCACCGGCGCGTACACCGAGGGCGACTGGAGCAACCTGCAAAAGCAGTTTTTCCGCGGTTACTACTATCAGGTTGCCTCCAAACCGCTGCACGGCGCTGCAGCCGACAAGGTCCTGCCCCATGGCCAGGGCTCGTGGGACACCCGCACGGTGCTCAGCAGCATCCGCCGCGATGATCGAGGCCGCCTGCTGCTCGGCAGCCTTGGACGGGTCGACAACAAGCCTGCGTGGTTCGTGCGCAGTTGGGCTGACCGTATCCAGAGCCATTACTACCCGGAGCTGGGCAAGGTCGAGTGGGAGATGCACTGGACCGGTTGCATCGACTTCACCCCCGACCACCTGATGCGCCTGTTCGAGCCGGCGCCCGGGTTGGTCGCGGTGACGGGCTACAACGGGCGGGGCAATACCACGGGCACCGTGATTGGTCGGGCGTTCGCCGAGTTTCTGCTCAAGGGCGAGGCGGACAGCCTGCCGATCCCGTTCTCGCCGATGACCGGGGTGAGTGCGCCGTCGTTGCGCACGGCGTTCTACGAGTCCGGGTTCTCGCTGTACCACGCGGGGCAGTGTTTGCGGGTAGTGCTGTAAGGTTGTCCCACGACACTGACTGTAGGAGCGGCATTGCGTCGCGAAAGGGGCGCGCAGCGGCCCCAGGTATTCAGCGGCGCTGCAGCAATTGCCCGGGCTGCTATGCAGCCCTTTCGCGACGCAAGGCCGCTCCTACAAATAAGGCCGTGCGGGAAATCAGTTTATCTGTGCAACCAGCTGAGGAAGCCACCTTTCTTGATCAAGGTCGGTTTCTGCAGTAACAAAGACTCCCGGCTTTGCCGCCGGAACCGTTGCAATTTGGTCAACGCCGTCTGCACCTCGCCGATGATGCCCTCGATTCCCAGCACTTCCCCCGGCCCGGTTGCGCACCTCGGTCTTGCCACCACTGTCGGCGACAAAGCCGCTGGCTTCTTATTCCACCGCCTCCAGCGTGGAGGCTTCACCGTTACCTTCGGCTTGAGCGGGCAGGCAATGGGGGAAGGCAGGCATTACCCTGCTTCACAGGTCGGAGCACCGCCACTGAGAGGGCCCTTGGGTTTCAAGATAGGTACTTCATGAAGTACATGAGCGGGTCGAAAGCGACGACGTAGCCGGAGATAGCGGCGATCCGCACCCAGCTGATGATTACCCAGAGAACATTGGCCCACGTGATAGTGGAGTTTTGCAAGCCCAAAGGTTCTCCCCCGCAAGCATTGGCCGCCTGTTGAATTTGTATCAAGGCAATGGTGGAGAAGAGCAAGTTAGTGAAGACGAGCATGATTGGCGTCAAATACGCGACCGACAGAGGGAGGCTGCCAATGTAAAGCTCGGAAATCCAGAGCCCCCATCCCATTATTGCCAGGCTGGGGAGCCACCACATCAATGTGATACTGAGCGCTGTGCCCTCGACCGTTACATTCGCTTCTCGGCTACGAGCGACGATATTTTTCATGAGCCAGTACAGGGTAAAGCCACCAAAAATCGTGCATAACAAAGGGATTAATCTGAAGCCGTGCTGCCCCCGAATAAGAAGCCAGTGGCGGTAGTTCCAGTAGGTAAAGTAAAAGCCTAGGGATAAGCAGCCCATGATCAGGAGCTTTGATATGGACATTATATTGAGTTGCGTGCTTTCTGTGCGCCTGCTTGCGTGAGGTGAATGTGCAGGGTTCTCGGGTTTATTCATCTTTGCCTTCTGCAGATTATATGATGTAGCCATTTAATATTAGCCAAGTGAAGCTCGTGATGTTTAGCCAGGCGGAAATGATTATTTTTCTTTTCAGCTGTTTGGGGAACTGCAAGTAATCCTGGGCATCCAGTGAGCCTCTGCGGATTCTGGAAGCGGGGGACATGAGTTCGCTTGATATCATGGAGATAACGAATATTTTGGAGCTGATACTTCGCTCTCCCCATAGTCTGGTCGCAAAGTTAAGGCAATCGCTTCGCTGAAGCGCTGAAGTCATTATTTTATATTCGCGGGAGCAGGCAATACGCAGATCAATTGCAAGCCCGACCAAGCCTAGGCAGAACGGCGAGGCTAATAGAAATAGCTTCAACTTGAAGTCGAGGTGATCAATCATCTTGGAAAGTCTCGAAAATAAGATCTCCCATATTTTCACCGGTCCTCATCCCTTCGGTGCTGCCGATATATGCCCCCGTTCCAGTGATTGCCAGCCCACATATCAATGTGCGGGTAGGGGATCCGGCCATCCAGCAAACCGTTGCTGCAACCCTAGCGGCTGCCTTGCCTCCAGCCCAGCCTCCGGCTAACCCACCCGAAAAATTCCCTGCCTCAGTGACTTTGACTTTTTCGCAGGCCCTGGCATCCCCCGCTCGGCACACATCGGAAATCTTCACTACCGAACCAACACCGCCAATGCCAATACCTACACGTCCCCCTGCCTTCAAGTACTTGGAGATGCTCGCCAATTTATCCAGATGTGTTGAATATCCGGGGATTTGGCCAGGTGCCCCTGTTTTGCTCCAGTGGTGAGTCAGGCTTTTTGATGAGATGCCCAGGTCCCGGCGCAGCCTTTCATAATTGCCAAGATTGAGCCGCTTGTTCAGAAAGGTCGCTTTGAGGTGTGTATTTAACTGCTTAAGCAACTTCATGCGTTCAGCGAAAAACTCTGAACTGTGTAGGTGCCCGTACTTGGCAAATTGCTGCTGATGCAGCGCTTCAATCTTTCGCAATGTGAGACCTATGTCATCCAGCGTCTTGGCCATCATCGCCTCGCTCACACCGACGGAGAGGCTCACCTCACTGAGCAACCCGGCAATCTCTGCCTGATGCTTCATCATGAAATCCGCCTCTTCCGGCGTCAGGCTTGCCAACGCCTCCCGCGCCTGTTTCGCCGCGCTCATCGCATGCAGCTCTTCGCGCGTACAGACCGGTCGGCTGAGGCCGTCGCCAATGATGAATAGTTCGCCCGCTTTGAAACCCTGTTGATAGGTAGGATTCAGGCGCTCCAGGAGGGAGCGCGGCAGATTGGCCTGCGGAGCGCCGAGTTCAACCAGGACTTCTTGGTAGGTCATGCAGCGCGGGACGATGAAGAAACCTGGCTCTAAGGTATCCACCGGGGAGCTTGCAACATTTCGTCTGAAGCGAGTAGGCAGTGAATCCGCTTCATGTGGTGTTGGGCTTGCTTCAGCAGACCTGGCCACGGATGTTGGCTTGGACGGGGAGGAATCCCCCAAGGGCGCGATTACCCGGCATCCATCCGGACAACCGCAGGCTACTCGAGCTCCATCCATTGCGGCCAGCCGGCCAGCAACCACGAACCCTGGCATCCCTTCCACGATGGTGCCGCTCTTGTCGCAGGCCGGACAAGGGGTAGTCATGTCGCCTTCGCGCAGTACCCGGCGACCACCAACGCGGAAGCTGCCGATGCTGGCAAGGCAGGTAGCGCCCGTCGTGGTGCGATCACCCTCCAGTGCTTGGCCTCTGCCATTCATCTTGATGCGACTCATATCCAGGTCCTAGGCAAACCTGGAAGCTAGCACCCCGCAATAGGCCTAGAGGTCACTTGAAGATGCTTTGGGAAACGTCCTACGCAAACTAGAGAAAACTCTCCGCCTTCGGCTCTCGGGGAGTCCTGCGAGAGCTTGCCCGTCTTCAATGTGCCGGCAAATCCAAGGCCAGATCATCGTTCGCAAAATAGAACGCTAAAGCCAAAAATCACTATCTACCGCTCCAAAGGTGATGGTTTTAATCTTCTCCCATCAACGCGAAACACCCAACTTACTGAACATCAAAACCCTTAGGAGCACGACCATGACCAACTTCAAATACAACCGCCTGAACAAAGACGACGCAGCCGTTCTGCTGGTCGACCACCAGGCTGGCCTGCTGTCCCTGGTCCGTGACATCGAGCCGGATGCGTTCAAGAACAACGTGCTGGCCCTGGCTGACCTGGCCAAGTTCTTCAACCTGCCGACCATCCTCACCACCAGCTTCGAACAAGGCCCTAACGGCCCGCTGGTACCAGAACTCAAAGCACTGTTCCCGGACGCCCCATACATCGCCCGCCCTGGCCAGATCAACGCCTGGGACAACGAAGACTTCGTCAAGGCAGTGAAGGCCACCGGCAAGAAGCAGCTGATCATCGCCGGTGTAGTGACCGAGGTGTGTGTGGCGTTCCCGGCGCTGTCGGCACTGGAAGAAGAGTTCGAGGTGTTCGTGGTGACCGATGCCTCCGGCACCTTCAATGCCATGACCCGCGACGCCGCCCACGACCGCATGAGCCAGGCTGGCGCACAACTGATGACCTGGTTCGGCGTGGCATGTGAGCTGCACCGCGACTGGCGCAACGACGTTGAAGGCCTGGCGGCGCTGTGCTCTAACCACATCCCGGATTACCGCAACCTGATGACCAGCTACAACGCCTTCAACGCCGGCAAGTAAGCCGACCGCCCCGGGCACCGACAGCGGTGCCCGCGCAGGGCAGCACACCCATCCAATCCTCCGCCCGTCCGTTGTTGCACAGTGGATGCGGGCAAGCTCATCCCAAGGAACGCCGATGAACACCGCACTCCAAGACAACCGCAACGTGGTGACCCTGGTCATCCAGCACAAGGTCCGCGCCCAGGCGCTGGCCAGCTACGAGGCTTGGCTCAAGCGTACGGTCAGCACCGCACGGCAGCAGCCGGGGCACCTGGATGTCAATGTGATCCGACCGGACGACGGCGGGCTGCACTTCACCACCGTGGTGCGCTTCGCAGAGGCCAGCCTGCTGCAGGCCTGGGTCAACTCCAGCGAGCGCCAGACGCTGGTCAATGAAGTACTGCCGCTGCTCGAAGGCGGCGACCACACCCAGGTGCACGAAGACCCGGAGTTCTGGTTCACACCGCCCAGCACTACCTCCGCGCAACCACCGCGCTGGAAGCAGGCGCTGCTGACCTACCTGGTGATCTGCCCGATGACCATGATCATCCCGCAACTGCTGGCGCCGTTTTTCGCACGCTTCCCACAACTGGGCGGGGTGATCACCGGCAACCTGATCGTCAACCTGTTCGTCATCCTGCCCGTGGTGTTTTTCATCATGCCGTGGGTAACCCGTCGCTGCGCCAACTGGCTGCGCAGCTGATCAGTTTTTGACCTCGACACTTTCAAGGAGATACCGACATGACTACGCTCGTTACCCGCGATGGCACTTCGATCTATTACAAAGACTGGGGCACCGGCAAGCCCGTGTTGTTCAGCCATGGCTGGCCGTTGGATGCCGACATGTGGGACTCGCAGATGGAGTACCTGGCTAGCCGCGGCTACCGCGCCATTGCCTTCGACCGTCGTGGTTTCGGCCGTTCGAGCCAGCCGTGGAACGGTTATGACTACGACACGTTCGCTGACGACATCGCCCAGCTGATCGAGCACCTTGACCTGCGCGACGTGACCCTGGTGGGCTTCTCCATGGGTGGCGGCGATGTCAGCCGCTACATTGCCCGCCACGGCAGCGAACGCGTTGCCGGCTTGGTGCTGCTGGGCGCGGTGACGCCGGTGTTCGGCAGGCGTGACGACAACCCGGACGGTGTCGATACCTCGGTATTTGACGGCATCAAGGCTGGACTGCGGGCGGATCGGGCGCAGTTCATCGCCGATTTCGCCACGCCGTTCTATGGGCTGAACCATGGGCAGCAGGTGTCTCAGGGTGTGCAGACGCAGACCCTGAACATTGCCCTGATGGCTTCGATCAAGGGCACGCTGGATTGTGTGAGTGCGTTCTCCGAAACCGACTTTCGCCCGGACATGGCCAAGATCGATGTGCCGACCTTGGTGATCCACGGTGACGACGATCAGATCGTACCGTTCGAGACCACCGGCAAGCGGGCTGCGGAGTTGATTCGCGGGGCTGAGCTGAAGGTGTACAGCGGGGCGCCGCACGGGTTTGCAGTGACCCATGCGCAGCAGCTCAATGAAGACCTGTTGGCGTTCCTGAGCCGCTGAATAAGCGGGGGCCGCGTTGCGGCCCATCGCCGGCCCCGGCAGCACAAAATGTGAACAGGGCTAACCTTCATCAACCCACCGCACACCCCTGCAATCCCTGGCCAGGCTTGAACCGGCATGCTCCGCAGTTGCCCCAGCCACCGCCGCACCCAGACGGAGAAGAAGATGTCCCAGGCCCCCAACGACAAGACCCGTCGCCAGTTCCTCGCCACCAGTACCGTGCTCGGTGCCGCCGGCGCGCTCTGGTCCGCATTGCCCTTCACCGGCGCCGCCGGCTCCGCCCACGCTTCCATCCAAGGAGGTTCCATGACCGCCGACCTGATCCTGTTCAACGGCAAGCTGCATACAGTCGACCGTGAAAAGCCCACAGCCACCGCCGTCGCCATCAAGGATGGCCGCTTCATTGCCGTGGGCAACGACGCCGAGGCCATGGCCCACAAGGGTGCTGCCACGCAGATCATCGACCTGAAGCAGCGCACGGTTATCCCGGGCCTGAACGACTCGCACCTGCACCTGATCCGCGGCGGCCTGAACTACAACCTTGAACTGCGCTGGGAAGGTGTGCCGTCGGTGGCCGATGCCCTGCGCATGCTCAAGGACCAGGCGGCGCGTACGCCAACCCCGCAATGGGTGCGCGTGGTCGGTGGCTGGAACGAATTCCAGTTCGCCGAAAAACGCATGCCCACCCTGGAAGAAATCAACCAGGCTGCGCCCGATACCCCGGTGTTCCTGCTGCACCTGTACGACCGCGCACTGCTCAACCGCGCCGCGCTCAAGGCCGTGGGCTACAGCAAGGACACGCCAAACCCGCCGGGCGGTGAAATTCAGCGCGACAAGTTCGGCAACCCGACCGGCATGCTCATCGCCCGCCCCAACGCGATGATCCTTTACGCAACCTTGGCCAAAGGGCCGAAGCTGCCGCTGGAATACCAGGTCAACTCGACCCGCCAGTTCATGCGTGAGCTCAACCGCCTGGGCCTGACCAGCGCCATTGACGCAGGCGGCGGCTACCAGAACTTCCCTGACGACTACTCGGTGATTCAGGAGCTGGCCGACAATAACCAGCTGACCGTGCGCATCGCCTACAACCTGTTCACCCAAAAGCCCAAGGAAGAGCTGGACGACTTCAGGAAGTGGACCTCCAGCGTCAAGCTGCACAGCGGCACCGACTTCCTGCGCCATAACGGCGCCGGTGAGATGCTGGTGTTCTCCGCAGCCGACTTCGAGGACTTCCTCGAACCGCGCCCGGACCTGCCGCAAACCATGGAAGAAGAGCTGGAGCCGGTGGTGCGCCACCTGGTCGAGCAGCGCTGGCCGTTCCGCCTGCACGCTACGTACAACGAATCGATCACGCGCATGCTCGACGTGTTCGAGAAGGTCAACCGCGACATCCCTTTCAACGGGCTGCCATGGTTCTTCGACCACGCCGAGACCATTACCCCGCAGAACATCGAGCGCGTGCGTGCGTTGGGCGGTGGTATTGCCATCCAGGACCGTATGGCCTTCCAGGGTGAGTACTTCGTCGATCGCTATGGTGCGAAAGCCGCCGAGCAGACCCCGCCGATCAAGCGCATGCTCGAAATGGGTGTGCCTGTGGGCGCCGGTACCGACGCCACCCGGGTCTCCAGCTACAACCCGTGGACTTCGCTGTACTGGTTGGTCAGCGGCAAGACCGTAGGCGGTATGGAGCTGTACCCGGAAGGCCTGAGCCGCGACACCGCACTGCAATTGTTCACCCAGGGCAGCGCCTGGTTCTCCAGCGAGCAGGGCAAGAAAGGCCAGATCAAGGTTGGCCAGCTGGCGGACCTGGCGGCCCTGTCGCTGGATTTCTTCAGCGTTGATGAAGAGGCGATCAAGGGCATCGAGTCGGTACTGACTATCGTTGACGGCAAGGTGGTGTACGGCGCTGGCGAATTCGACAGGCTTGGCCCGCCACAGGTGCCGGTGCTGCCGGAGTGGTCGCCGGTGGCCAAGGTGCCGGGGCACTGGCGCGTGGGTACGCCATCACTGGCTGCAGCGGTGCACCAGTGCAGCGGGCCTTGCGGGGTGCATGCGCACAGCCATGAAAAGGCGCGGCATTCGAGTGTGCCGGTGAATGACTTCCAGGGCTTCTGGGGAGCCTTGGGGTGTTCGTGCTTTGCGTTTTGAGCTGATGTAAGAAAGGGCGCTCTGCGGTAATGCCAGTCAGTTAGTTATCAGGGCTGCTACGCAGCCCATCGCCGGCAAGCCGACTCCCACAGGGCCTGTAGGAGCTGGCTTGCCGGCGATGAGCCGCAAAGCGGCCTCCAATCGCTTACCTGACGGGTATCAACGCTGTCTGTTCTTGGCGATCTCGATATCGTCCATCAGCGCTTTGGCCAACAGGCTCAGATAGTCGGCTGCCGCCAGTAGCTTGTGGTCATCCTCCATGTCGCCTTCACGCACCAGGTGCTTGATGTAGCTGAGCAGCACGGACACCTGCTCGTAGGCATCGTCAATCGGAATGCCGGGTTGCACACGCAGCAGATCAGTCGGCGGGTTACCCACATCGAGGAAGGTCGCCACGCCAACGGTGGTCAGGACCTTGGGTTCGTCTGCCATGGCTTCACTCCTCGGTCCGTTGGCCAAACAGCCGAGCGTGCACGTGCTCGACCAGCGAATGGGCGATCTCGCTGGCATGCATGGCATTGCTCAGCATGTTCAGGCCAGGTTCGCCTGCGCGGGCGCGGCAGTGTTCGTCGATGGTTTCGATGACGCCGCGCAACAGCTCGCTGGCGTGGGCCAGGGCGTCGGGCGGGTACATGTCGGACTGGACGGTGAAGAATGGGGTAGTGACGGGTTTACGGCTGGGTGGATCAGGAACAATCTTCTTCATGATGTAATTCCATTTCTCAAGAAAGGGAACTACCACTCGAATCTTTCTCACAGATTGTGGGTGGCAGCCATACGTGGGGTGAGAAAACCGAGGAGAAATTGGCAAAAACTCGGCCGGGCGAAAGCCCGCCCACGTACGGCCACCATAGTGGTGCTGCCAAAAATCTACCTTTCAGGTTCTCACACCCGGTCGCCTGAGCGACCCGAAAACGTTATCCCTGAGGCATTTCCCCGACAACAGCGATACTTCAGCAGCGCTCGTAGGATAATTCCCAAGCAGGTCGATGCTGAAGCATTTGCTTTCAAGTTCAGAAATGTCTTACGGCTAAAGCCTTGGTCTGAAAACTCCCGCAGAAGAGGTGCTCAGGTCAGAAGCTGCCTTTGAGTGGGTATTCGATGATCAGGTAGATGCGGTCAATGTCGTCGCCTGCCTGTGCCTCGTTGGCGCGGTGGCTGACGTGTGAGAACGACAGGCTGAGGTCCTTGGCGGCGCCGGACTGCACCACATACTTGAGGTCGATGTCGCGTTCCCAGTGGCGCCCACCTTGACCCTGCTGGCCCGTGTAGGCACCGCCCGCCGGAGCATGCGAGCCATCGATCGCGCTACCACTTACATAACGCGCCATCAGGCTAAGACCGGGCACGCTGAGGGTGGCGAAATTGAGGTCGTAGCGCAGTTGCCAAGAGCGCTCGCCTGGGCCGTTGAAGTCGGCGTATTTGATCGAGTTTGCCAGGTAGATGGAGTCGCCGCCGACGAAGTCGAACGGGGTGTCGCCCTCGATCTTCTGGTACGCCAGGGTCACGGCTTGAGCACCGAAGCGGTATTTGCCTGAAAGGCTGTAGGCGAGGGTGTCGATGGCGCCGGCACTGGCGTTGCCGGTGTCGCGGGTCTGGTACAGGTTGCCGTCCAGGCGCCAGTTGCCCTCGGCCAGGTTCAGGTTGAGGTAGGCCTGGCGCCAGGTGTCCTGCAACTGCCCGGCGTACAGCGCGCCGCCGAACGGCCCATCAGGCGCGAAAGTGGCGCCGGCCAGGCTGATGGCTCGGCCTTGGGTGGTGGCGCCGTAGCCGCTGAAGTCGTCATGGGTCGAGCTGTTGTCTTGGTTGTTGAACGCGGTGAAGCGCCCAGCCTGCAGGTGCCAGTCGGGCAGGTCGGTGTTCTCCAGCAGCCAGCCGGTGGCGTATTCCGGATGCAGGCGTTTGTCGCCGGTGTCGAACACCGGGGTTTGCACCATCAATTCGCCGTAGCGCAATTGCGTGTTGCCCAGGCGGAACTTCAGGGCGGCGCCGGCGCTGGAATAGTCGGACGCGGCGCGGCCGTCGCTGTCACGTGGCAGCAGGCCGGTGCCGGCATGGCCTCGGCCACCGTCGAGCTTGAGGCCAAGGAAACCATGTGCGTCGATGCCTACACCGACAGGGCCTTCGGTGAAACCGGAGCGAATCTCGCCGATGAAACCTTGGGCCCATTCCTGGCGGTAGTTCTGGCCGCTGCCGGAAGGCGAGCGGAAGTCGCTGTGCAGAAAATAGTTGCGGCTGAGCAGCGACCAGCCGGGGTCTTCTGCCTGACTGAGCGCGGGGCAGAGGGCGAGGGTGGCGAGCAGGGCGCGGCCTGGTCCGTGAGTGGCGCGGATCATGGGGGCTCCGGGGTGGATGATCCGGGACTGTGCGGGAAGCGTAGAACAGGGTCTTGTAAGGGTGTGCTGGTTTAGATGGCCCTGTCGCCGGCAAGCCTGCGATAGGGCCTGTACTGACTCAGGCCATGTCGCTGATCGCGAATTCCTCCGCCAGGTGATCGATCAGCGACCGCACCGACGGCAGCAACCCACGCCGCGAAGGGAAGATGGCATGCACGATGCCACAGCGAGGGTGCCACTGCGGCAACAGCTCCACCAAACGGCCTTCGGCCAGGTCTTCGCGCACCGCCACCCGCGGCAGGTGCGCGATACCAACTCCGGCCACCACGAAATGGCGCAGGGCAAACAGGTCATCGGTGACCATGCGCGGAGTGTGCGGGATCACGATGCTGCGGCTCATGTCCTCGCCCTGGAACAGCTCCCACTGGTACTCGCGCTGGGCGCTCCCCCAATGCACGCTGGGCAGCGTGCCGAGCAACTGCGGGTCGAAGCCCTTGGGCAAGTGCTCCAGATACTGCGGGTGCCCCACCAGGCACTGGGTGCTGTTGCTCAGTACTTTCATCACCATGTCGGTGTTTTCCAGCGGCGGGAAGCGCACGCGCAGCGCCACGTCGAAGCCTTCGTGCAGCAGGTCGACGCGGCGGTTGGTGCTCTCGATGAACAGCTCTACCTGCGGATACTTGAGCATGTAGCGGGTAAGCATTGGCCCGACCCAGGAGTTGAGCAGGGTAGTCGGGCAGCTGATGCGCACCAGCCCGCGCGGTTCGCTGCGGTTGCGCTCGATGATTTCTGCCGCGCCCTCGGCCTCTACGCGCATGGCCAGGCAACGGTTGTAGTAGGCCTGGCCGATCTCGGTGAGCGAACAGTGCCGGCTGGTGCGGTGCAGCAGGCGCACGCCCAGGCGTTCCTCAAGGTCGGCGATGCGGCGGCTGAGTTTCGACTTGGGCATGTCCAGCGCCCGCCCGGCCGGGGCGAAGCCGCCGTGCTCGACCACTTGGGTGAAGTAGTAGAGGGAGTTGAGGTCTTCCAATGATCGTTCTCCAGGCGGAACGCTAAGGGCAATTTTCGCAGTCTATCGCTTTTGCCGGAGCGCGAAATCAGTTGCCCTTGAGAACAGGCTGGCCAATCCGGAAATTTGCCTGAAGCTTAATCCGCATCCGAATCAAACAATCGCTCCAACTCCACCCGCGCTTCCTTGGCCGTCTGCATCACCTTGGCCCGGTCATCACGCACCTGCCCCTGCGCCTCCAGCACTTCCTCGTCATGCTGGGCAAACCGCTCGATGCGGTCCGCCGCCTGTTCACTGCTCAGCCCCAACCCGACCAGCGCCCGGCGGGTCATTTCCAGGCTCGAATAGAACGTCTCGCGAATCGGCTCTGCGCCCACGTCCACCAGCTTGTGCACATGCTGGCGGTTACGCGCGCGGGCCAGCACTTTAAGGTGAGGGTATAGGCGCTTGACCCGTTCTGCGGTGCGTGTAGTCACTTCCGGGTCGTCGATGGTGATGACGAAATACTCCGCCTCGCCGACCTTGGCTGCATGCAGCACCTCGGGGCGCTGCGGGTCGCCGTAGAACACCGGGGCCTGTTCGAGCATGCGGGTCATCTCGATGGCGTCCACCGAGGTTTCCAGGGCGACGAAGGGGATTTTCTGCGCCCGCAGGATCCGCGAGACGATCTGCCCCATGCGGCCCATGCCGACAATCACCACGCGCGGGGCACCGGCATCGATGGCCTTGTATTGCTCGGGTACTTCGCGCGCAGGTTGCGTGCGCTTGAGGGCGCGGGCGCAGCCGAGCATCAGCAGCGGGGTGATGGCCATCGACAGGGTGATGGTCATCAGCAGCAGGTCGTAGGTCTGGGTGTCGAACAGGCCCTGATCCTTGCCCAGCTTGAACACCACGAAGGCGAACTCACCACCGGTGGCCAGTACCATCCCCAGGCGCAGTGCGCTGGCGCTGTGCAGGCCACCGGCCAGACGGCCGATGCCGATCAGCAGTACCAGTTTGACCGTCACCAACAACAGTGTCAGGCCCAGCAGCACCAGCGGCATTTCCAGCAGCAGGCTCAGGTTTGCGCCCATGCCGACACTCATGAAAAACAGCCCCAGCAGCAGGCCTTTGAACGGTTCGATCTGCGATTCCAGCTCATGCCGGTATTCCGAGTCGGCGAGCAGCAGGCCCGCGAGGAAGGCGCCCAGGGCCATGGAAATGCCTGCTTCCTCCATCAGCCAGGCGGTGCCGATCACTACCAGCAGCGCGGTGGCGGTGGACACTTCCGGTAGGCCGGTGCGGGCCACGATGCGGAACACCGGGCGCAGCAGGTAGCGCCCGCCGATGATCACCACAGCGATGCTGGCGAAGACGTTCAGGCCATTTTGCAGGCTGTCACCGTCGCTGGTGTCCTGGCCGCTGGCGGCCAGCAGTGGCACCAGGGCAATCAGCGGGATCGCGGCGATGTCCTGGAACAGCAAGATGGCGAATGCCAGGCGGCCATGCGGGGCGTTGAGCTGCTTGCTCTCGGCCAGGCTCTGCAGGCCCAATGCGGTGGACGACAGGGCCAGGCCAAGGCCGACCACGATGGCGGCAGAGAGTGACTGGCCGAAGCCGAACAGGGCGATGGCGCCGATGAGTGCGCCGGTCAGCAGCACCTGTGCAGTACCGACGCCGAACACTGACTTACGCATCAGCCACAGGCGCTTGGGCGACAGTTCCAGGCCTATGATGAACAACAGCAAGACCACGCCCAGTTCGGAAATGTGCGCCACGCTTTCGGTGTCGCGGATCAGGCCCAGGGCCTGTGGGCCGATGGCCACGCCAGCCAGCAGGTAGCCGATAACGGCGCCCAGTTGCAGGCGTTTGGCCAGGGGGACGGCGAGGACGGCGGCGAGCAGGAAGATCACCGCGGTTTGCAGAAGGCTGCCTTCGTGTGGCATTGGCTCGAACTCCATGAGCTGCCGGGGCAGCGTTAGAACAGTGTGGCGGGCAATTCTGGGGATTGCCGGTGCCTAAGACAATCTGCCGGAGAGGAGAAACATTGTCCCACCAAGTGTGACAGTCTTGCCTGGCCTCTTTGCGGGCAACAGAGATCTATCAGCTCAAATGCCGCCAAACTGCGCCCGATACTGCGCCGGCGTCATCCCTATCCGCTCGCAGAACACTTTGCGCATATGCCGGTCGCTGCCAAAGCCACATTGCGCCGCCACCACTTTTAACGGCCGGTCGCTGCCTTCGAGCAGTTTGCGTGCCTGGTCGATCCGCGCGTTCTGCAGGTACTGCAACGGCGTGATGCCCACCTCGCGCTGAAAGGTACGCGCGAAATTGCGCCCACTCATCGCCACCAGATCGGCCATCTTCTGCACGGTAAAAGCCTGGTCGATATGGTCGACGACATACGCTTGTACCCGTGCTGTTACCGAGCCGTCCCTTGGCACCGCTGCCAGCAGCGGACTATAGGGCGTCTGCCCGCCCTGGCGATGACGGGCCACCAGTAGCACCTTGGCCACTTCCAGGGCCAGCGCCTTGCCGTGATCTTCTGCGACGACGGCCAACGCCAGGTCGATACCTGCGGTGATACCACCTGAAGTGATCAGGCCACGGTCGACCACATAGATCTGCTCGGTCTCGACTTTCGCCTCGGGGAATGCGCGGGCCAGGCGCTCCACATAATTCCAGTGGGTGGTACAGCGATAGCCGCCCAGCAGCCCGGCCCGCCCGAGCAGAAACACTCCGGTGCAGATGGCGCCGAAGCGTTTGGCACTGTGCACGGCGTGCCCAAGCCAGCGCTCCAGCGTGGGCAGGGCGACGTCATAGGCTCCTGGCCCGCCGGGCACCAGTAGCAGGTCGACGTTGCCCGGTAGGTCTTCCAGGCGCAGGTCTGCCATGACCTTCAGGCCACAGGAGCCCCGAATGGCACTTTGGCTTTCGGCCACGGTGATCAGCCGGTAGCGCCTGTCTTCGGGCAAGAACCGGTTGGCGATGGCGAAGGCGTCCATGGGCCCCGTGACATCCAGCAACAGCACATCGTTGAACAGCACCATGACCACGGTGCGATGAGCGGGATTTTCCTGCATACCTCTTACGCCTTGAATGCTGGCCGCTTGTGCGGCCTGAAGCTGAATTCGGAGTGCATTTTAAGTTATCGGCAGGGCATCGGGGCCAGCAGTGCACAATTAAGAAGTATTCAGGTTTGGCTCAGGACTTTGTCATGTCCCGAGGGCGAGACTTCCTGCATTGAACAGGAGAGTCGCCATGAACCCTGGCACGCCCGAAGACAACCCTCATTCCCCCGGTGCCCTGACCCCCGCGCGGTTACGCCAGGCCAAGGAACTGATGCTGCGCAGCTCGCTGTCGATCATTGAGATCGCAGGGGTGTGCAACCTCACCCGTAGCCATTTCTCCCGCGCCTTCAAGGTCAACACCGGCCTTTCGCCCCAGGCCTGGCGACTGCTGGCGCGGATGGAGAAGGCCAAGCGCCTGTTGGCCACCGAGGCGCCTATCACCCATGTGAGCCTGGAGTGCGGTTTTTGTGACCAGGCCCATTTCACTCGCGCCTTCAGCCGCTTGGTCGGCCAACCGCCCAAGGCCTGGCGCCGGGCAGTGCGCATCGACGCACATCCTTAAGACGGTTTTATCCACAGGTATAAGCCCTCGGGACAGTACCGAGGCCATTTTCCCCACCCAAGGAGTTACCCCAATGAGCCAACCAGATTACAAGCGCCTGAACAAAGACGACGCCGTGGTGTTGCTGGTCGACCACCAGACCGGCCTTATCTCACTGGTGCAGGACTTCTCGCCAAATGAATTCAAGAACAACGTTCTGGCGCTGGGCGACCTTGCCAAGTTCTTCGGGCTGCCGACCATTCTCACCACTAGCTTCGAACAAGGTCCTAACGGTCCGCTGGTGCCTGAACTCAAAGAGATGTTCCCGGACGCGCCGTACATCGCCCGCCCTGGCCAGATCAATGCCTGGGACAACGAGGACTTCGTCAAGGCAATCAAGGCCACCGGCCGCAAGCAACTGATCATTGCCGGTGTGGTTACCGATGTGTGCGTGGCGTTCCCGACCCTGTCGGCACTGGCCGAGGGTTTCGAGGTTTTCGTGGTGACAGATGCATCGGGCACCTTCAATCAAACCGTGCAGCAGGCAGCGTGGGTGCGCATGACCGAGGCGGGCGCGCAGATGATGAACTGGTTCTCGGTGGCCTGTGAGCTGCACCGTGACTGGCGCAACGATATCGAAGGGCTGGGCAACCTGCTGTCACAGCGCATTCCAAACTACCGCAACCTGATGAACAGCTATGCGGCGTTGAGCGCGCGTTGATGTGAATCAAGGGCCGCTATGCGGCCCAATCGCCTGCAAGCCGGTGCAGACAGCAGAATTCAGACCTGCTGCACCGGGATGGTAAGCCGAATCCTGCACCCTCCAAGCGCCGAAACCTGCGCCTGCAACTGCCCTCCATGGGCCTGTACCACCGAATTGCAGATCGCCAGGCCCATCCCCAAACCGCCGCTCTTGGTCGTGTAGAACGCCCCGAATACCTGATCCCGCTCCTCTGGAGCGATACCCGGGCCGTTATCGTCGACGCAGATCTCTACTTTGTCTGCCAGCACCTCGGATGAAATCTGCAGCCGCCCATCACTGCGATAGCCCGCCAGCGCCTCCAGCGCATTGGTGATGAGGTTGAACACCAACTGCTGCAACTGCACCGGGTCAGCCATCACGCTTACCGCTGCATGCAGCCGGGTCTGCACATCCACCTTGCATTTGCCGGCATCGCCAGAGGTCAGCCGCACTACTTCCAGAATCAGTTCGTCCAGCTTCACCGTCTTGAGTTGCATCGGCGTTTGTTTGGCCAGCGAACGCAGTGCCCGCACGATGTTGGCTGCGCGCTCGCTGTCGTTGCGAATGTCTTCAAGGCCGGCAATGGCTTCCTTCAGATCGGGCGTTTCGCGCTTGAGCCAGCGCAGGCTGGCTGCGGCATTGGAGGCGATACCCAGAAGCGGCTGGCTGATTTCGTGGGCGATGGATGCCGAAAGCTCGTTCATCACCTGCTGGTGCGCACTGCTGGCAAGCTGCGCACGTGAACGGCGCAGTTCGGCTTCCATCTGTGCGCGAGTCTGGTTGTCTTCCGCCAGGCGGGTATAGAACTTTGCTGTCTGCAGCGACACCGCCGCTTGTGATGCCAGGATCTCCAGCATGGCCAGGCGCTGGCCGCCGAACAGGTTCGGCACCAGGCGGTTCTCCAGGTAGACCAGGCCGATCAGCACACCCTGAATAACCAGTGGCAGGCACAGTACCGAGCGCGCATTACGCGCCTGCAGCTCCTGGCGGAAGGCTTCCGGGCATTCGCTCAGGGCATCGTTGAGCACCAGCGGTTTCTTGGTGCGCATGGTGGCGTTGATGATCGACAGCGGGGCCTGGGTGAGGAATTTCTGGCAGTTGTCCATGCGCACATGCAGGCCGACATCATCGATATAGGCCAGGGCAGCCATCTGGAACTCGGCGCCACTGACGATCAGCAGTGCGCCGTGATCGGCACCGGAGTGCTGGGTCAGGTGGCCCATAAGCGTCTCGATGAGGCCTTCGAGCAACACCTCTTCGGATAGCGCCCGTGCAGCTTCTATACCCGCTTCCAGGTCCAGCCGCGCCTGGCTGGAAGAACGGTGGGTTTCCTGTACCGGCTGGGTACGCAGGAACGGGTGCAGTGTCTCGAGTTGGCGTACTTTGCCGGTCGCGCCCCAGATATGAAAACAGTCGCGGGCGATGCGCAGGTGCAGGTTGGCCCCAGAGATCAACCCGTTGGGGATGCACACCTCGGCCAGTTGTTCATGAGCCAGAGCCTGTTCATGAATGAAACCGGCCGCAGTGGCGGCGATCTGCGCCTGATCGAAGCAGCGGATGGCGGCCATGCCGTCGCCATTGAGTTTGGCGATGACCCCTTCTATCAACAGCAGCTTGTTGCGGAAGGTAACCGGGTTGAAGTTGGCCCAGCTGGCAAAGCGCACGCGCACTGCCTGCAGCGCGGCCAGTTTACTGGCAAGGCTGCCAGGTGCTTCCGGGCTGCCCAGAGCCAGGCCATGAAACAGGTGGTAGTCCGCCAGGTTGATGTGCGCGGGTGCCGCCCAGGCATGCTCGCCAGCACAGGCGAGGCTATATATGGCCTGCTTGATGTTGCCCAGATAGAAGGCCGACATGCCGCTGAACAGGTGTTTGAAGAACAGAGTCGTTCGTGATTTCACCCCTACGGTCGAGCCTGAGAAGGCGTTGCCACACAGGTCGGCGACGAATGCTTGCTGGGCCAACAGGATATGTTCAATGTCGCTGTAGCTGTACCTGCGCACGGTGGCCAGGCCCTGTGCCACCTCATCGGCTACTTCCGGCAGGTAGCGCCCCATGAACAGCGAGTCCGAGACCAAGTGATTGCTGGCATAGCAACTCATTGCCAGGTCGCCGCTCAGGCGGCCTGAATCAATAGCCTCCAGGGCAGTGCGCCGGGCGAATTCCATGGGTGCGGTCCAGGCGCTGACCTGGTCCAGGGCAAGCAGCGCGCTGGTCAGGTCTGCCTCGAAGCCGTGACGCTCGATCAGTTTCAGCGCCGCCAGGCAGCAGGCATGCCCATCGTGGTAGGCACCGAAGCGCTCGGCGATCATCACGCCGTACCAGGCGAGCCCATACGTGCTGCCTGGCGCAACACCTTGGCTCAAGGACAGTTCCATGAGCTTGGCCAAGTGCAGGAAACAGATATCGTCCTGGACGAAAAAAGATGATGAAAGGGTCGCCAGCAGGCCCACGGCAACCGTCACTTCCTGCGCATTGCAACGCGGCAGTGACTCCAGGCAGTGGCGGCCTTTGCGCTCGATCAGGGCCTGCACATGGGCAAAGCTGGCCTCGACCTGGGCCTGATTGCTTCCGCGGTCCAGTGTGATGCCCAGTAGCTCAAGGCCGTAGACCGCTGCGCTGATGGCCGCTTGGTAGTCGCAGCGCAAGGTATGCAGGCGTGCCTGCAGCCTGCATACCCGTGCCTGGTCAAGGGCCGTTCTCGCCCGGTTCTGGCAATCGGCGAGGCGGGCCTCAACCTGCGGCATGCGTGACAGCTGCATGTCGCACTCCGCTGCCATGCAGGCGATGCTGAAGGCGTGTTCGGCATGGGCTGAGGGTGTCGCGCTGACGCGTAGCACATGGTCGGCGGTGTGCAGGTAGGCGGCCGCCTGGTCAACGGCACCACTGTCGCGCGCACGCAGGGCGGCCTCGTGCAGCAATGGCAGGAAGGCCTCGCAGTCATTCGTTTCGAACGCTTTCGGGCTGGCGCGTTGTAGCTGGTTGGCGATATCGAAGACGGCATCTTGCAGATCGTCTTGCCATGTAAGCTGCATGGCCTGCGCGATCCGCGCATGCAACTGTGCCCGTTCACGCATCGGCGTGAGTTCGTAGGCGGCGTCCTGCACACGGTCATGGGCGAAACCAAGGCCCCTCTGCCCAGGCAGAAGGAAGCCTGCGGCAGTCAGTGCTTTGAGCGATTCGGCGGGTAGCCCTGCAGGCAGCGCCAGGATGCGCTCTAGCAACCGCTCATCGCAGCGGTTGCCCACGGCGCTGGCAATGCGCAGCACATCGCGCTGGACTGCGGGGAGGCGGGCCATGCGTTGGACCATCAGGTCGGCGACGTTATCGGCATAACGGTGGCGCGCCACCGCTTCCAGTGACCATGACCAGCGCATGGCTTGGGTGTCGAACGTAAACAGCCCATCCTCGACCATCGCAGTGAGAATCTGGTTGATGAAAAACGGGTTGCCCGCGGTCTTGTCGTGCACCAGCTGCGCAACCTCCAAAGCCGCCTCCTGCTGCACGTGGTATCGCTCGCCAATAAGCTCTGTCACTGCGCTCACGGTAAGCGGGCGCAGGTTCAAGGTGGTACTGCGCACAGCGGCAGCAGGCGTGAAGGCATTGCTGCTGGGGTGCGCATCGTTGCGCCGGGCGAAAATCAGCAAAAGGTTACCCGGCGGCTTGGCGAACAGCTCCGCCAGCAAGTGCTGTGTGCCATCGTCAGCCCACTGCATGTCATCCAGGAATAGCGCCAGCGGGTGGCCGGGCCGGCTGAACACGTGGAGGAACTCGACGATGGCCCGTAGCTCCTTCTGCAGTGCCGACCGCGTAGGTTTTTCCGGCAGTTCGGGCAGTGGGCCGATGATCAGGTTGAGGTCTGGAGCCAGCTTGCCCAGCAGTCGGCCGCGGCCTTTTAGCCGGCGCAGGATCTCGCGGCGCAGCGTTTCGAGGTCTTGGCTGTTTTTCGCCAGCAATTGCGTGGCCAGCGACTGCAGAATTTCGATCCAGGGCGCGTAGGGCACTGCCTGTTCGAGGCTGTTGCATTTCCCGATGGCCCAGTAACCGTCGGCGCCGGCCTTCAGCGCCGTTTCGACCAGGCGTGACTTGCCCATGCCGGTGGCACCACTGACGAACAGCGCTTGCGGTGTGCTGTCACGGCGCAAGGCTTTCATCAGCAGAGCGATCACCTTCTGTTCGGCATCTCGACCGTACAGGCGTTCGCGGCTGGGCGCGATACCGTCCGCGCTGCCCGGTTCAAAGCCTTCGATGGCCTGTGAGGCGGCCCACTGCCGTTGACAGTGGTCAAGGTCGATGGCCAGGGCACGTGCGCTCTGGTAGCGGGCTTCAGGCTCTTTGGCCAGCGCTTTGGCCAGGATGTCGCTGAGCGCCAGCGGCACCCTGGCGTCGACTTCGTTGGCTGCCCGCGGTTGCACGCCGGCGTGCAGTTGGCGCCAGTGCAGTGTGTCGCGCCCGCTCAAGGGCAGCTCGCCCAGCAGCAACTGGTAGAGGATCGCGCCCAAGGCATAGATGTCGCTGCGCTGATCGCGGCTGGTGCCATGGGCGCAGAGCTGCTCTGGTGCCAGATAGGACCAGTTGCCGATCGGCATTTGCTGTGCGCTGCCCTGCACTTGAGTGTCGGCGCGAAAGCAACCAAGCCGAACACGTAGCGCTTGCCCGATGCAGATGTGTTTCGGTTGCAAGGCTCCATGCAGCACATTGTGCTCATGTGCCTGCGCCAGGGCCCGCGCAGCGTTTACCGCAACGCGGAGAAAGGGCGCAAGCGCCGCAGGGCCTTGGGCGATGAGGTCAGCGATCGAACGGCCGGCCGGGTATACCAGCAATGGGCCTTCGGCGGAGCGCAGAAAGGCCGAAGGGAGAACCGCCCACTCAGGGTCAAGGTGCAGACGGTAGTCGCGCTCCAGGCATTGGCAGGCGGCTGGAGCTTCGACCGGGGCGCGCACGGCGAGCCAGGCCAGGCGTGTGACGGGGTCGTGCAGGCGGAAGTAGGTGAGGTCACCTTCCTGGTCCAGTTGCGTGATGTCACACCGGCTCAACCAGCCGTCGTCGATAGACTGAGCGTAATCGACGGGCCTTTGCACAAGGCGTTCATCGAGCATCCATCACCCCCTGCTTGGCGACATCCAGAGGCGCGAGTATACGCAGCGAAACCCTTGCGCTTGGTGCATGCAGGCCGCTTGGCAGGAATGGGCACCATCTTGACCGTTATGAGCCCCGGTGCAGCGGCGCGCGCTTGTATAGTCCTAAGGCCAACCTATCCCTCGGGATAATTGTTACATCGCGCCCGCTGGCCTAGATTGCACAAGGCCGCGCAACCGCCCGTGCCCGCGAGAGAAGCCCATGATCCGATTAGGCAATGCCCAAGTATCGTTGGAGCGGCGAGAAGCCTTTGTCGACGGCAAGCCGGTCCCATTGGGTGGGCGCGCGTTCGAGGTACTGGCCACTTTGATCAAGGCCAAGGGCCGCGTGGTCGGCAAGGACGAGCTGTTCAGCCAGGTCTGGGCGGGCACGGTGGTTGAAGACAACAACCTGCAGGTGCAGATCTCTTTGCTGCGCAAAGCCTTTGGCGCCCCGGGTCTGATCCAGACGGTACCACGCCGCGGCTACCGGCTGGCTGTCGACGTTGTCCTCGATCTGCCATGCACTGCGCTGGGTAGATCGCCCTTGAAGGATGCGCCAGAGGCCCTCGTGCCTATGGGCGACAGTGCGAGCGTACCGGTGCTCGTGGTGGATGACGACCCGTCGGTGCGCAAGGCTCTGGCGCGGCTGTTCCGTTCGCAGGATATCGCGCATCGGTTGTATGCCTCGGCCGAAGAATTGTTCGAAGGCCAGGTCGAAACGCCCTACGCGTGCCTGTTGCTGGACATGAACCTACCGGAGGCCAGCGGGCTGGAGGTTCAGGATGTGCTGCGTCGTCTCGACCTGCCCTGGCCGATCATCTTCATGACCGGTTACGGCACCATCCCCCTGACGGTGCAAGCCATGCGCGCAGGTGCGGTGGAGTTTCTGACCAAGCCCTTTGACGAAGACCAGTTGCTGGCGGTACTCGACGCTGCGCGCGCACGTGCCCTGGTGCAAGGTCGCAAATGGCATCAAGCGCGGCAGGTGAAGGAGAAATACCAGCGCCTTACCCAGCGTGAGCGCCAGGTGTTCTCGTTGGTGGTCGATGGCCTTTCGCACAAACAGATTGCCAAGCAGATCGGCACCAGTGAGGTGACGACCAAGGTCCACAAGAAGAACATCATGAACAAGATGCAGTCCCGCTCACTGGTCGAACTGGTAGCCATGCACCACGTCATCGAATCGCGTGTCGAGGGCCAGGGCCCGGCATGAACAGTGCGGTGTGTATCGTTGATGACGATGCTTCAGTGCGAAAAAGCCTGGCCAACCTGTTGCGTTCGACCGGGGTTGCCACGTTGCTGTTCGCCTCAGGTGAAGAGCTGCTGGCATCTGACCTGGCACCGATGGCCGGCTGTGTGCTGTTGGATCTGAAGATGCCTGGGTTGAGCGGCCTTGAGGTTCAGCGGGAGATGGCGCGGCTGGGTTGGCGGTTGCCGGTGATCTGTATGTCGGCGCATTGGGATGATTTGGCGGTGGAGGCCTCTATGCGCAACGGGGCCTTGGCATGCCTTGGTAAACCGTTCAGCGAAGAGGTTTTGCTTCGGGTTGTCGAAGAAGCACTGGCAGCTTTAAGACATTTCTGAACCTGAAACCAAATGCTTCAGCATTGGCCTGTTTGGAGAATTGAGTAGCGATGGGTTTACGGCTGGGTGGACCGGGTACGATCTCCTTCATGGCTTTTAGCCTATTGGCCAGAGCGCTGATGGACGATATCGAGATCGCCAAGAACAGGCAGCGTTAACCTTCAGTGCACCATCGCCGGCCTGCCGGCGATGGTGCAAGGGGCTCTCAGCCCAGGCCGAGCAGATCCACACCCAACTGGAAGGCCACCCACAACGCCAGCCCGGTCGCGAATGCCAGCGCGATGTTTTCGAACAGGTTGTTGCGGTATTCCTTGCTGAGCAGCGACTTTTGGTTGGACATGATCAGCAGGCCCAGCGAAATGACGGGCAAGCCGATGATGTTCAACGCACTGACGCCAATGGTCAGGGTCACGAAGTCGGGCATGCCCGGGATCGACCAGATCAGCGGCGTGACCAGAATGAACAGCATGAACCACTTGTGCATCGGGTCTTTGTGGAACTCTTTGCCGTAACGCTCGCGCCGCTGCGGCTGTACATGCTGGAAGGCATCGGTAATCAGCATCGGGAAGGCCGTGGTCTTGCCGGAAATGCTGGCAAACAGCGTGGCGAACACGCCGATGAAGAAGATGTACCAGCCGATCGGGCCGAAGAAGATTTCCAGCGCCTTGCCCAGGTCGCCGAGGGTTTTCACTTCGATGCCGTTCGGCCGCAGGATTTCCGCACCGACGATCCAGATGGCCAGGTTGATGACGATACCGACGAACACCGCGAACAGCAGGTCGTTGCGCTGGATGCGCTTGTGTTGCGGGCCTACCCAGCCCTTCTGGCGCATCACGTACGGGTGCACGAAGTTGGCCACCGAGCCTGCCACCGCGCCGATCACCGAGACTGCCACCAGCAGCGCACCGTGCACGCCTTCGTCAGCCGGGATGCTGAAGCCGATCGTACCTTTGACGATACCGGCCACATCCGGGCCAGACATCACGGCCAGTGCCAGAAACGCCAGCGTCATCACGGCGAGCAGGACCTTCATCACGCCTTCGATCATTGCGTAGATGTTGCGCCCGACCAGCATCCACACAGCCAGCACCACAGCCATCGAGCACAGCAGCGGATAGTCGATGCGCAACAGCATCGCCAAGGCTTCGCCGGCGCCCTTGATCATGTAGGCGTTCATCAGGTGGCCCATCAGCAGTGCATAGGCCAGCATGAACCAGGCAAATACGGGGTGCAGTTGCGCATACCCCTGAAGGATGGTCATGCCTTGGTTATTGCACAGCTGGAAGCGGGCGATGATGTTGACGATCAGGTATCTGAGCAGCAGCGAAACGGCCAGTACCCACATCATGGCGTAACCGTAGTTGGCGCCGGCTACGGATGAGGTTATCAGATCACCTGCGCCAAGCCAGGACAGCACCGCGATGATACCTGGGCCCAGCAGTTTGATCAGCCGTGTTACACGGCCTTGAGAGGGTGTGGCAGCACTGCCCTCGGCCGAATGAATGCTCGACATGGGGATGTCTCCGATTATTGTTCTTGTTAAACGAGCGCAGTCGAACACAGTAGATAGGATGTCGTACAACTACATTTTGTTTTCAAATGTTTCTAAGTATTACAGATTTTAGGTGATGCCTTGTTACTACTGGTGTCGCGAGCAGATGCCTCGAAAGTGCCAGTATCCTGCAAATGAAAAAGGCCGTTTGCACGGCCTTCTGCGAACTCGCATGGGCATTTAGTTCTGGTTGCCTTGAGCGTTGTCTGGTTGGTAGTAGCGAATGCTCCGGACCTGGCCAGTGCTGTCCCGGTAGGTCATGGTCGCGGTGCTAGCCTGGCCTTGGACTGTGGCCGAAGGGGCGAGGCTGATCACTTCGGCGATGTCCAGGTTCATGCCGTAGTGGTAGGGCGTCGCTTCGGTGGACTGGGCAAAGGCGCCGGCGCTGGTGCCCAGTGCAAGGGTAGCGAGGGTGAGTGCGAAAACGGTGCGAAGGGTCATGGTCGTTCTCCAGATTCAGTAAGGGGTGGCGACGATTGCTTGCTGTCTGGAACTAATGTTGCGCGCAATTAGTTGGCGCGCAAAATATATTGCTGCTATGGGCAGCATTGAGTGCGCATATGAGGGGCAGGCCGCAGGGCTAATGACTACCGGGCCGGTACTGCAGGGCTTCGGCCAGATGCGCCCTGGCAATCGTGCTGGCCCCCTCCAGGTCGGCCAGCGTGCGCGCTACCTTCAACAGCCTGTGTGCGGCGCGCAGGGAAAGCGTCAGGCGCTCGCAGGCACTCTCCAGCCAGGCCTGGTCGGCAGCGCACAATTCACAGTGCCGGCGCAGCCCCTCGAGGTCCAGAAACGCATTGGCACAGCCTTGCCGCCGGTGCTGCACCTCGCGCGCCTCGGCCACCCGGGCCGCCACATCGGCACTTGTCTCACCGCAAGGTTGATTGTTGAGCGTGGTGGTTTCGCGCGCCACGGTCAGGTGCAGGTCGATGCGGTCCAGCAGCGGGCCGGAAAGCTTGTTGCGGTAGCGCTGGATCTGTTCGGTGCTGCAGCGGCAGCGGCCCGTGGGGTCGCCCAGGTAACCGCAAGGGCAGGGGTTCATGGCCGCCACCAATTGGAAGCGCGCCGGAAAGCGTACTTTGTCCCGTGCCCGGGCAATCACGATCTCGCCAGACTCCAGCGGCTCGCGAAGCACCTCAAGTACACGGCGCTCGAACTCCGGAAGCTCATCCAGAAACAGTACCCCATGGTGCGCCAGGGTGATTTCACCGGGTTGTGGCCGGCTGCTTCTGTAAGAACCATCATAAAATGCTAAAAACACATCAAATACATTGGAATTTGATAATTCATGGACTTATTTGGAAAGCCGGTCCGACAAATCAGCCGAACCTCTCGCGGGGTTACTGGGTTGGTTCCAAAAATGGGTAAGTACGAGTCGACTCTGGAGCGGGACATGATGGAGCTCATCCGCTTTGATCGGCGGGTCAGGCAGTTCAGTCCGCAGCCTCTGACCATCAAGTACCTTGATGGCGAAGGTAAGACGCGTTCGTACACGCCTGACGGGCTGATCCAATTCCAACACGTTGACCCTCCCGAGCCTTCAATTCTGTACGAAGTAAAATTCCGAGAAGACTTCCGTTCTGCCTGGCGGACCTACCTGCCTAAATTTCGGGCGGCCAAGGCCTACTGCAAAGAGAAGGGCTGGCTATTTCGGGTTTACACAGAGTTGGAGATTCGAACCGTCTATCTCGCGAATGTGAAGTTCCTATGGCCATACATCGCTCGAAAGGTGGAGCCTGCGATGAGGGATCACGTGCTCAATGTCCTCTGGGATTTGGGTGAGGCTGATCCAGACTTTCTCCTGCATGCGCTGTCTTCTGACCCGAAGGGCCGAGCCCTATTGATCCCGACCCTCTGGCACATGCTCGCCACCGGCGATATCGGCTGTGACCTGGACCAGAAACTCACCATGAACTCGCGAATCTGGCCGATGAAAGAGGCCCAATCATGAAAACGATCCGCCCCGGCAGCTTGGCCTATTGGCGTAACCAAGCCTGCATTGTTCTGGAGCTCAAAGGCCTGTTGGAGGCCGTTATTCGGCTGACCGACGATCAGTCAACGCATATTGTCCGTGCCGGTGAATTGAGAGCTTCACCGGTGAGCGAGGCCTCACTCACCGCCAAACATATTTTCGCCGACGACTGCGACTGGGCCGAGGCAGTTGAGCGTCACAAGCTCATTCAGCCGCTGCTGGTGGATGGTCGCAAAAGCCTAGAGGAAGTTCAGGCTGCTGCCGCGGCATCGGGCAGAAGCGTATCAACCATCTACCGATGGATTAAGCGGTTTGAAGAGACTGGACTGGTGTCGTCGCTCCTGCGCTCGGCCAGGCAGGATAAAGGTCAGCTCCGGTTGGACCAGGAGCTAGAAGACGTCATTACCAAGTGGACTAAAGAAACCTACATGGTAGAAGAGCGGCCCACGGTAAAGACGCTGCATGGGGATATTGCAACCGAGTGTGAAGAGCTCGGCTTGCAGCCTCCGCATATCAACACGATTCACCAGCGAGTCCGGGCCATTGATGAGCAGGAGCGGCACAAAAAACGGCTCGGCCCAAGGTCTGCAAAGGATAAGTATCGGCCTCTCAGAGGGTCGTTCCCAACAACGGATGTCCCTAACTCAGTAGTGCAGATTGACCACACGCCAGTGGATGTAATCGTCGTCGACGAGATCGACCGTCTCCCGATTGGTCGTCCGAACCTGACCATGAGCATCGACGTGCACACGCGCATGATCGGCGGGTTTTTCTTTTCGTTGGATCCGGTCGGTGCTAACTCGGCCGCACTGTGTATCGCTCATGCTGTTGTGCAAAAGAGCTATTGGCTGGCGGCTCGAGATATTCCTGCGGAGTGGCCGATCTATGGCCTGATGCAGAAAATTCATGTCGATAACGCCAAGGAATTCAGGGGTAAAGCCTTGACCCGTGGATGTGACGAATACGGGATGATCTTGGAACACCGGCCGAGAAAACAGCCGAATTATGGCCCGCACATCGAGCGTGCCTTTCGTACCTTCATGGCCAAGGGTCACCAACTGCCAGGTACAACCTTCTCCAACACCCTCGATAAGCTCCATTACGACTCTGAAGGCAAGGCTTGTTTGACGCTGAAGGAGCTGGAGTTGTGGTTCACGATCTTCGTTGTTTACGTCTACCACAACGAACCGCACAAAGGGCTTGGTGGTATGTCACCGATCAACTACTACAGCCAGTGCGTGCATGGTACGAAGGACAAGCCCGGTGTGGGGCTACCTGAACCGATCGAGAATGAAGAAAAATTCAGACTGGATTTTACGCCCTACTTCTTGAGAACCGTTCAGCGTCACGGCGCAAAGATTGAAAGCATCCACTATTACGCGCCTGTCTTACGCACCCGGATTGTTGAAAAAGGAACCGATGGAAAGGCGCGAAAATTCATTTTCGTTCAGGACCCTCGAGATATCAGCGTCGTTTACTTTCTTGACCCTGATGAAAAAATCTACCATCCGGTCCCCTACTTCAACTCTAGCCATCCCCCTATTAGCGTCTGGGAGCTGCGGGAAGTGACACGGCGCATCCTCGAAACGCCAGGCGCAAAAGTTAACGAAGTCGCGATATTCGAGGGCATACGCCGCATGCGTGCTGTTGAGAAGGAAGCCATCGAGAGAACTCGGCTGGCTCGAAAAGCTCGCTCCTCTGAAAAGCGAAAACGGCGCATGGCCGAAAGACGAAAGGGATGGGAAGGCGTTCATACTGTAGCCGAACCGCAATCGACGCTGGAGCCAGCGGCGGTTACTCCGGATGCTGTGGAGCCCTATGATGAGATCGAGATAGGTTGATGCCATGAGCGACTTTGAACATCTGGTGGGGTCGCTTGCTGAAAGATGCCGGCAGATGAGCGACCAAGAGCGTACTGAGCAGCTCAGAGTTCCAAGATGGCTGGGATACCCTCGCGCGAAGGAGATCGATACGCGGCTTGAGTGGTTGTTTAGTCACCCACGCGTCACCCGGATGCCGAACATGCTGCTGATCGGCCGGACCAACAACGGAAAAAGTGAGTTGGTCGACCGCTTCGCTTCGCGGCATCTTCCCTCCGACAATCCAGGGGAGGAAACCATTATTGCTCCCGTGCTCGCGATTCAAACCCCACCAAAGCCGACCGAGGTGGGTTTGTACACCGAGATTCTTAACCCCTTGCTGAAGCGACTCGCTCACGGAACCGTTGCTGACAAGCGCTCGAGGACGGTTGAGATACTCAGGAAGATACAGCTCAAGGTTCTCGTCCTCGATGAAATGCACAACATGCTGTCTCTCACAGCTCCTGCGCAGCGTGAATTTCTGAACGCCGTTAAGTACCTGACCAACGAGCTTCAGATATCCATAGTTGGTGTCGGTGACGAAACGCTGATCAGTGCAGTTAGCATCGACTCCCAGATCCAGAACCGATTCCCGCCAGAAATTCTTCCAAGATGGAAGGTCGGGGCTGAGTTCAACCGCTTGCTTGCCTCGTTCGAAAAAGTCCTGCCGTTGAGAAACCGTTCTGGCTTGGCTGAGCCGATGCTGGCCATGAAGCTGGCGGCTTTGTGTGAGGGGACGATTGGCGAGCTGTCCCAGCTGTTGAACCTAGCCAGCACCTACGCGATAGGCAGTGGCGAGGAGAGGATTACGGCTGAAGTGTTGAACAAGTGCGGGTACACACCACCTTCTGAAAGAAAGAAGTTGGCCGTGGAGATATAGATGCTGCCCATCCATCCGCAACCTAAGGAGGACGAAATCTTTTCGTCCTGGCTAGTGCGGCTGGCCTTTTCAAACGGCTTTCCTTTACACACATTCTTCAACAGTCTGCTCGAGTACAAGGGGTCCGTTTGGACGCGGGACATTGATCGACATCCATCGGACCAACTGCTTCAACTGCTTAACCAACACACACAGCAGCCGTTTTCGATGCTTCAGCGCATGACGTTGAGCTCCTATGAAGGGACTTTTTTCTCGGAGCTGCCTCTGCATGGTGACGTTAGCTGGTTATTGGCGCTGGGCGTCTACCACCGAAACCATAAACGTGCCGGAATGCAGTACTGCCCCATGTGCCTGCAGACTGATTCGACCCCGTACTACCGCATGTTGTGGCGAATCGCGTCCACGGTGATTTGTCCCATCCATCATTGCGTGATGGAGGATGACTGCCCCCGATGTCATGCGCCGGTGATGTTCCATCGCCATGGCATCGGCAGACATAAATTCCCGTATGTAGAGGATCTTCGGCACTGCTATCAGTGCTCTCTGAATTTGGGCAACGTGAAGCCAAGGCAGCCTGAGTGGCCGGACAGCGACTCACTGAATTTCCTCATCGCATTGATCAGCCATCCAGAGCTATCCCCTTGGAGGTATCTGCCGATCAATGCACCATGCAGCATTCCTTTCTTCACTGGTCTAAGAGCCATACTGAGGCTGCTGAACTGCAAGTATGGACCTAGGTTTGAGCCTATTTTCTGCGGGGAACTCGGGACGCCTGCATTAGCGTCCTCCAGACAGGATTTCGAGTACTTGCGCAGTGAGCGTAGGCTCACCCTAATGTTGCGAGCGGCCTGGCTGCTGCAAGAGTGGCCAGACCGATTTATCGAGGCCTGTCACGTTGCCCACTTGTCACGTAGCCGAATCAGTGAATACCCCGATCTTCTCCCCTTCTGGGTTGAGGATGCGGTTTCTCGGCTTGACCAGCGAGTCTATTCGCCAAACCAACAGGAGGTCCTGGCCGCGGCTGCTTATCTGACTAGCCAGGGCGATCAGGTGAATTGGGAAACCTTGGGTGAGGTGTTTGGCGTGCAGCGAGATTGGGCAAAGCGGTTGGTGAAGATGACGCGCTAGGTATTACCGGGGAGTGAAGACCGGACGAGTCAGGTGGCTACGACGACCGATACTCACAGGCGCAAAGCGTTGGCTCGCAGTGCGGCGATTGCCCTTTGTCCTCAAACCCTTGAAAATTTCTCTCTTTCTATAGCTGCGTAATTGCATGGACTTGACCACCCATTTGCATTCGACGTGACCACCCAATTGCATTCGATCTGACCAGTCATTTGCAGTGATCGTGACCAGGCGCGCGCTTTTGATGATCAGTGGATCAGATGCCCAAGCTCATCGCCGAGCTATGCTTGGGCACAGCTATAGCCAGAGCTGAGCTATGGGACTTAAGACAGTATTCTCAAGAGCCTAAGCATAGATGTTCTGAACGTCTTGTTTACGACGGGTAATGCGGGATTCTCAACATACTCCGCCCGTGAGCCTAGCACCCAGCTGATACTTGATAAACTTGAGCGGCGTGCCAGTCTAGATGCTTTAGCCGGACTAATAGCTCTAACACTTGAAGCGCATGATCAAAAAATGATCAATTTGTGACTCGGGCAACACAGGTTATTCATAACGTCCTGACTATGGTCGCCATCGAGCTCGCCTCTCGAAAGGTAGCTCATCAGGTTGTGAGTTGGATCATCGATAATATTATAACTTTAGGTGTGCCACGCCGCTTGGAGTTATCAATGGATAGTTTTTCCTATGTTGAAGCCTCGGCTCACTTAAACCTTATGGTCTATCAAAATCCGAACCGCAACGGAAAATTCCTTACTTGGCCTCAGCGCGTAAAGATTATGATGCACCTGATTCACGGCAAAATGGGCTTCGATGTTTATCATGCGATGCGAGCTTGCTATAAACTGTCCATCAGCCAAGGGGAGCCATCTACAGAGTTTATTCGTAAGTTCGAGCGGAACTCGGCGCTGCGGGAGTGGGGTTGGAAAACCATCAGGAGCGGAAAAGTTGAGCTGTTCCCTCCTGTGAACCCGGCGGACAGAGTCGGTTGAGGAAGCTCACTACTTCCATGGCCATGCCTGCTGTCGATCAATCACTCCTATGTGGCGCGCTGATTTTCCTCCGTACCGGAACGGCATCGTGGGTCTTGCCAAATATGTGGCCGCCGGCGATCAAAGCGACGATCTCCATCAATTCAAGACGAAACACAGCAGCCTAACCAGATATTTGCGCGACCGAATCGCTGACCAGTCCGGACATCCTGGATGCCGGTAGTAGATAGCCCCTCCGCGTTGAACCCAGGCAGTGTGGAAAAACTTTGGAACTATCCGGTCATGCTGCCATCTTCGCGGGATACAAACTGGGTGTGGATAGTTGTGTATCACCGCCCCAAGCCATGAAGGCTAAAGGCGGTGAAGGTAAAAGCAAAGCCGAGGAACCGGTAATCAAGCGCTATCGCTTGTGTAACGTCCAGGCATCGGCAAACGGCGCTGTGCCTTTATCGTATGGTTTGAACACCGCCATGTAGAACACTCCTACTGCAATGACTACTGCTGCAGTGAGCAAGATGCCGTAATTGCTATACCAGGGTGCCTCTGGCGACCGCGGCCATGACATGTTGATGATCGCCAGCACGCCGTAGACCAGCGCCAGGATATTCACGATCCAGCCCCATCGACCCAAGGTGAATTGCCCTGCCGGTCTCCAGCCACGAAGACGTGCGAACAGCGCTCCCGCTACAATCATCTGGAAGGACAGGTAAATGCCGATAGCGGCGAAGCTGACTACGATCGCTATCGCATTTTCCAGATAGAAGCCAGCACATACGATTGCAGCCGGGATCACGCCACAGGTAATCAAAGCTGCAGTTGGCACTCGGGTATTGGGCGAGAGGCGCTTGAGCAGCTTGCTACCCACAACCATTTCGTCGCGAGCGAAGGAGTAAAGCAGGCGACTGGCTGCTGCTTGCAAGCTGAGCACACAGGAGATGAACGAGACCGCGATCACCGCCGTCACGACTCGCCAGCCAATCGGCCCGAAAGCATTGCCCATGATCGTGGCCATGGGGTCCGAGTCTTCACCCGAAAGGACCTTGGCAATGTCCGGAACCGCCAGAATCAGCGCTAACGCGGCGAAAATTGCTGCGCCGCCTCCGATGTAGATCGTCATGCGCATGGCTTTGGGTATGCGCTTACTCGGGTTGGGCGTTTCTTCAGCCACATCGCCACAGGCTTCAAAGCCGTAATACAGGAACATGCCGGCTAGCGAAGCGGTCAGGAATGCGGGCCAATAGCTGCCATCGATACTGATGTCGAAGGTATTGAACAACACCGAGAACGGCTGGTGCCGCTCGAAGATCAGCAGGTAGCCACCAATAACGAGCGCGCCCAGCAACTCGCAGATGAATCCGAACATTGCGACCTTGGCGAGAAGTTTGGTTCCGCTCAAATTCAGGACGGTAGCCGCTACGGTCAAAGCCAGGGCGACGAATGTGTTGGTCACCGGGTTTGGCTCAAAGCCAAGCATGGCTGCGATATAGGGCCCGGCCCCCAGCGAGACGGCGGCGATGGTTACACACAGCGACACGGAATAAATCCAACCCACCATCCAGGCCCAGCGCTTACCCACCAAACGACGAGCCCACGGATACACCCCTCCCGAGATCGGGAACTGCGAAACCACCTCACAGAAGATCAGGCACACCAACATTTGTCCAAGCCCAACCAGCAGGTAGGACCAAAACATAGGCGGGCCGCCAGCAGCCAGGCACAAACCGAACAAGGTATATACGCCCACCACAGGTGATAGGTAGGTGAAGCCCAACGCAAAGTTTTCCCACAAACTCATACTTCTTTCGAAGTTGGAGCTGTAACCAAGCGCCTGAAGCTGGGCAGCATCGCTGTCCGGTGCGCTAAATTCGGAGCTGTTCATTGTTTCACCCTGAGGACGATGTCCTGTCAGCAGTTATTTTTCTTTTCTGGTTTACAATTTGATCCAGGTTGCCTTCAACTCGGTGTACTTGTTGAACGCATGAAGAGACTTGTCACGACCGTTGCCAGACTGCTTGAATCCGCCGAAGGGCGCGGTCATGTCGCCGCCATCGTATTGGTTGACCCACACGCTGCCAGTGCGCAGCGCTTTTGCCGTCAGGTGAGCTTTGGAGATATCGGCGGTCCATAGCGCAGCTGCGAGGCCATACTGGCTATCATTTGCGATAGCGATGGCTTCTTCCACGGTCTCGAAGGTGATCACCGACAGCACAGGCCCAAAGATCTCTTCCTGAGCGATCCTCATGCTGTTGGTCACCCCGTCGAACAGGGTGGGCTCGACATAAGTACCGCCAGTGTCTTCCAGGGTACGCTTTCCACCCACCACAAGGGTGGCGCCATCCTTGTGGCCCGCATCGATGTAGGACAGCACGGTATTCATTTGCTGGTGATCTACCAGGGCGCCGACATTCGTTTCGGGGTCCAGCGGATTGCCCGCCTTCCAAACCTTGAGGGCGTCAACCACCATGGGCAGAAACTTATCCTTGATGGAACGCTCCACCAGCAGGCGGGAGCCTGCAGTGCACACTTCGCCCTGGTTGAAGGCAATCGCGCCGGCCGCCGATTCAGCTGCGGCCTGCAAATCGGGAGCGTCGGCGAATACTATGTTCGGGCTCTTGCCGCCAGCTTCCAGCCAGACGCGCTTCATATTCGACTCGCCAGCGTAAATCAGTAGCTGCTTGGCGACCTTGGTCGACCCGGTAAACACCAAGGTATCCACGTCCATGTGCAGGGCCAAGGCCTTGCCGACGGTATGGCCGTAGCCTGGCAGCACATTCAGCACTCCGGCCGGGATTCCTGCCTCGATCGCCAGTTTAGCGATGCGGATGGCCGTCAGAGGTGATTTCTCGGAAGGCTTGAGTACTACCGAGTTCCCGGCTGCCAGTGCTGGGCCAAGCTTCCAGCACGCCATCATCAGTGGAAAGTTCCACGGCACTATGGCAGCGACCACGCCGACCGGCTCGCGTGTTACCAGGCCGAGCTGGTCGTGTGGTGTGGCCGCGACTTCATCATAGATCTTGTCGATGGCCTCACCGCTCCAACTCAGCGCTTGCGCCGCTTGAGGTACGTCGACGGCCAGCGAGTCGCCGATCGGCTTACCCATGTCCAGAGTTTCCAACAATGCCAGCTCTTCGGCGTGCTCCTCCAGCAGGTTGGCAAACCGGACCATGGCTTGCTTTCTATCTGCCGGAGCCAGTCGGGACCATACGCCAGACTCGAACGTAGCGCGGGCCACTGTGACGGCATGGTTCGCATCGGCCACAGTACAGCTGGCCACCTTCGCCAGCAGCCGACCGTCGACCGGGCTTAGACAATCGAAGGTTTGGCCCTCGATAGCGTGAGCGTAGTCACCACCGATAAAAGCCCGCCCTTCAATCTTCAAGCCTTGCGCTCGAACTTCCCACGTGTTGAGTGTTGTAGTCGTCATCAGCAATCTCCTGGTTGGTGGATCGGCCGTTCAGCGCCCTGCGCCCGAGCCCTGCGTACCCGTTTAAACATTTAAAACAATATCTAAATGAAAAAATGCTGACAATCGCAAGGTCGTTTTTGTCTAAAAACGACATTTCATGGCTGAAATACGCCGTGAAAATGGATTTTGACATATAGAAATGGCTGTATATGATTATTGAAATATTGTTGTGAATTTTTAGGCCTTCGATGAACCAGTTGAGCAAAATGAGTCGCCTGTCTCTGCTGCACGTGAGCCAGGAAGGGAAGCCAGAGGAGATCGCCCGGCGGCTGACAGAAGTCATCAAGCTGGGCCTGATCGGCGAGGGTGAACAGTTACCCAGTGAATATGAGCTAGCCACCCACTTTGGTGTGGCCACTATTACCCTGCGGGATGCACTGGCAATCCTTCGTGATCACGGCGTCGTCGACACCAAGCGGGGTCGCAATGGAGGGAGTTTTGTACTCTCCCCAAGAGAGGTTTCCGATGAGGTCCTCAAGGCTAGATTGAGCACGATGAGCTCGTTGGAGTTGCGGGATCTTTGCGATGAGCACGTGGCCATTTCCGCCACTGCTGCCGGCCTTGCAGCGCGGCGCGCCTCAAATTCACACCATCAGCGCCTGGCTCATTTCGTGACTGCCTTGGAGAACGCCACAACGCGCAATGACCTGCGAAGAGCCGATGCACGATTCCATATCGAAATTGCGGTGGCCGCCCAATCGGTGCGTCTTACACATGGTGAAATGCGCCTGCAGTCCGAAATGGGGGAATTACACTGGATCTCCACGAGCGAAGTACACAAGAGCACCGCCATTGCTGAGCACAGAGCAATTCTGCAGGCAGTGGTGGCTGGTGAATTCAATCTCGCCACCGCGCTGACCGAAGCTCACGTCAAACAAGCCATCAAACGCCTGATGGATATGCGTCTGGCACTGCTTCGACTGCAAGAGGGGGCGTTGTAATGACCAGCACCGAACTGGACCAAGATACCCATCAATGCGCCCACCGCCTGGAGGCGATTTTTGGAAAGGTGTTCGAGCATCTCGAGACCTTGGCAGAACATGTCGTTACGGTATGGGATGCCATCACCGCTGAAGGCAACAAGCCGACGATCAAGGACCTTGCCTTTCTGCAGGCGACCATAAAAGAGCGGCTTTCGGAGAACGACACTTATATCCACGGCACTGGCGTGGTAGTAGAGCCAGAAGAGCTCGCTGATCAGACCTTGTTCCTGGAGTGGTTCTACCGCACAGCGAGCGGAAAGATCGCGCCAATGGTTCTGAACTTCAACCACCAGAGTGAAACCTTCTACAACTACCAAAGCATGCCATGGTTCACTCGCCCGAAACTAACGGGGCGAGCCTCAGTGGAAGGGCCCTTCGTCGACCTTTACGGCACAGAGCTCTATATATTGGCGTTCTCTGTTCCGATTTTTGCCAATGGACACTTCGTTGGCGTCGCGGCAGCGGACGTTGCTCTGCACGAATTCGACCAACTGCTGACCCGGTGCTTGCTGCATATGCCAACGGACGCGTTCGTCATCAATGGCGAGGGCCGCATTGTCGCTGCCAACTCCAGCAACTGGTGTGTAGGCAACCTGGCAGGTCGCCCTGCTGGCGCAAACTTGTATCAGTTGCGTCCGCTATCTCTCGATTGGACGCTGGTGGTGCTACCTGACCCGCAATGAGTTTTTGTTCGTCAACTTAGTTGTACGCCAACCAAAAATGAGGAAATACCATGTTTGGAAAATCGATTCGTTTTATCAGCTTGCTGGGCCTTATGACCCTTGCTCAACTCTCGGTTGCGGCGGATAAGGAGCAACCCTTGGAGATTATCCAGGGCTACATGAACGCTTGGAATAAACATGATCCCGACGCTGCTGCTGAGTACATTGCGGCAAATGGCGAGTTTCTTGATGCCTCGGTGGGCGTGCCTAAAGTCGGACGGGAAGCCGCCAAGACCGAAGTCATAAAGGTTTTTATCGACGCGGTGCCTGATTTGAAATGGAAAATGATTGGCCAGCCGATTATCGACGGTGACAATATTGCTTTTGAATGGCAGTTCGACGGTAACAATACCGGTGCCTGGGGTCCCCAAACACCGGCAACCAACAAACCATTGTCCTTCAAGGGCGTCAGCTTCGTTCGGTTGAAGGATGGCAAAATCGCAACCCTTCACGACTACTATGATGCCTTGTCGTTCAACAAGCAGCTGGGTTGGTAACTGGCCTTTAACAACGCTTGCCGAGCGAACACCGACCGCTGTGGGCAGAAGACAGGCTATTCAACTTGGCGACCTAGGGAAGCAGACCGTCGTGGCGTGGAGTCAGACGTCGGTCTGCTCCGCCATGCGGCGTATATACATGCTGCGTCGCAGGCGGAATGTTAACAACCCATTGCACCTCGGGCACAGGTGCTTGAGTGTACGAAGAGCTAGAAATTAAGTATCAGCTCTTCGAAATTCTGGTTTTCGAAATAGAGGTCGCGGCGCTGGTGTACGACGACTACTCAACCGATTTTTTAATTAATTTCGCAAGCCACTTTCTTGCAGAGCTGCCAGATGATCTCCGGTGCCAACCTACAACCACATCGAAAGTCTCCATTTCTGAGCTTAGCGTCAAGGTTTTGATTTGGCTGGAGCGCGCTAATGCCGATGGAACACATGCAACGACATCGTTAAGCTCCAGGAAGGAGGCAAGCGATGTATAACAAGGAAGTATCGCCACAACATCTCGACTCACTGCGTGGTCTTGTAAAAAATTCTTAATATTATCAACAAGGTGAGCAGCGCCGCTGGCAAAATCAACATGAGAATACCGCTGTAAATCTGCCACTGATTTAATGCCGGAGGGTATAGCTGAATCAGCACCTACGACCCATGAGTATCGCTCTTTTTTCAAGCCCGCCTTAACGACTCCTGCACTTACAAAATCCGCAAAGCCGATGAGTATATCTGCATCACCGGCCCCCAATGTAGCTTCATGCGTACGCATGTCAAAGTCAGTCACATGGAGCTTAACCCCAGGAGCTTCCCGTGCAATTAAGTTCGCCAATTTCGGGATGATGCAGAGTTGCGCATACTCATTTGCTATCAGCCTGAAGGTCGCTGTAGAGGTAGCCGCGTCGAACGAGTTGTCGTCGAACAACCCTTCGACATCAAGCAGGATCCGCTCGAATTTTGTGGCTAAGCCTATGGCGAAATCTGTCGGTTTGAGACCGGTGCTTTGCCTGAGAAAAAGCTCGTGGGGAAAAGCGTCTCGCAGGCGCTTGAGATAACCGCTTATAGCCTGCTGCGAGACACCTGTCTCCTCAGCCACCTTTGAGACATTACCGACCCTCACCAGCTGAAGAAAAACCCGCATGTGCTTTAGATCAATCTTGTCCACCATAAAAAATTGTATCTCATACAAGCTGGATATGATTTTAATTGTAGCACGTTCGACCTAACATGGGCCCACAAATTTCATCACAAGGGTCTGATTATGAAAACGGTAATTCTAATTGGTGCAAACGGTAAAATGGGTCAAGCAGCACTTACCGGCCTCGGAAAACACCGTGTTATTACTGCAAGCCGGAGCGGCGAAGGTGTCGACTACAAGGTAGACATTACCGACAAGAAGTCTATTGAGGACCTGTACGAAAAGGTTGGAAGTTTCGATGCGGTAGTAAATACTGTAGGCTTCTGCGAGTACGCTACTTTTGAAGAGATGACTAGCGAGCAGTGGGATAACACCATCCAGAGTAAGCTGGTAGGTCAAATCAATCTGGTCAGTGTTGGCCTCAAGTATATCAAGGATAGTGGCTCGTTCACTCTGATTTCTGGAATTCTGAATGTGAAGCCGATTCCGTTCGCAATTGCCGATGCAACTACGAGCGGTGCGATTGACACTTTTGTAAAATGTGTCGCTCACGAACTGCCTCGCGATATCCGAATCAACGTCGTGAACCCTACCGTGCTGGAAGAGGCATGGGAAGTCTACGGTGAAATGATGCCTGGCTTCCAGCCAGTGCCGGGTGTTTTGGTAGGTAAAGCGTTCGAGCGTTCCGTCGACGGTTTCATCAGCGGTCAAGTTCTGTTTGTAGATGCTTAAGTAGCGTCGACTTAGCTTAAAACCTAAAAACTCAGGGTCTCGCTCAAAGCAGCGAGACTCTTATTCTATTAATTTAAAATATTGAACCTTGCACGTAGCTCCTCCTAATCCCCACATTAAAATACCACCCAAATGCACCAATTGCCAATTTATGGACGCCAAGATGAAGTATGTGGTTTCGCTCGTATTTATTTTCGATTCATCGTTAGTACTCGCATATGATGAGCCTGCGCAAATTCCGGTTGAGACCTATCATTACGGAATGAAACTGGATGTGGCCCAATTGATTCATGTATCACCAACTCCGAAAGATTGCGCACCTCACTGGATTGTGATGGATTACAAGGACAGCGCAGGAGAGCGCCATAGGGTTAAGTATCGCATGTTGGGGAGTGGCTGTAGCAGACATTAATTACACTGCTTATAAATACGAGTCATAGAGCCTGCTGCAACTGATAAGACAAAGCCATATATCCATTTCTGACTCCATCGGCTCTGGATGCCTCAGGCCCGTCCTCGACTCCGTGAAAAGTGATTTCTCTGTGTTCAGGGCCATGCTGCCCCCGATTAAAAGTGGCCCCTTGGATGCTCACCTTGATAGCGGCGGGTGACCAGGCGCTGCTACAAGCTCGCAGCAAGTTATGTGGCCACAGTCACGTGGCCTGCTGCCGGCAGTGTTTACGACATCTCTATTCGAGCAGTTCCAAGTCGTGGTGACCGGGTAGCTCGTTTTCTAACGAGCACCGATATACTGTGCCGCTCTCACCCGAGCCGGTTGTTCGCATGCCTCGAGCCATTGCTCCTTTCGCACTGCAAGGCAACCATCTGGCAACACAGCGATAGCGCAAACAGCTCCGATGCACCCGGGCTCAAGGGGCTGGTCACGATCGAATGCAATTGGGTGGTCACGTCGAATGCAAATGGGTGGTGTGCACGGTCAATCAGACTGACTGGTCAAGCGATGTGCAATTTCCCACTATAGCGCCTCATTTGAGACCGGCGCCTGGCTCAGCGCTTGCTGCCGTGGTGGGGCAAGCGCTGGCTCGATGGAAAAGTACTGCTGCCCCAGATCGCTCGTTTGGGGCTCAGTGCCAGGAGCGATCAGACAGTAATGGCCGCTCTGTTCACGATCTCGGTACTCACCGCGTTGTACAGGTCTATTTCGGTTTGCTGTGTTTTGATCGAGACGACCAGGCTGTATCGAACCTTATCGTGGAATCGCTTCTTCGATACCAAGGTCTTCCACCATCCAGGGGCGGGGTAGACACCGAGTATGCCCAGGCCTGCCAGGTCTGAGGCTGGGCCTCGCCACACATCCGAGTGAAGAGAGCCGCGGTGGCGCGCATTCACGCCAATCAACCAGCGGTCGTCCGACGCGCTGGAGACAATCGGAAGGCCCTCCTCTTCGTCGCGAGCCCGCTTGTTAATGCGGTGGCGGAAATCGATCACGTCTTCGTTGGGGCGGCTTACCTGGAAGCGAAGCCCGTGTGATTCGTAGCGATAGCGACCTTTTAGACCACGCTCAGCTACCCCGGGGTTGGGCTCGATGAAGTATGAAAGGGTGACACGCATTTCAACTTCGGCCTCGCCTAGGTCGATCAAAGCCTCCTTCGGCCATGGCAATTGGTGAAGATGCATGTCGAAGGCAGTGGGTGGCTTGGATTGCACTCGTGTATAGGGCTTCAGTTCATCTTCGACGATGAGGGTCAGTGTGTTGGAGGCACTCCAAAGCGCTCGCCCAATGTCGGGCACACCGAACCCGCAGGTACGCACGAGATTTTCATACGCTCCTTTAGCGTTTCCTCTGAGGAAGTCCACCTTCATGCGCTCAGTCCACTCGGCGGAGTGGACAATCAGAGCACGGACGGTCTCGGGCCATAGCTCCGGATAAGCCGCCGATATCTGTGCAGCCATTCGCGCGGCGAGCGCTGAAGCTGCGCTGGTCGCCCAAGTGGTGGAGAAAAGGTGTTCTTGAGGCCGATGAGAGGTGGTGAGCAGTGACAACGATGTGTGGCTAAACGCGCCAATCTCGTCCCGAATGAGATTTCCCCCTTCAAACACAACATCAGGCTTCAATGGCCATGGAGTGTTGAGCCAGAGTCTCGACGTCGTGCTGTATGGGCTCAAGCTGCCGTGGGCTGCCAATGCACTTGAGTTTGGGTACGGTGGAACAATCCTGTCCTTGAGCGTGTACGCGCCGACACAGAGCGCATTCCAAGACTGACCAGGATCGTGGATACCGTCGGTGATGTTGCTATTGGGGTATTCCACCCAGCCAGATTCCTTGGCGTTGCCGGCGGAGACAATCATCAACCGAGGATTTGCGCGTTGGCCCAGAGAGTCAGAGGTAAGCATGTCCACCGCGGATGACCACGCTGAAGGCCGTCCCCTATCTCGGTCATCGATGCTGGTGACCGCCATGCTGAAAATGCGTTGTTTGAAGGGGGTGGATATTTCGGGATACGCCACCGCTCGCAATGTCAGCGCACCATAAGGCTCGCTGGAATCACTCCGATCCGCTTGAAGCAGCTTCACAGATTCAAGACGATGGGAAATTGTGACTGGGCTGTTGCCGTCGAGGGGTTCTATCAGATCGCCATACAGCGCGACGCCGGCGAGCCCTGTGCCATGCCCCTGACGATCATCGACGCCCCATTCGGCATTGACTGTGTGCAGATCGTCGAGATCAATGTGGGCTGATAGCAATGGATGACCGGGGTTCACGCCGGTATCGAGCAGGCAAATTCGAAGATTGTCATCTGCGGCCGGCGTGGTCCTGTCGGTGAGATGAGTGACCCAGGCCTGTTGCTCAATGGGCGGTAGAGCGTCGAAAAACTCGGCTGTTTCTTTCGCCCTTCGGATCTCTGCCACCTCGTTTAGCAAGTGAATCGATTCGACTATTGCCGCGCGTGATGCAAAAACGTTGATGACCGTGCGCTCGGGGAATGTGAGTACGTGCTCTGACGTCCTGATGCGAAGCACTGCAGCAATTGTCCTGAATCTTTGTTCAACTGCTGCCTGATTGTCGCGCGCCGGAAGCCAGAACTCCCACCAGACAACCTGCTGGTCATCCTCGGGCAGCATGTGGGTAGCATCTGTCCACAACGCTTCGAAGGTGGCTGAGCGGATTTCGGCAATAGGATTAAGCAACGGGGTGTTAAGAGGAATGTCTTTCTTCGAGCTTTCGGTGAGGTATTTCGTCACCAGCTTTTCGAACGCAACCAGCTTTCCATCGGGGACGAAGACTGTCGCGAAGTGAGTGTCGGTTGCTTTATCAAATCGGACGTTTAACAGCTCTATCCGTTGTTGTCCGCGGGCCAGCCCTTCAAAGACGAGGGGGAAGGAAGGTTCGCTTACGAATTCAATTTGAAGCCCGAGGCCTTTCTCTTGACCATTTGCACGTTGGAGGTTCACAGCCTCGTCGAGCTGCACTTGCACACGCTGCAACTGCCTTCTCAGCAAATCCCCGTGAGTCCTGCGATCCCGCTCCGGGTACCAGGGATTCCGCTTGGCGCTGATCGTCGACTGGAACCTTTCGGCTTTCCCTGTCTGCTTGAAGTGGAAGTGTCGTCGCTGTCCTGCGTTTGGTTCCGTCATCGAAAAGCTCTACCGACTTATATCCGTTGTCGTTGGTGGAAGGCCTTGCGCTCCCCAAGGTGCCTTTCCACGTCGCTAGCATCTACCTGGGCACGGTCATCTATGATCGCATCCTTGATAGCGTCATCCGCTGCCCGCGTCAGTTCCGCATAGCTGAGGCCTGCTGCAGCCTCGGCTAATGCATCCCACTTACTGAGTTTCTTCGAAAAGTTTGCCAAGCGACTTTTGAGTACGGCCTGGATCTGTTCGCTGTTGGGCAACCCATATTCGATAACATCATCGAAGCGGCGGAACAAGGCGTAGTCGAGAATTTCAGGGTGATTCGTGGCCGCGATAATCAGGCTGTTCGATTGATCTTGCTCAATCATTTGCAGGAAGCTATTGAGCACCCGTCGAATTTCACCGACGTCATTTGCCAAACCACGTTGAGAGCCGATGGCATCGAACTCGTCGAAGAAGTAGATGCCTCGAGTATCACGAATGGCGTCGAATACTTGGCGCAGTTTGGCTGCAGTCTCGCCCATGAACTTGGTGATCAGGCTGTCTAGGCGGACGACATACAAAGGGATCTTGAGCTCGCCGGCGAGTGCCGACGCGGTCATTGTCTTGCCGGTACCTGGTGGCCCCACGAGCAGCAGTTTCCTGCGCGGGGACAGTCCGTGGGCACGAATCTTCTCGAAGTTGCGTTGCTCGCTGATAATCCGAGCGAGGCGGCCGTGTGTGCCTTCGTCGAGCACCATTTCCGAGAAGCGAGTGCTCGGCATGGCCACCGACAAAAGGTTGCTCAACTCGCCGCGCGGCTGACCAATAGGTACGGGTTGACTGGGCGGCAGCTGATTTCGCTTGCTGACCGCTGCGTCGATGAGCGTGCGCAGGTCTTGGGCGAGTTTGCCATGACCTTGTTTGGCTTCGTGTGCGGCCATCTGCATGGCGACGGAGAGGAAATGGCTATCGTCCCCTTTTATGTGGGAACGTAAAAGTGCCTTCAAGTGCTCGCCGCTAGCCATGGTTTTCCTGCCTTTTCGATATCTATAGTGTAAACGTTCTGACCCAATGCTTTCCGTGCTTACGCCCTCAAAATGAGGCCGTTGGTCACTGGCCGTCCTGTGCTGCTGACGCTCGGCCTACGGCGATTGCCATCCAGGAAGGAAGGCGACCGCGGATCGATGACAGTGCTTCCCACTCCGCCCCAGACATCTTTGAACGAATCTGGCGAGCAGTCTTTTCGGCGTGCTTTGGCCCTAGCCACGCCAGCGCGCGAAGCGCATTCCCGGCCCTGGAACTGCCCAACGCCAGCATCCATTGGGGGGCATGCCGGACCAGAGCCACTTGGTTCCCGACCTTCAGGTGCTGTGTGCGGCCAGAGGTCAAAAAATCCTCATTGCCCAGCTGGGTGGGGGTTAGGCCGAGAAGTGCCGCTGCTTGTGCACCAGCCAAGACAATAGCCGCCTTACCTTTTTCCGCCATGGACTTCACCACCTTTTCCAGGGCTGGCACAGCTCCTTTGGCCCCTGAAGCCGCGCGCACGTAAATGCCTCGCGCTACTCGGCAGAGCATTCCTCCCCTCGTCAGTCTGGAAAACGCCTGATCAATTGCGGCCCGACTTCCCAAGTGCAAAAACTCCTTGGGGGACAGAACGGTGCCCGCCGGCAGGGCGTGGGAGCGTTCCAGAATGATCGATGGTAAGGACATCGGAGGTTTCCAGAGTGAATTATGTCAGATATTAAATACTTTATCTGACATTCCCAGCAAATGGTTTGTGGTGAGCCTGATTATTTGCTCTTGGAGGACCTGAAGAGCCGCATGCTCACGATCGAGAAGGCGCTTCGGTCATCCCCGTCTATCCCAGTTGCACGCAACGATGCGGAACACCGCTCCACGGGTAAAAGGTCTATCCAGACAGGCTGGCCCTTTTTGTATCCGTTAGACCTTGGTCTACACCATTTCCGCTAGCGTTGCCTGGCCCAAAGCACGACCTCAGTGATAGCTTGGCCTAGCCACCTCACCCATGGTCAGGAACCTTGAGTGAACACCTAGAAGTGACCACAGCAAACATCACGAGAGGCAGAGGCAACACATGTCAACGTCAGAAATGGATAGCAAAGGCGCGACAAAGGAAGACCTTTCCTACATCGAGAACTTGCTCCGCTCCATTAGCAGCAAAGAGCTAAAAAGGCGCATTGATTCATTTAACAAAAACTATAAAACATATGGCCCTGACGATATCTACGAGCGAATCAAAGATGTATTCATGATTCAGGTCGGCCCATATAGGGCAGGCGCGTTCCCAGCCCAAGAAAGAGAATATGACCCGGCGGGTATATTTTACCGAGCAAGAATCTGGCGCGAGGAGTTCAAAGATTTGCCGGAGTCGGAGTTCTGGGCAGCACCTGGAAAATTTATCGACGACTATGGACGTATCAATCGACCCGCCCAAGGCCTACTCTATACATCGGAAGGACAAATACACACTACTTTTGCGGAAGTAGAAGCCCAGCCGCAATCTAAGATTCTTTTGATGGCTTACCAAGCAAAAGAGCCTTTGACTGTTGCTTCCATGGGAAGCCGGTTTGACGTCGAGCTGTCATCAGAGGCGAAAAAGAAGCTCATCCTAATTCGCAAATTTATCAACCAAAACCTATTGGCTGCCGGTAAGGGTGCGTATCTGTTCAGCAGCGAATTCACCAACTCGATCATGAACTTCAGCCCCGATGGTTGGGCCTACTCTTCGACCCGGGTCCCAGGTGGTGTGAATGTGTGCTTCCGTCCAGAGTCTCAGCACAAGCTTGAACTGCTCGAGGTTTTTGCATTCAGTGGCACGGAGAACGGGGACCCGGCACCCGTGGGCTTTTTCCTACCCAAACCCGATGGAAACTACGCGTATCAAGCAAATGCCGAAGCCGCGGCCGCGCGCTTGTGGGATTTTAGGCTCAAGCACCGGCGCATGACCTCGTCAAATGATCGATCGACCTTGGAGCAGCGAAAGACGGTGAGTACGACAACAAGGTTGATTCCCTAAACACGGACTCGCATAAAGCTCTTAAATGCAGACTGCTGCGTAATTGCAAGGACTTGACCACCCATTTGCATTGGTCCTGACCAGTCGTTTGCATCAGACTTGACCAGTACACTGAGTGACCTTGGCCGGCGGAAATCAATAACTCAATGCGGACATTCGCAACACGCCGCCTACCTTCATGAGGCTGCGCCTGAGTTAGCCGCATGGTCACGGCTTGGGTGGGAGGTTCGCCACGCCGCGATTGAGCAAGTCGAACAGGACGATTTCACGGGCATGTTGTGCTTGCGCCAAGCCAACCAGGGCGTTTGCCGCTTCGCGTGCAAGGCGACGTGCCAAGACCCGCTGTTGGGTGGAGATGATGCGATCTTCAGGGCGCCCGTGAACGTAGGTGCATCGCATATCGTATAGGTCCAGATACTCCTTCGCTGCGCCCGGCTCGACAATGGCGGCGCTCAGTCTTGCAGCAACCCTGCGTGTCGGCGATTCGTCGTAATTATCGCCTGTCAGTCGCAGCTTGCGCCTGTGGTCTGCCTCGGCGCCGAACGCGGCCTCAATCATGATGAGGTGCGCCATCACTTCATCGATGCCATCGGAAAGGAACGCACGGACCAGGAAGTGCTCCACTGGAGTCGAGAAAAGTTCCGACGCCTGGGTACTCGTTGCCTGCAGCAGCTCCCACCTAGCTTCCAGTGCCTGCCGCACATCCTCGGCGGTTGCCCAGGTTCGCAGCCACATCGGGCGTTCGGATTCCTCCCACTCGTCGTAGTCCACTTGGTGGGAGTACGGCTCCCACGACAGCCGCTCAGGGGGTGGCGGCGGCTGCGGGAAAGCGCACAGGTCATCGTCGAGGGTGTAGACCCAAGGCAGCCGGAAACCCCGCCAGTCCACCTCGGTCATCTCGGCCCAGTCATCCCATGGCGCCAGCAGCAGGAAGAACAGCGCGCTCTCTACCGCAGCGGGGAAGCGCCCGCTGTGGGGAACAATCTCGCCCAGATCCTTTCCGATGGGGAAGTCCAGCCAGGAGAACTGGCGATTGCCCGATTCGCCGAGAACAGAGACGTCTTCCTCTACGACCATCCAATGAAACTGGGACAGGCGCTGAGCGTCCAGCCGTATGCCTGGATAATAGCGCTCTAAGCGGGGCGCATTGAACAAAACCTCAAGTTCGGCAGCGGTGAATCGACCCATCCGGGCATTGCCAAACTGGAAGGACGGGAGCTCATCGGCCATATCGAGCGGGCAGAGGTAACGCCGCCTAGTGGTGGTACGTTGAAACTCGTGAGCCAACGCGGCAGCCACCTTACCCATGTCTGGCCTGGGCTGGTTGGGCAGATGGGGGGAGCTGCATGGCAGGCCCAGCGACCTAAGCGCATTGCCGATGGAGACCTCCAGTCCGAAGGTGGATTTTCCGCTACGGTAGCGCTTGGCGAGCAACTCCTTCAGTGCGACGAACTCGCGGCTGCTCCAGAGATTCTGTGGGCCGGGTGGCGGGATGTCCCACAGCGCTTGAAGGGCAGCGACAAGAGATTTATCTGCGGACATGAGTGGCTCGGTCTTCCTTGGAATGTCTGTTCAAATGGTCCCTGATGGAGATTACCTTAATGGTGCAGTGCAATCAGCTGCCGCTTTTGGGGGCTACACGGGCGCTGCCAGCTTTGCTAAGGATGCTCCGATCAACTTGTCGTGCAGCCGCGGCAAGTTGCAATTTTCCAGGCACCTACAGCGTCATTGGACGAAAAGTGACCGAAAAATCATGTACGGAGAGCTTTTTCGACCGGTTCTCCGTGTTAAACGCGAACCTCACCCATACCCATGAGCTGTTTTCGAACCCTCCACAGGTTTGCCAGGGCGAACAGCGTGGTCAACTGAGCCGTGTTTTTCATCAGCCCACGAAAACGTATTTTCACGTAACCAAACTGCCGCTTGATCACGCGAAACGGATGCTCGACCTTGGCCCGTGTCTGAGCCTTGCAGAACTCGATCTTGCGCTTGGCTTTGTACAGTACGCTGCGCTGGTTCAGCTTGGAATAGGTGCTGCGACGCGCTGCAATCTGCCAGATCACCCCCCGATTTTCATGCTCTTCGCGCCTTTCGACACCGGTGTAACCGGCATCTGCATACACGGCGTTTTCTTCGCCATGCAGCAGTTCAGCCACCTGCGTGACATCGGCCACATTGGCAGCGGTGCCATGGACGTGATGCACCAGGCCGGACTCGACATCGGCACCGATGTGCGCCTTCATCCCGAAGAAATACTGACCGCCTTTCTTGGTCTGGTGCATCTCGGGATCACGCTTGCCTTCTTTATTTTTGGTCGAGCTGGGGGCATGAATAATGGTGGCATCGACGATGGTGCCTTGGCGCAGCGACAGGCCTTTTTCCTGCAGATAACCATTGATGACCGCAAGGATTGCCGGTGCGAGCTGATGCTTCTCCAGCAAGTGCCGGAAGTTCATGATCGTGGTGTCTTCGGGGATTGGCGCGCTCAGCGTCAGGCGTGCGAACTGGCGCATGGGCGTGATTTCGTAGAGCGCTTCTTCCATGGCCGGGTCGCTCAGGGAGAACCAGTTCTGCAACAGATGGATGCGCAGCATGGTTTCCAGAGGATAGGGTTTTCTACCGCCGCCGGCCTTGGGGTAGAACGGTTCGATCAGCTCCAGCAGGCCTGCCCAGGGCACCACCTGATCCATTTCGGCGAGGAAGCGCTCTCGGCGGGTTTGCTTGCGCTTGCCGGCGTACTCAAAGTCGGAAAAGCTCATCTGGCTCATGGGCGGCTCGGATCAGGTGTTGCGGGGATTCTCGCATAACTGAAGGCTTGTTCGGAGATTCCCTAAGTAGATGGCTCCAGCCATATGTATGAGAAAAAGAACCTTCAGGAAGAAGCGATGATTTGTATTGAATGCGTCACTCCGGAACCTCTCAAGAAGCTGTTCGATGCGCACGGGCAGGAAGCTAGCTGCAAGTATTGCCAGCGCCGTGGGAAGGCAATTGAGTCCCAGATTCTATTTGAATACGTCTATGCCCGGGTTCGCGAGAATATTGCTCGTAAGGAGAATCTCTCGGACTACGAGCTCAGCATGTTGTATGGGGCCAGAATTGAGCTTTTCCCCATTGCAGAAATAGATATTGTTCTCTCGGAATGGTTTGATCTCGGCAACGAACCATATTTCGACGATTTGTGTAGCGGTGTTCCAGATGAATTCAATCTAGATGACGCCGGCGACACTACGCACTTTTATGGCGAAGACGACGCGATGGAAGTAAACCTCTACGAAGGTCTTTGGGACCAGTTCGTTGAGGGTGTGCAGTACACGCACCGCTTCTTCAACGCGAATGCCGGAGAATTTCTCGACTCGATTTTCTCCTTGCTGGTCGCCGATAACGAAGGCCTTAAGTCTGAAGCTATCCGGACCATGGCCAATGGCGACTTGATGTACCGTGCGCGTCTTGCTAAAGGCTTCAGCGATGCGGAGAAGATAATTAATGATCCTGCTGGCCAATTCGGCCCTACTCCAAGATTCTTGGCAAGCAGTCAAAGGATGACGCCGAACGGTATCTCCGCTCTGTACTGCGCGCTGGAGCGAGAGACCTGTCTGAGCGAAATCCGCTCCATCACCGGGGATCATGTGGTGAGCACAGCGCTGACTCCAGTCGCCGAACTGAAGCTCCTTGACCTCACGGCTCTGGACCAGGTTGAACTTCCGGGTCTTTCGCTCATGGACGTAGGGTTTCGTGAGGCGCTACACCGCAAGGTATTCCTGGGCTCACTTGTCAAAAAGATGTCCAGGCCAAAGGCTCGTAATGATGAGCTGAGCTATCTGTCGACTCAGGTGGTGTTCGAGTACCTACGGCTGCGCTTTGGCAAGCAGGTCGACGGTCTGGTCTTCCCATCCGTGCAGACGGGTGAGACGGGTACCAACGTAGTCTTATTCCCCGAGGCCAGCCGCCTTGCCTATGTACCCCCGCCGGAGGCCGACGCTGAAAGAGTTGGTGACGAAAAGCCCCCCGTTGTGGTCGAGGTCGAATTGGACAATCCGTTTAAGCCGCCTACCAAGGTAATTGTTGTGCATGGCTCAATTCGGTATCACAAGGTCACGGCAATTGAGACCCATGCCCGCGAGTATCGCCATATCTACGATATCTTCATGAGCGACGAGACACGCAAGCGGCTGAACTTGGACTAGGAAGCAGGGCTTCTCTGCAGAGGCACCGGCGTTGCGGCCAGTGCCTTATGGGCGACCTTTTGGCCGATAGCTGCTGTCACCAACGGCGACTACGGGGGGGCGATTCCAGCCGGTCGAGGTCGCGAATTGTGCTGGTCAAATCCGATGCAATTGGGTGGTCAAGTCGAATGCAAACAGGTGGTCAGCTTCGGTGATTCTCACTGGTCAAGTGCGGCGCAATTTCCCAACTGCGGGCCATCGATCACTCTCAGGCCCGCAGCCGACAGCTCCAGATCTTTCAGATTTTCACTCACGCAGCAGGGCGCTGGCACCGGCTTCCAGCGCGCTGCGGGAGATTCGGTCAAGCCGCAGCGCCACAGCGACAATCCCAAGCCCAGCTCTCAAACCAGGGCCCATTTCCATTCAGGTTAGGCCCCTTGTGACTTCTGCGCCTAACCCACCGGCACCGACCAACTGCAAGTCACCATCCGCTCCATCCCAGCGCTGTACCTGCATAGTCCAAGATCAAACCGCAGGCGACCGCAACACTGTGGAGTATCATCGAAAACACCACCCCACCGGTCATTACCCTACCTACCGCGAAAATCACCCCCAGGAAAAACAACAGCACATGGCTAGTCCAAATCTTGTAAACACCAAAGTGCGCCCACATAAAGCAGCCGGCAGAGATCACGACCGCCAGGACGGCGACGGTCCAATGCTTGTTGAAGGGCAGTGTCTGCAGCAAAAATGTACGGTATGCCAGCTCCTCCACAATAGGGGGTAAGACTAAGAGCGATCCGACCATCAGCCAATACTGGGCAGGCGTCTGTCCGAATCCCAATACAGACATCTGAAATTCCCGACCTAGTCCTAGGTACAGCACTGCAGCAGTCTCTATCAGATACGCGAAGACTACCGCAGCAACCCCAATTCCCAGAACTCTGTGATCAAATCGCCCAACCAGCCTGAATCCAGGCGACAGCCGATGTTGCAAGACTACGACTGCGGTCAGAAAAAATGCGGGAACGCCGTAGAGAATGGGTATTCCGTAAGCGATGAGCGTCCAGGGATCAACAGCATGCTTCAGATAATCAGTAAGTGCTCTGTAGGTAAAAAAACTGTTGGCCCAAGAATTAACCCGGGAAGGACTGTAGACGCATAGCTACGCTTCTCTCCGATGGATGCTAATTCAATAACTGACATTATTTATAAAATCCTTTTGATCTTGCAGAGGCTATTGGAGGCTTCTGAAATAAATGCGATGGATCTCTTCTTGGGAGCAAGTCATGCTAGCCGAGCGTGCTCCGCACTCTCATGCATCATCGCCACGCTGCTCTCGATACCTTCGCGTAAGGCTCCATCTGGCCGATAGCTACGGGGTTTTCGAAACCGAGGGCGATTCACTTAAAAATCGATTTCATGATTGTTTTGAAGCATGGAGCCGAGCTTTGACACAATTTTTTTACCGCTTCAAGGCTCTCAATGCCTAAGAGTTCACCTATGTAACTGTACTTAACTCCATGTTTCGCCATTTTGCAGGCTAATGTTCGTCTGCCAGATTGTGCCGTTACACCCTGTATTCCAGATAGCTCGAGTATTCTAACAATAAGTCTGCTTAATTGGTTGCAGCTATAGTAGGTTTGACCATCTCTTACCTTGGCGCTAATTTTTAGGGCAGCCCCGGTACGACCAGACACGAACAGTGGAGAGTCTGGATCTAGTCCTCGAAAAGTTTTGTGTGAAGTGGTGCCGTGATTGCGAATTGAACGCTCTGCTAAATGTGCGTCAATTGCACAATTCGTTTTATCATTTGCCCAGAAAAGAGGTCGGCACCGACCGTTGTAGGAGATATTTTCTCTAACCTCGGATTCATGTAAAATTTCCCCGTCTGCAGTTAAATAATCTCTGACGGTTAGTTGTGAAATTTCAGTGACTGTTAGGCCGCTTGAGAAGCAGGTTAATATTAAGGCGGCGTCTCGGTTACCGTTTTCATGGCTAATTGACTTTGCCAGATTTGCAGCGTGTGCGACTTGCGTATTGGTTAGTACGGAAGATTTAGCGAGATTGTTCAAGGGTGATTTACCTGTCGACTGCAAGGGCAAGCTCAATATGATGGTTTCTATATGTGCATGTCAATGTTGCATGCTAGGCTTGGCTAGTTTTATTGTGAGTCTTGAGCTGCTACCTTCTAGATAAGTGTTAGGTGTTGAACATGAGGTACTTCCCCCAGTTAGATCGTGGCTCAACGATTTTTGAGGTTTTGGGTGTTGGGCAGTTGTTTTTTTCGAGGGATAAGGAGAGGTTCGAAGCAGTATTTTACTTTCGTTCTGTGAAAGATCTGAAAGAAAGAACCTGGTCTGGGTTCAGTATCCATGTTTTGCTTCCAATTGACGCGATTCGTGTGCTTATTCCAGGATCACTATGGCAGAACGGAATAAGAATCTCAGCGCATACATATGGGGGGCACTGGGTGGATCTTAGTAGCTATAAAATAACCTATGTGGACGCAGCCCATCATCTGCCACCTGAAGAGATGCATAAGCGACTCCTTCGTGCCAAGTGCTCGAGAGCAGAGTTCTTGTCCCATGTAAATTATGTTCAGTTTGAAAGTGAGTTCGTTAGAATTCTTATCCCTTGTGCGGAACTGTTCAGACATTACCTGTGCCCTTCAAGGGCGTATGCGAATTTTGTACTGAGCTCAGAGTTTCAGTCATGGCTGCCGTGTATTCTTAAGGGGAATGGTCTTTTTATGCCGAATGGTCGGAGCAAGTTTAACGAAAATGAAATTTATGCTACGCAACTTTTTTCATTGTCCGTGGATTCTGTTGTTTCGGGTGTGCTGCCATATAAGAATCTTCAGGTCACAAGCGTAAGCAATAGTTTGATGCCTTTCAAGAGAAATATGCTGCTCAAGTTCAATATGCCACTTGGAAGTCGTGCTAAGCTTAGAGTTACAGGGCAAACCATCAATCCAAGCCGTCACGACAAACGTCAACTACATTCACTAATTGTTGAGAAAATTCATGAGTCGGCGCGTGTATTTTTCGTACAAAATAGCCTTCAAGCAGGGGCGATTACGTGAGTGAATGGGCGGAGCATAGCTCGCAGTTAAGGCCTCATGCTCTCATTTGATTGTAGTGGATCTCATTCGATGCGATTTTTCTCTCGACTATAATATTCAATTAAAAGGTTTCTCGATGTTTGAGTTTTGCATGGGCTTTGAGTGATAGTTGCTGCGCATAATCTTTCTGGCCGTATCATGGCCAGCTATGACAAGAAAAGTGAGAAGTTCGAATGGATACGATATACATTTTCAAAAGGCAAGTGATTAAGCGGTCCAACGATCACAAGGCCGCAATGCATGCCCTACTGATTGCCAACGTTCCAAGTCAAATGGCGTCGGTGCTCCGGCAAGAATTGGATTCGATGGTTAGAGTAATATTTCTCTTGAGCCAACCATTACCACGACGAATGTCTCTGATTATGGCATCTGTTAATGGAGAAAAGTGGCGGAACGAAGGTAAAAAGGGATGGGTGACTGACCGTCAGATGGTTGATTTCGCTGACGGATTCGAAGGCTGGATTCGCCTTGTCTACGATTTCTGTTGTAGATTTGTTCATCTGTCTAGCTTTCACGATTATAACAGCCGTGATCCAATGCAGATGATTGATGAAGTGTCACGAAAATCGATTTTGGATTATTGCCGTCGTTACCATGGAGGACCTAATGGGGATGGGTTTCATGATTTGGTGCCTTACCTTCCAGACGTGCTAGAAAAAATATCGGAAAATATTGAATTTTATATTGAAGCCCTACCAAACGATGCGACGTTCCCATCAGATGATCTTTGGTAGCTTTCATATTAGGCCGTGCCGACGTGGCAACGCTTGTTCAGGTCCCTCGATTCAATGCCGAACTGTGCGAGGCGCACCAAGGTAAGCGTATTCTTCGTAATCCTCGTTGAACAGGTTTTTCACGTCGAGGTTAACTCGCAGCTTCTGTGTCACCTGATAGAAGGTCAGCAGGTCGGCCACGGTGTAACTATCCATGATGAAAGTCCGTGCGGCTATTTGACCTGCGCGGTGTGGAAGCAGCAGGGCCTCAGCTGAATAAAGTTTTCTCATTTACTGATGGATTTTCTCTTTTAATACTGTATTTCTTGTTTACTAATGCTTCTTACAGCTTCCGCCTACCAGCGCGGGCCCGGACGCTGAGTGGTGCGGATGGCGAAACGGCCGTTGCGGCCAGCTATCAAGCGGTTTGTGCCCGCTTACCGACTGGATGGCTGCCACTTCCAGCGCTTCATGCTCATCCTGCGGCGGCAGCAGGCCGGGCAGGCGGCTGGCCAGTAGTGTCTTGCCCGTGCCGGGCGGCCCCGTGAACAGCAGGTTATGCGCACCTGAAGCCGCCAGCAGCAAGGCACGCTTGGCGGCCACCTGGCCCTGCACCTCGCTGAGGTCGGGATAAGGGCGGCTGTGCAGCAGTAGACCGTTGGCGGCAAAGGGAGGCAGCGGCACCTGGCCGTTGAGGTGCGCGACCAGTTCCAGCAGGTGCCCTACGGCGTACACCACCAGCCCACCCGCCAGGCTCGCCTCTTCGGCATTTTCCCGCGGTACCACCAGTGCCCGGCCAGCCTCGCGCGCCGCCAGTGCGGCAGGCAGCACGCCCTGCACCGGGCGCAGCTTGCCCGAAAGCGCCAGCTCGCCCAGGCATTCGATGTCGGCCAATGTTGCCACCGGCACCTGGCCGTCAGCGGCAAGGATGCCCAGGGCGATGGCCAGGTCGTAGCGCCCGCCGTCCTTGGGCAGGTCTGCCGGTGCCAGGTTTTGGGTGATGCGCCTTTGCGGGTAGTTCAGCCCGGAGTTGACGATGGCGCTGCGCACCCGGTCCTTGCTTTCCTTGACGGTGGTTTCGGGCAGGCCGACCAGGGTGAGGTGGGGCAGGCCGTTGGCCAGGTGGGTTTCGACGCTGACAGCAGGTGCCTGCACGCCAACCTGGGCGCGGCTGTGGACGAGGGCAAGGGACATGGACGCTCCGTTGTCGCGAATAGGGGGCCGCTTCCTGCGGCTGGCTCAAGCATAGTGAGTGGCCTGATGGCCCTGCAGAAAAAAGTGCTTCCATGTCTTTCTGCAGGGCTGCATCACGGTTGTGGTCGTTGCTCCAGTGTCAGCTCGACCCGGCGATTTTCCGCCCGCCCTTGTACCGTGGTGTTGTCGCCCAGCGGTTGGGTATCGGCCAGGCCAACGGCACTGAGCCGGTCACCGGCGATGCCTTGCTGCTGCAGGTAGCGGACCACGCTGCCGGCCCGGGCGCCGGAAAGCTCCCAGTTGGACGGGTAGCGCGCGCTGCGGATGGTGCGCGTGTCGGTATGGCCTGCGACGACGATCCGGTGCGGCACCGTGCTCAGCACCCGCGCCAGGCGTTGCAGGACCTGCATGCCCTTGGGGTCTAGGTCGGTCTGGCCGGAAGGGAACAGGATGCTGCTGTCGATGCGGAAACTGACGCTGCGCTCGTTGCGGATCACTTGCACATCGCTGCCCAGCTGGTCCACGGGCAACGCTGCCAGCGGGTCGGGTTCCGGTTCCGGGGCGGGGCTGGCAGGGGCTGTTTCTTCGGCAGCGACCGGCTCGTCGGCCACGGGTTCGTGTGGCGCGACTTCGCCGACGCTGGAGGGGACCAGTAACAGCGCACCCGGCGCATCGACGTGCGTCAGGCTGGCGATGTCGAACGGCAGGGCCAGCTTCGCAGGCGCTTTTGGCGAAGGGATGCGGTTGATCATCGCCTGGGCCAGCATGGCCAGGACCATGACCAGCAGCAGGGTCATCAGGTCCAGATAAGTCAGCATCCAGCCTTCGCTTTCAGCTTCGTGCGTGGGGTCATCCAGCCAGTGCGGGGCGGTTGCCGCACGCTTGAGATTGCACTGGCGCTGCCGGGCCTTGTTCAGCTCGGTTTCGAGGGCGCGCTGGTGCGCCAGCCAGTGGCGGTTGTCGGCCAGGCTGCTGGGCGAGGCATCGGGCATCATGGGCGTCGGCGCCAGGCGAGTGACAGCGGCTTGCGGGCGGGGCGGGGGCCTTCGTCCTGCAGTTCGTCATGATAGTGGGCGACGAAAGCCTTGAGCGTTTCGCGCATCAACCCCGGGCTGCGTTTTCTGGCCATCATCGAAATGCCTTGCAGGATCATGTTCATGATCACCACGCGCCGCTCCGTACGGCGCTCCAGCTTGACCGCCACCGGCTTGAACAACAGGTTGGCCAGCAGCACGCCGTACAGGGTGGTGGTCAGGCTCAACGCCATCTGGCGTCCGACACTGCCCAGGTCGCCGTCGCCCAGCACAAACACCATGTTCACCAGGCCGACCAGCGTGCCCAGCATGCCAAAGGCTGGCGCGTAGCTGGCCATGGCGCGGAAGATCTGGGCTTGGGCGCGCTCCTTGGCGCGCAGCCGGGCAATGCGCCATTGCATGAGTTCAAGAATGTCCTCTTCGCCTACCTGGTCGACCAGCAGTTGCACACCGTGGCAAATGAACGGGTTGCGTACTTGCGCGAGGGCGTTTTCCACGGCGCGGCTGTCACCATCGATCCAGCGGCGGGCGAGGTTGACCAGGTCGTCGATATCGAGCTCGGTGCGCTCACGCTCGGTTCGCACAACGGCTGCGAACAGGCCCGGCACGCGCCGCACCTCTGCCATGGGGTAGCTGATGCAGGTGGCGGCGAAGGTGCCCAGCACCACGATGCCCAGGCCAGGCAGGTCGATGAGCAGCGACGGTTGCTGTGCGCTGAACAGCAGCAGGACGGTCAGCAGGAGCAGGCTGGCGAGCAGGCCGACCAGGGTCGATGGGTTCATGGGCACTCCCGTTGACGGCACCCGGCCGTAGAAAATGATGTGCAGCGTTATAGCGCCGCCGGGGTGTGGGCAAAGGGGCTAATACAGGCACTTTTGCTGTTCAGCTTGAGCGACCGGGCAGCCGGTGGCGCGCCGTGGGTGGGGGAAATTTTTTTCAGTGTGGCGCTAAAGGTCGGTTTTCCGTGCGCCGATGTTCGCGCTGACAGCAAGACAACGGCGCTGAGCGCGTGGAGCGCCGCCCCGTGTTTGCCACAAGTGCCCACCCACGAAAGGAACTGCAAGATGTCTGTGATCAATACCAACATCACCTCGCTTATCGCCCAGCAAAACCTCAGTGCTTCGGAAAGCAGCCTGAGCACCTCGATCGAGCGCCTGTCCTCGGGCCTGAAAATCAACAGCGCCTCCGACGATGCCGCTGGCCAGGCCATCGCCAACCGCATGACCTCGCAGATCACCGGCCTTGAGCAGGCAAGCAGCAACGCCAGCGACGGCATCTCCCTGGCGCAGACCACTGAAGGTGCACTGGACCAGGTGAACGACAACCTGCAGCGCATCCGTGAGCTGGCGGTGCAGGCATCCAACGGCACCAACTCGCAGTCCGACCTGCAGTCGATCCAGGACGAAATCACCCAGCGTCTGGACGAGATCGACCGTATCTCCGAACAAACGTCGTTCAACGGCGTCGACGTGCTGGCCAAAGACCAGACCATCAGCATCCAGGTAGGTGCCAACGACGGCGAAACCATCGAGATTTCGCTCAGCGAAATCAATGCCGAGACCCTGGGCCTGGGCGACTTCAACGTCAACGGTTACGACACCACCCTGACCGCAACAACCCTGACCGACGACTCGGGTACCGCGATCACCTCCACCAACACCAGCTATGTCGACAGCTCCGGTACCACCGTCAGCGGTGGCACATTGTCGGAAGACGCCGATGGCAACTACTTCCTGACCGTTGGCGGCAAGACCTACGCGGCTGAAGTAGACACCACCACCAGCGGCTCCACCACCACCGCGACCATCACCATCGATACCGACAACGCGGTCACCAAGAAGTCCACCAACACCCTGACGTCGCTGGACAACGCGCTGAACACCATCGACTCCATGCGTTCGGACCTGGGTGCGATCCAGAACCGCTTCGATTCGGCGATCACCAACATTTCCACCACGGTGACCAACCTGACGTCTGCCCGCTCCGGCATTCAGGACGTGGACTACGCCACTGAGGTATCGGCCATGACCAGCGCGCAGATCCTGCAACAGGCAGGTACCTCGGTGCTGTCCCAGGCCAACTCGATGCCGCAACAGATGCTGTCGCTGCTGCAGTAATAAAGCCAGGAGCGCGGCGCACGCCGCGCTCTTCGCAGGCTTACCGGCGATTGGGGCGCAAAGCGCCCCCGACCCTCCAGATACAGCGCCTTATCCGGGCTTTGACCTGGCCAGCACAGGGATAGCATTCAAGCTAGAGTCCCTCTGCCACAAGGCCGTTCTTCATGCCCAAGCCCCAGCGCGCCCGCACGCCAAACCCCCGTCATACCCAGGCCCCCGTCGATCTCGCCCAAGCGCGACGCCACTGCCAGCGGCGCCCGGATGACGCAAGTGCGTGGCAAACGCTCGGCAACCTGCAATTGGCCATGGAGCCTGAGCAGGCCCTGGCCAGTTTCGAGCAGGCCCTGCAGTTGCTGCCGCACGACCCGCACACACTTGAACTGGTGGCCAAGGCCGCGCAGAAGCTGGGTGACAGCGAGCGCGCCGAAGCTTTGGCCGCACAAGCACTGGATCACGCGCCACACTTCCCCCCGGCCCATCACCGGCTGGCCACGCTGCATTTCGAGAAAGGCCGTTTCACCCAGGCGCTGCAGCACATCGAGCAAGCGCTGGCGGGGCAGCCTGACGACTGCCGCATGCTGGCCCGAAAGGGGTTGATCCTCGGCCGGCTCGACCGCCACGGTGAAGCCATCACAGTGTTCGAGGCACTGGTCGGGCGGGAGCCGAAGGACTACAGCCATTGGAACAACCTGGCCAACCTGTGCAAGGACATCGGCAAGCTGGCGCTGGCGGACGAGCATTACACCCGCGCCATCGAGTTGGCCGGGCGCCGGGACGTGCTGCCTTACTCCAACCGCCTGACCACGTTGCACTACGACCCGCGCAGAAGTCGCGAGTACATTTTCGAGGTGTGCAAGCAGTGGCAGTCCCGTTTCGGGCCTGACGTGGTGCCGCCCCGCCCACAAATGATCGACCTTGTACCGGACCGGCTGCTGCGGGTCGGGCTGGTTTCTGATGGCCTGCGCCAGCATCCGGTAGGCAACATGATCGTCGGAGTGCTGGAGCGTTTGCCCAGCCATCAGTTCCACCTGTTCGCCTACAGCAGCAGCCAGGTCAGCGACCACCTCACCCGTCGCATCCGCACACGCATGCATGCCTGGCGATCGATCAAGCACATGGATGATCAGCGCCTGGCGCAGCAAATCCGCGACGATGGCATCGACATTCTTATCGACCTCAGTGGCCACAATGCTGGCAACCGCATGGGCAGCATGGCGTTGCAGCCCGCCCCGCTGTTGGTGAAGTGGGTTGGCGGGCTGATCAACACCACCGGGCTGGATGCCATCGACTACCTCCTCAGCGACGCCATCGAGTCGCCGCCAGGGGAGGATGCGTTCTACACCGAAAAGCTGATCCGCCTGCCCGACGACTACATTTGCTACGACCCACCGCCCTACGCGCCGGATGTCCTACCGTTGCCGGCTCTGGCCAACGGCTTCATCACCTTCGGCTGTTTCAACAACCCGACCAAGATCAACGATGAGCTGCTGGCGCACTGGGCTGCGCTGTTGCACGAGGTGCCCGATTCGCGCCTGTTGCTCAAGGGCAGCGCTTTTTCCAACCCCGAGCTGCGCCAGCATGTGCTCGAGGTGCTGGGCGCGCAGGGCATTGTGCCGGAGCGTTTGCAGGTGGAGGGGCCGGTGGGCCACAAGGCCCTGCTGGAAAGCTACAACCGGGTCGACATTGCGCTGGACCCATGGCCTTACTCCGGCGGCCTGACCACCTCTGAAGCGCTGTTGATGGGCGTGCCGGTGGTCACCCTGCCTGGCCCTACCTTCGCGGGGCGCCATAGCGCCACACACTTGGTCAATGCCGGCCTGCCCGAGCTGGTGGTGAGCAGTTGGGAGCAGTACAGGGCGCGTGCCGCCGGACTGGCCGGTGACCTGAGCAGCCTTGTAACCATTCGCAGCTTGCTGCGCGGGGTGTTGATGAACTCGCCGGTCTGCGACAACCAGCGTTTCGCCAGCCACTTGAGCAGTGCGTTACGGGCCATCTGGCAGCGTCATTGCGCCGGCCAGGCACCCGCCGCGTTGACGTTCGACAAACAGGGCCAAGCCTTCTTCGAAGGCGAACACGACGCCGTTGCGCTCTGCCACCCTGCGGCGCCAACGGCAGACGGCGGCTTCAGCTTCCGATTTCAGGGGCGTATCGTCACCCTGGACCATGGCGCCACGTTGCTGGCATCGCCACGATTCGTTGGGTTGCAGCGGATGGGCGTGCTGTCGACCATCGCCTTCGACCCGGCCGGCCGCATCGGTAACGCCGAACAGCTGGCCCAGTTGGGGGAGTTGCACTACTACCCCAATACCGCGCTGGGCGACGGGCGTGCGGTGACTTTGCGCGCCTGCCTGGACCCTGCGCTGAGCGCCACGCTGGAGCCATTGCCTGTACCCGGACCGCTGCAGCCCTCGCAGGTTCTGGCCCGCCTGCCGCTGCCGTCGCTGCGGCTGGATGCCATCGAGGGCTTGGGCTCGGTGGATTGGCTGTTGCTCGACAACCTCAACGACAGCGTAGCGCTGCTCGTACATGGCGCGCGAACACTGGCCAACACGTTGCTGGTGCAGGCCCGTATCAACTTCTCTGCGAGCCATGAAGGCCAGCCGGACATCGCCGCTGTCTCGCAGCGCCTGGCATTGCTCGGCTTCAGCCTCTGTCGGCTGCACAACCAGCAGTACCGCAGGTTTGCTGCGCAGGATGAGGGCTGTGCCGGCCTGGCCGCGTCACAACTGGTCTGTGCCGATGCATTGTTCTTGCCCAATGCCGAGCGCATGGCGGCGCTCTGCGAGAACCAGCGCCGCAAGCTGGCGTTCCTGCTGCACACGGTCTACGACGCAAAGGACGTGGCAGTGCACCTGTTGCGCGGGCTGGGCGACGAAGTCGCGCAGCAGTACCTGCGCCATTGCCAGCCCGGCCCGGGCAAGCCCCATGCCCCGCGTGATGCACCGCCGGCGGCGGTGCCAAGCGTGGTGCCAGCACCCTTCCAGGCGCCGCAGTTGACCTTCCCGGCCCAGGTTGCGCGCTACGTCGAGAAGCTTTACAGCAAGGCGAATGTGATTCTCGAGTATGGCAGTGGCGGGTCAACCGTCCTTGCCGGCCGAATGCCCGGCAAGACCGTGGTATCGGTCGAGAATGACCTGCACTGGGCGCAACAGATGCAGCGCTGGATCGAAGCTGCCGCACTGCCCTCGGTGCCGCGCATCTATCCGGTCGACGTGGGCGCCACAGGCGCCTGGGCCCGGCCGAAAAACGCCGAAGGCTGGAAGCGGTTCCACAGTTATCCGTTGCGGGTATGGGATGAGCCGTTCTTCCAGGCACCAGATGTGATCCTGATCGACGGGCGCTTTCGCGTGGCGTGCTTCGTCACCGCCTGCCTGCGGGTACGCAAGCCGACCATCGTGCTGTTCGATGACTACCTGGACCGCCCGCACTATCACGTCGTCGAGCGCTTACAGGCGCCAACCGAGTACATCGGCCGTATGGCGCGCTTCGATCTGCAGCCGATGGCAGATATCCCGCGCAATGAGCTGACCTGGCTGGTGGCAAGCTTCAACGAGGTGGCATACGCCAGCTGAATCGGCGGGCCTGGAAGGTCAGCCTCGGCCAACGGCCCGATAGGTCAGGCCGGCGCTGGCGGCGGCCTGGGGGTCGTAGAGGTTGCGCCCGTCGATGACCACGGCGGTGCGCAACTGCTGGCGTAACCAGTGAAAATCGACGCTGCGAAACGCCTTCCACTCGGTACAGATCACCAGCGCGTCGGCGCCTTCGATTGCCTGCTTTCGGTCGCCGGCCAGCAGCAGGTCCTCACGCTTGCCGTAAAGGCGTTGGCATTCGGCCATGGCCTCCGGGTCGTAGGCCTGCACCCGCGCACCGGCGGCCCACAATGCCTCCATCAGCTCGCGGCTGGGGGCTGCCCGCATGTCGTCGGTATCGGGTTTGAAGGCCAGGCCCCACACGGCGATGGTCTTGCCTGCGAGCTCGCCGTTCAAGGCCTGCGCCAGTTTCCTGAACAGTGAAGCCTTCTGCCGCTGGTTGATCGCCTCGACCGCGTTCAGCAACTGGGGTTCGTAGCCGACCTCGCGGGCACTGCGGCTCAACGCCTGGATATCCTTCGGAAAGCACGAACCGCCGTAGCCGCAGCCCGGGTAGATGAAGTCGTAACCGATGCGCGGGTCGCTGCCGATACCGTGACGAACCTCTTCGATATCGACCCGCAGGTGCTCTGCCAGGTTGGCCATCTCGTTCATGAAGCTGATCTTGGTCGCCAGCATGGCGTTGGCGGCGTATTTGGTCAGCTCCGCAGCCCGCAGGCTCATGAACATCAGCTTGTCGTGGTGGCGGTTGTAGGGGGCGTAGCATTCACGCATCAGGCGCTTGACCTGCTCGGAGCCCGTCCCCACGACGATGCGGGCGCCACGGGTAAAGTCTTCGATGGCGGCCCCTTCCTTGAGAAACTCCGGGTTGGAGCACACATCGAAGGGTACCGCCAGGCCGCGAGCGGCCAGTTCGGCCTTGATGGTGGCTTGGACCTTCTCGCCTGTACCAACGGGCACGGTGGACTTGCCCACCACCACCTTGTAGCCCTCCATGTGGCGACCAATGTCCCTGGCAACAGCCAGGACATACTGAAGGTCGGCCGCACCGTCTTCATCGGGCGGCGTGCCCACGGCGATGAACAGCACCTGGGCGAAGGCGATGGCCTGGGCGGCATCGGTGCTGAAGTGCAGGCGCTGGGCGCGCAGGTTGGCTTCGATCAGCAGGCCCAGGCCGGGCTCATGGATGGGCACCTCGCCGGCATTGAGACGCGCGATGCGTTGCGGGTCGATGTCCATGCACGTTACGTCGTGGCCCACATCGGCCAGGCAAGCGCTTGCCACCAGCCCCACATACCCTGAACCAAACACACTGATCTTCATGGCGTTCCTACCGTGTGGGGCGGGCTCAGCCCACCAGCGTTGCTTGCAGCCGTGTGATGGCCAGGCTGTGCAGCTGGCAGACCCGCGACTCGCTGATATCCAGCACCAGGCCTATCTCGCGCATGTTCAGCTTCTGCTGGTAATACAGGACCATCAGCAGCCGTTCCCGCTCGGGCAGGTTGTCGATGGCGCGGATCAGGCCGGTGCGATTGCTCTCTTCGAGCAATGCATTGAGGGGGTTGGAGCCCTGTGGCTCGTGGCTTGCCAGGTAGTCATCGCTGACCTGGTCGATGGGCAGCATGTGGCTGCCGTTGATGTCTGCCAGCAGCTGCTGGTACTCGGCCAAGGCCATGCCCATGGCCGATGCAATCTCGCGTTCAGTGGGGGCGCGGCCGAGGCTGTGCTCCAGCCGGTAGACGGTTTCTTCCATCAGGCGGGCCTGGCGCCTGACCCTGCGCGGTGCCCAGTCACGCGTGCGCAACTCGTCGATCATCGCCCCGCGAATGCGGTGGGCGGCAAAGGTGCCGAAAGGAATGCCCAGTTCCTGGTCGTAGCGGGTCAAGGCATCGAGCAAGCCGATACTGCCTGCCTGAATAAGGTCCTCCAGATCGAAGCCGGGCGGCAGCTTGGTCTTGAGGTTCAGTGCATGCCGTTTGACCAAGGGCAAGTACTGCTGAAGCAGCTCATGCTGGTGCATCTTGCCTTGTGCCGTATACATCGTGCGTGCCTGTGCAGAACAAGTGTGGCGGTCAGGCATCCGCGCCGTTCGCAGACTGCGCGCTGCCCAAGGGGTAGGTTCGGGATTATCGGTGCTGCGTCCGGGCAGCTAAGCCCGGAACAACCCCATGCATGCAGGGCTATTCGCCCCTTAGCGGTGGGTTATGTGGTAGGTGCGCCGATGATGCTGGTGATCCGCAGTGTGCGGTCATCGGGCACTTCGCTCAGGGCGATGACCGTCAGCTGGCGCAGGCGCCGGCGCAGGAAGCGCGACAACACCAGGCGCAAGCGGTTGGGCACCACCAGCACGGCAGGGTCATTGGCCAGCTCCTGGCGTTTGAGCGCCAGGGAGGTTTCTTTCATCAGGGTGTCTGCCAGGCTCGGCTCCAGTGAGCCGCCGTTGCCGACCGCCTGCATCACCACCTGCTCCAGGTTGAAGTCCAGGCCCATGACGCGCAGCTCGGGCTTGTTTGCGTAGTACTGGTTGACGATGGAGCGGCCGAGGGCGACGCGCACCAGCGCGGTCAGCTCCTGGATATCCGCTGGCTGCTGTGCACCTGCGTGCTCGGCGAGTGTGTCGAGGATGGTGCGCAGGTCACGGATGGGGACGTTCTCTTCCAAGAGGTTTTGCAATATCCGCTGCAGTTGGGTCAGGGTCAGCAGCTTGGGTACCACTTCCTCGACCAGCCCTTTGCCGTCGCCGCCCAGCTTGTCCAGCATCTTCTGCACCTCGCTGCGGCCAAGCATGTCCTTGGCGTGCTGATGCAGCAGGTGGTTGAGGTGGGTGGCTGCCACGGTGCTGGCATCGACCACGGTATAGCCGTAGATCTGCCCGTGTTCGCGCAGGTTCTGGTCGATCCAGATCGCCGGCAGGCCAAAGGCCGGGTCCACCCCCTCTTTGCCCTCAAGCTGGCCGGTAACCTTGCCGGGGTTGATCGCCAGCCATTTACCCGGGTAGATCTCGCCACGCCCGACTTCCACACCCTTGAGGCTGATGATGTAGGTGTTGGGCGAAAGCTCGAGGCTGTCGCGCACATGGACCACCGGTGGCAGAAAACCCACATCCTGAGCGAACTTCTTGCGCAGGCTCTTGATACGGGTGCTCAACTCACCCTGCTGGCGCACATCAACCAGCGTAATCAGGCGGTGGCCCACACGCAGGCTCAGGGTATCGACCAGCTTCACGTCATCCCAGCTCGCCTCGCTGTTCTGTGCCGCGGGCTTTGGCAAGGCGGCCTGCGCTGGCGTCTGCTCAGCCTGCTGCTCCTCCCGCGAGAGCCACCAGCCCAGGCCGCCCAGCAGTGCGGTCAGCAGCAGGAATACCAGGTTGGGCATGCCGGGCACCAGGCCCAGCAAGCCCATCACCCCGGCCGTCATCATCAGCATTTTCGGCCGGCTGAACAGCTGGCCGATCATCTGCCGGCTGACGTCTTCTTCGGTGTTCACCCGCGAGACCATTACACCGGCGGCGATGGAGATCACCAGGCCAGGAATCTGCGCTACCAGGCCGTCACCGATGGTGAGCATGGTGTAGGTGTGCGCCGCGTCGGCGAAGCTCATGTCGTGTTGCAGCAGGCCGATGGCCAGGCCACCGACGACGCACACGCCCATGATCACCAGGCCTGCCACGGCGTCGCCACGCACGAACTTGCTGGCACCGTCCATGGAGCCGAAGAAGTCCGCTTCCTGGGCTACTTCCCGGCGGCGCTTGCGGGCCTCCGGCTCGCCGATGAGCCCGGCGTTGAGGTCGGCGTCGATCGCCATCTGCTTGCCGGGCATCGAGTCCAGGGTGAAGCGCGCGCCGACTTCGGCAATACGTCCGGCACCCTTGGTGATCACCATGAAGTTGATGGTGACCAGAATCATGAACAGTGCCAGGCCCACGGCAAAGTTGCCGCCCACCAGAAACTCGCCGAAGGCCTCGATGACCTTGCCAGCGGCATCGGTGCCGGTATGCCCGTGCATCAGGATGATCCGGGTCGAGGCTACGTTCAGCGACAGGCGCAGCAAGGTGGTGAACAGCAGCACCGAGGGGAACGATGAGAAATCCAGTGGTTTCTCGGTGAGCATGCTGACGATGAGCACCATGATGGCCAGTGCGATGTTGAAGGTGAACAGCAGGTCGAGAATGAAGCTGGGCAGCGGCAGGATCATCATCGACAAGATGAGCACGATCAGTATCGGGCCGGTCATGATCTTCAGTTCGGCGCCGACGGGCCAGTTGTCGCGACGGAACAGGGCGGTCAGGCCTTTCATGGGGTCTGTAGGTCCTCGGGTGAGTGGGGGCGTCGTCCTGGCTTGTCCATGCCCTCGGGAACGTCGAGGTTGACCGGAACGGGTGGCGTGAGTCCGCCCTGTTCACTGACGCGTTTGAGGCGGATGGCCCAGGCCACCACCTCAGCGACAACGGTGTACAGTTCGGCAGGGATCTGCTTGTCCAGATCCACGTGGAAGTAAAGGGCGCGTGCCAGCGGCGGTGCCTCGAGGATGGGCAGGTCGTGATCCTGGGCGAGTTCGCGAATGCGCAATGCCACGGCATCTGCGCCTTTGGCGATTACCCGCGGGGCGGCGTCCTTATCCTTGCGGTAGCTCAGGGCCACCGCGAAATGGCTGGGGTTGGTGACGATTACATCGGCCTTGGGCACCTTGCTCATCATGCGCCTGCGCGCGCGGGCCTGTTGCAGGCGGCGTATCCGTGCCTTTACGTGGGGGTCGCCGTCGGCATTGCGGTGCTCCTGGCGCACCTCTTCCTTGGACATGCGCAGGTTTTTCGCGTACGTCCACAACTGATAAGGCGTGTCGATACCCACCACCAGGATCAGTGCGGCCACGCAGGTTGCACAGGCTTTGGCAGTCAATGCCATGAGCGTCACCAGCGCCTGCTGCGGTGGCAGTTTTGGCAGGCCCAGCAACTGGCCGATATGGGCATCGAGAAACAGGTACAGCACGGTCCCGATCAGTGCTGCCTTGGCAATGGCCTTGGCCAGCTCTACCAGCACCTGCACGGAAAACAGCCGTGCCAGGCCGCTCACGGGGTTGAGGCGAGAAAAGCGGGGGCGCGCCGCTGCCAGGGTGATGACCAGCCCGCCGAGCAGGGTAGGTGCCGCCACGGCGGCGATCAGCATCAGGGCGAAGAAGGGCACCAAGGCGAGCAGGGCGGCGCCACCAAGCGCAGTAAAGGTGCTGAGCATGCGCGCGGGGTCGAACAGTTGCGCGCGATCGAACAGCAGTGCCTGTTCGACGATGCCGCCAAGACGGTCGTACAGGTGCCCGCCCATGCTCCACAGCCCACCTATGCCCGCCAGCAGCATGATGAACGTGCTCAGCTCGCGGGAGCGGGCGATCTGCCCTTCTTCCCGGGCTTTTTCGATGCGGCGTGGCGTTGCCGCTTCCGTCCGGTCTTCTCTGCTGGTTTCGGCCATGGTTCTCCAGGCAGCTGCACGCACCCGGGCGGGGAAGGGGGCGCTATTGTGTGCAACTGCCAGGCACGCTCATCCCGCGAAAAGCCGCCTGAATGCCCCGCTATTGTGGCGTTTGTCCAGGCTGCTCGGGGGGCAGCGGCTGGGTGCCGAATTCGTCCTGGTTGAGGATGCGCTTCGCGACCTGGCTGTCGAGCACGATGATCTCGATTCGCCGGTTGGTCGCGTCGAACGGGCCCGCGCCGGGAAAGCGGATACGGTCGGACATGCCGGAAACCCGCAGCAGTTTGTCCGGGTCCAGGCCACCGGCCACCAGCTCTTGGCGGGAGGCTTTGGCGCGGTCAGCAGACAGGTCCCAGTTGCTGTAGGTGGCCTCGCCCCCCGGATAGGGATGGCTGTCGGTGTGGCCACTGATCTGGATGCGGTTGCGCAACTCATTGAGCACCGGTGCGAACGTGCGCAACAGCTGGCTCATGTAGGGCGCTACCCTTGCACTGCCCAGCTCGAACATGGGCCTCTTGTCGGTATCGAGCAGTTGCACGCGCAGGCCTTCCGGGCTTAGCTCGATGGCGATCTGCTGTTTCAGGTCGCGCAGCTTGGGGTCACGCTCCACGGCATCTTCCAGCCGCTGTTTGAGGGCCTGAAGGTGGCGCCGCTCCTCGCTCGACAGGCGGGTTGGGCGCCTCGCCTTGCGAGCCATTTCACCCTCGGACAGGCTGGCGTCGGTACCGCCGCCGGGTATGGCGCTGGTGCTGGCGGAATTCTTGTCTCCCTTGCTCAGGGCTACCAGCAAAGGCGTGCTGAAGTATTGGGCGATGGCGTCCTTGTCGCCTTTGCCGGCGTTGGAGAGCACCCAAAGCACCAGGAACAGCGCCATCAATGCGGTCATGAAGTCGGCGAAAGCGATCTTCCAGGCACCGCCATGGTGCCCCCTGGCCGCCTTTTTCCTGCGCCGGACGATGATCGGCTGGTCACTCATGCCGTTGCCGGGCTCGGCTGCCCGATCCCCCCTCGCACATGGTTCTCCAGCTCATCGGCACTGGGCCTTTCCTCGCTGTGCAAGGCCTTGCGCCCGAACTCCACCGACAGTTGCGGGGGAATGCCCTTCACATGGGCCAGCAAGGTCACGCGCAGGCAGTGCAGCATCTTGGTGGACTCGGCCGTTTGCCGTTCGATGCGGCTGGCCAGCGGCGCGACGACGCCGTAGGCCAGGTAGATGCCGAGGAAGGTGCCTACCAGGGCGTGGGCGATCATCTGCCCCATCATGTCGGGGCCCACGTTCACAGCGCTCAGGGCCTTGACCACCCCGAGCACGGCGGCAACGATGCCGAAGGCGGGCAAACCGTCACTGATCTTGTACAACGCATCGGCGGGCAGATGGGCCTCGTTCTCGAATTCCTCGATCTCGTGCTGCATCAGCTCATCGAGTTCGTGGGCCTGTAGTGACAGGCTGATGAGCAGGCGCAGGTAGTCGACGACGAAGTTCAGCAGCAACGGGTCATTCAGCAGTTGTGGATACTGGGAAAACACTGGGCTCTGCTGCGGGTCGTCGATGTCCCGCTCGATGGCCAGCAGGCTCTCTCTGCGCGCCTTGTTGAGCAGGTTGTACAGCATGCCCAGCAGGTCCAGGTAGAACGCCTTGTCGTAGCCGGTGCTGCGCTTGAATGTCGAGATCGCGCCGAAGGTGGCGCGGATGGCCTTGCCGTTGTTGGCGGCGATGAAGGCGCCCAGCGCGGCGCCGACGATCATCAGCAGCTCGGTGGGTTGGTACAGCGGCCCCAGGCTGCCACCGGACAGCACGAAGCCACCCAGTGACGAGGCCAGTGCCACGAATAGACCTAAAAAAATGAGCACGTCGCCGCTCCTCAGCTTCCAGTGAATGTTCGCTGAAGATCGGCAACGACGAGAGGTGACTTGAAAGAACTTGTCTGGGAAGGGGTAAAGCCCGGTCAGCGCTGGCTGGCCGGGCGCAGGTTATCGAGGGTATCGGGCTCGACCTCGCGGCGTTTCAAGGTCTTGCCTGCACGCGAGGGTGGTTGGCAGATGCCACAGACATAGTTCTGCGTTGGTGAATAGGAGTGGGTGATGAACGCCCCTGAGCAGCAGGAGCAACGAATCTGCTCAAGCATGCCGTTCTCGACGAAGCGCACCAGCGTCCAGGCGCGGGTCAGCCCCAGCACCCGCTCGCCGTCGGTATCGCTGGCATGTTCCATGTACAGCCGGTAGGCCTTGATGAAGGCATCGATCCGGTGGCCGCCTATCTCCAGCATGCTGCGGTAGATGTTGTAGAACAGCGAGGAATGGATGTTCGGCAGCCAGGTCACGAACCAGTCTGTTGAAAAAGGCAGCATGCCTTTGGGCGGCGGGGCTCCACGTACTTCCTTGTACAGCCGGATGAGCCGCCCGCGGGTGAGCGACGTTTCCGTCTCTACCACCTGCAGGCGAGCCCCCAGTTGGATCAGCTCGATGGCCAGCTGTACCTGCTGCATCTCGGTGACCAGACTTTTCTCCGACATGGCTCAGACGCCGCTGCTGTGCATGCCATCTGAACGGTCGGCAGCCGCCATCAGCAGGGAAGTGTGGATTTCAACCATGCCCAGTTCGCGTGAGTTTTCCAGTGCCTTCGAAATACGATCGGCTTCTTCGAAGATGGGCCGGCAGATCAGTTGGTTGATCCTTGACAGTTGGGTCATCTGTTTGCTGCTCAGCCCGGTCAGCAAGTCCGCCATGTTCTCGCTGAGTTTCAGGCGAAAGATCGCGACTTCACGATCTTTGCGCAACATGTTCTGCGCCAGCAGCAGATAGGAAAGGTTGAGTTCCTGAATGTCTGCAAGGTAGCTATTGGTGTGCGGCACCGTTCTCCCCTCCTTCAAAAGTTGCTACGCCCCGATACCCCGTAAAACCTTTTTGCCAACCACGCCTGGTGCGGGCCCGAACACGTTCGAAGCCGTTGGTGCGAGCGTTTGGGTGGCCTGGTTTTTTCGGCTTATCAATGTGTTGAGCAGTGGTGTGCTCCGTTTGGAGCATCGAGAAATTTTTCCTAAACTATCAAGCGTGTCGACCGATAACAGAAAGGGGCAGACTTTTTCCCGGTTATTTTTCGTGCTCTTGAAGGCACTGATTTTTACACCAGAATGTTGCATTAGTTAGCTTGCTTATGATGGCGGAATGTACCTACTGGCACAAGCGATGGCTCAACGATAGCACCTTGCCGCCTGTGACGCGGTACGCATTATCAAGATCGTTCTTTTGCCGGCCCACTTGCATGAGTTCGCCAAGGTGGTTCTGCCGGGCTTGTAGAAAGCGGCTTACTTGGCTGTCCAGCGCCACTATTTCAGTGATTAGTTCAAGTTTGCGCAGTTGCCCGGCCTCATCGAGTTCGGCCTGACTTTCGGCGCGGCGCAGGCTGGCGGCATCGATAAGGCCCTGCGACTTTAGTGCGAAAATACCGTCCCAATCGGCATTTTCCGCGCACGTCAGCATGCGTCGCGATTGCTCAAGCAGCCCTTCGTAGGCAGCGATAACTTGTGCTTGCAGCATAACTACCGTTAATCCTCGGTTTGCGGGCCGATCGCGGTCCAGGCCGAGGCGATAGTGCCCAGCAAATTGGCGGCGGCATTGAGCGATTCTTCGTTGTTTTCAAGGTTGGCGCGTAACAGCAGGCGCACAACGAAGTCATAGAGTTCGTCCAGTTGCCGGGCGATGCTGCCGCCTTGCTCCAGGTCCAGCGAAGCGCGCAGGCCGCGGGTGACGATGTTGATCGCCCGGGTGATCGCCTTGCCCTTTTCGGGTGTGTTGCCCGCCTGCATGTGCAGTTTCGCCAGGCGCAGCGCCGCCTGGTACTGGTCGAACAGCAGGCTGATGCGCTGATGCGGCGAAGCGGCCAGGATGGCGCTTTCCAGGCCGACCCTGGCATAGGCGCTGGCATCGTGTGATGACATCATCCTGCATGCTCCGTCGTTGACACATTAATCACTGTTGAGAGCCTCGAATTGTTCGGTGAGGTAATCGGCGGTGGAGTTCAGCGTGGAGATCAGCGTATCCAGCTCGGTGAACTGTTCGCGCCAGCGCTCCATTTCGGAATCGATCAGCGCCTGCTTTTCGTCGTAGCGTTCTTCGAGTTGATCGAGCTTGTTGTCCAGGCTGTCTGTCTTGGCCGGGATCAGGCCGGTGTCTTCATCCAGGTAGTTGTCCAGGTCTTCGGTCATGCGGGTGATGAAGCCTGAGCTGCCATCGCTGCCGATGAAAAATTCGGACACCGCGTCGATGTTGTCCTCCAGGGCGCTTGCCAGCGTGTCTTCATCGATCGACAGCGTGCCGTCCGATTCCAGGGCAATACCCAGCTGCGAGAGGTAGCTGAACGTGCCGCTGCCAATCTGCGTGTAGATGTCGCTGGCCAGCTCCGTGCTGATACGACGGGTGGTGGAGTCGCCCAGCAGCTCGCCACTGGTGCCGGCATCGGCGTCATAGGCGGTAAGTTCGTCCACCGTGGTGACGAAGTCGTTGTAGGCATCGACGAATGCGGTGATGGCGCTTTCGATCGAGTCGGTATCGCGGGTGATGGTCAGTGTCTGTGAGCTGCCGGTGTCGCTCAGGGTCAGTGTGACGCCCTGCAGGGCTTCTTCCACCGTGTTGCTCTGGCTGGTGATGGCGATGCCGTTGATGGTGAGTTCGGCATCCTGTGCCGCCACCGTCTCGGTCATGTTGCCCGTGCCGTCGGCATAGCCGAACAGGGAGGCGGCCAGGTCACTGCTGTCGCTGCTGCTGTAGCTGACTGTCATGGCCGCTTCGGTGCCGGTGCTGTCGGACGTCAGCACCAGGCGGTAGGGGCTGTCGCTGCCGTCGCTGACGATGGTCGCGGTGATGCCGGCGTCGGCATCATTGATGACATCGCGCAGGCCTTCCAGGGTGTTGTTGCTGCTGTCGAGGGTGATGGACACTGCATCATTGCTGCCCGCCTGCAATGTCAGCGTGCCAGTGCCCAGGGCCGTGGTCGTATCGCTGATGCCATCGGTTGCCAGGCTTTGGGCTTGGGCAAGCTGGGTCACCTCGATGCTGTAGGTGCCGGCCACAGCCTCGCTGCTGGTGGTCACCGCCACGCCGCTGCCCGAAATGCTGGTGCTCAGAGACTCGTACAGGCTGGCGTCGGCCAGTGCTTCGGCGGCTGACTGCAGCGTGTCGAGTGCGCTGGTCAAGGTGCCATAGGCCGAGATTTCGGCTTCGACAGACTCTTCCTGAGCGGTGATCGGGTCCAGCAGGCTTGTGGTCTTCGATTCCTCCAGGCTCTCCAGGATGCTTTCCAGATCAAGCCCCGACCCTACGCCGAGGCTGGTAATGCTTGCTGTGGAGCTGGTGGTGGTGGTCATGTGCTGGTCCGTCCTGATGTGCGCGTCTGGGCGCAACATCGGCAAGCGATGACTGCGTCTTTAAGGCATTACCCTAAAAATGTGTGACGCATGTCTCAAACCTGCATGGCCATCACATCCTTATAGGCAGTGAGCAGGCGATTGCGCACCTGGACGCCCATCTGGAAGGCGACGCTGGCCTTCTGCGAGTCGGCCATTACATCGACCAGTGACACTTCGCTGCTGCCCGCCTGAAACGCATTGGTCCGGCTGCTCGCGGTTTGTTGCAGCTGGTTGATGCGCTGCAGTGAGGCCTGCAGCTCGCCAGCAAAGCTCCCGGCGGCCTGGCTCAGCCTGTTGGCGCTACCGCCCTGCGCCTGTTCGGCGAGGCTGCTCAACTGTTGCAAGGCATCGGCAAGGGCTTGAGTGGTCATGGCGCAGTGGCTCGTGGCTGGCGAATACGCGGCAGGTTAGCAAGCCTGAGTCTGTAGGAATCGGCCCAATTGACCGTAAAACTACGGGCTTTTCTGCCCTTTGCCGGCGAGCAGCCTGGCGACAATGACGCTGAGCCAATCCCGCCTGGACCCCTTTGCCAACCGGCCGACGGACCGCGGGTCGATTACCACTGCCAGCGGACTCTGTAATGCCCCTCTTTCCGGCCAGAACCCCAGCTTCGAGGTGTTCGTGACAACTGCTGCCCAGGCCAAGGGCACGAAAAAAAACCTGCCGATCGCCACGCCGGTCCGTTCCCTGGATGCGTTGACCGCGGTGCTGCGTGGCCGGCCACTGCTGCCGCTGATGCTGGCCGGCGCCGCAGCTGTGACGCTACTGGTCGGGCTGCTGCTGTGGGCGCAGGAGCCGGAGTACCGGGTGCTGTTCTCCAACCTGGGTGAGGCTGATGGTGGCCAGGTCATTGGTGAGCTGGACAAGCGCGGCGTGCCTTACCGGCTGGGCGAGGGTGGGCATACCATCATGGTGCCCGCCGAGCGGATGAATGCACTGCGCCTGCAACTGGCCGAGCAAGGCCTGCCAAAAGCGGGCAGTGTTGGCTTCGAGCTGCTGGACAAGCAAGCTTTTGGCATCAGCCAGTTTGCCGAACACCTCAATTACCAGCGTGGGCTGGAAGGTGAGCTGGCGCGTACCATCGAATCCCTCGGGCCGGTGGCCCATGCTCGAGTACATTTGGTGATGGCCAAGGACTCGGTGTTCGCCCGTGACCGCGAAGCCGCCCGCGCATCGGTCGCACTGGCCCTGCAGCCTGGCCGTGAACTGGGCCAGGGGCAGGTCAGCGCAATCATTCACCTGGTGACTTCCAGCGTGCCCGAGCTGGCAGTGGATGGCGTGACGGTGGTCGACCAGAACGGCCGTTTGCTGTCGCGCAGCCATTCCAGTGACGGGCTTGACGATGCCAAACTGGACTATGTGGGCGAAGTAGAGCGCACCTACCAGCGCCGAATAGAGGAAATCCTTACACCTTTGCTCGGCAGCCGTAATGTCCATGCGCGGGTCGTCGCGCAAATGGACTTCTCGACCCGCGAGAGCACGGCCGAACGCTACGCGCCCAACCAGGAATCGAAAGCGGCTTCGGTACGCAGTCAGCAGACCTCCGAGCGCATGCTGCAAGGCAGCGACGCCGGCCGTGGCGTGCCTGGCGCACTGACCAATTCACCGCCCAATACACCCGCACCGACCCGCGCCACTGCACCGGCACCAGCGCAGCCGAATGCGACAGCCGGCAGCAGTACCGCCGCTACTGGTGGGGAGCCCGGCAAGTCGCTGCAAACCGAGCGCATGGTCAACTACGAGGTCGATCGTGATGTCGAGCACGTCAAGTCGAGCCTGGGCAACATCCAGCGCCTGGCGGCGGCGGTCGTGGTCAATTACCGCACCGTACTCAAAGATGGCGCCCCCACCAGTGAGCCGTTGAGCAAGGAGGAGCTGGCCGGCATCAACGACCTGGTGCGCCAGGCCATGGGCTTTACCGAAAGCCGTGGTGATACCGTGCAGGTGATCAACAGCCCCTTCGTCGACGAGGATGTACAAGCAGGGGAGCTGCCGTGGTGGCGTACCCCCGAGGCCTACAACCTGGCAATGAGCGCTCTGCGCTACTTGCTGGTGGCCGTCGTTGCCTTTGTGCTGTGGCAACGGGTGATCAAACCGATGCAGCAGCGCGCGCAAGCACAGCGCAAGCACCTGATGGACTTGTCCGAGGATGACTTGGACCTGATGCCGGCAAAATCCCCAGCTGACGCCTTGATCACCGGCAATGACGGCCTCGCGCGCCCGGCGCTGCCTCGCAAGTCGGCGCTTTATGAACAGAACATGGAGAGCCTGAAGCGGCTTGCCAGCGAAGATCCGCGCCTGGTCGCCATGATCGTGCGCGGTTGGATGAAGAACAATGACTAACAAGATCAGTGGGGCACGGCGCAGCGCCATCTTGCTGCTATCGCTGGATGCCGACAGTGCGGCCGAGGTGTTCAAGTTTCTTCCAGGGCTGGAGGTAGAGAACATCAGCCGCGAAATGGCGGGGCTGAGCCAGGTATCCCATGAGGAAATGCGCCAGGTGCTGGCGGATTTCATGGACGAGACCGAGCAGTACGCGGCCATCAATATCCAGAGCAGCGACCATATCCGCGCAGTGCTCACCAAGGCCTTGGGCAGCGAGCGTGCCGCCAGCCTGATCGACGATATCCTGGAAACCTCCAATACCGTCTCGGGTATCGACAAGCTCAACCTGATGGAGGCGCAGATGGTGGCGGAGATGATCCGCGACGAGCATCCGCAGATCGTCGCCACCATCCTTGTGCATCTGGAGCGCCACCAGGCCTCTGCGATTCTTCAACTGCTGACCGAGCGGCTGCGCAATGACATCATCCTGCGCATCGCCACCTTCAGTGGCGTACAGCCGGTGGCGCTGCACGAACTGACCGAGGTACTGGGTGGCATGCTCGATGGTCAGAGCCTCAAGCGCAGCAAGATGGGCGGGGTGAAGGCGGCGGCCGAGATCCTCAACCTGATGGCCTCCAGCCAGGAGTCCTCGGCCATCGACAACCTGCGCAACTACAGTGCCGACCTGGCGCAGAAGACCCTCGACGAGATGTTCCTGTTCGAGAACCTCGCCGATGTCGACGACCGCAGCATCCAGACATTGCTGCAGAACATCGACAGCAACTCGCTGGCCGTTGCGCTCAAAGGAGCGTCGGCGCCGCTGCTCGACCGTTTCATGCGCAACATGTCGCAACGTGCGTCAACATTGTTCCTTGAGGACATGGAGGCCCGTGGCCCGATTCGCATGTCGCAGATCGAAACAGAGCAGAAGTCGATCTTGCAGGTCGTACGGCGCCTTTCCGAAACCGGCGACATGGTGACCGCACGGGGTGACGACGCTTATGTCTGAGCCGATGCCACAAGGGCACTGGCAGCCATGGCAGATGGCGCCGCTGGGCAATGACGAGCCGCCCAGTGGCGAGCCCGCCGCCGCCCGCCGTGAGCAGGCGCGCAGGCGGGCTGTCGAGCAGCGGCTGGCGTTGCAGCAGTTGCGTGAGCGGACACTGGCCGACGCACAGCAGGCGGGCCATGCCGAGGGCAAGGAACTGGGTTATGCCCAGGGGCTGGCCGAGGGCAGGGCAGCGGCCGCCGAGGAGCTGCGCCAGCAGGCCAAAGACGTGCTCGAGCCTCTGCGGGCCTTGTGCCTGAGCTTCGACGAAGCGATGCGCGAAGTGGATGGCATGGTCGCCGCGCGCCTGGGGCAGGTGGCAATCGACCTTGCCGGGCGTCTGGCCGGCAAAGCGCTCGCGGTACAGCCCGAACAGGTGCAGGTGCTGGTGCGTGAAATGCTGGTCTGTGAACCCGCGCTTACCGGCAAGCCGGCACTCAGCCTCAGCCCCGATGACCTGCCCTGGGTGCAGCGCTGCCTGAGTGATGAGCTCGATGCCGCTGGCTGGAGTGTGCAGGAGGATCGTTCGGTGCTGCCGGGTGGTTGCCGTGTATCGAGCGCGACAGGAGAGCTGGATGCCACCTGCCAGACCCGCAGGGACCTGTTCGAGCGCAACGGCCAATGGCTGCTCGATTCGATCAGCGTGGCGCCGGGCGCATCATCGTGAAAACCGACAACCCCCACTTGCAGCGTTGGGGCCGAGGGCTCGAGGCCTTGGCCGGTGACGCGCTGCGGGTGCCAGATTACCGCCGCAGCGGTCGCATCGTTCGTGCCACCGGCATCGTCCTGGAAGCAGTTGGCTTGCGCCTGCCGCTGGGGGCTGGCTGTCGTATCGAACTGAGCCCGGCCAGGGGTGGGGTGGCTGCCGACTATGCCGAGGCCGAGGTGATCGGCTTTGCCGGGGAAGTGCTGTACTTGATGCCGCTTGAAGAAATTCACGGGTTGCAGTCGGGCGCCCGGTTCTTCGCCCTGGCCGACGAGCCGGGGGCCAGCGATGGCGTGCGCCCGGTGCCGTTGGGCATGGCGTTGCTCGGGCGAGTGCTCGATAGCAGCGGTAACCCACTGGACGGCAAAGGGGCGCTGCAAAGCACGCAGCGCGCCAGCCTGCATGGCCAGCCGATCAACCCACTGCAACGCGCGCCGATCGATCGGCAGATCGATGTCGGTATTCGCGCCATCAATGCCCTGCTAAGCGTCGGCAGGGGGCAGCGCCTGGGGCTGTTCGCCGGGTCCGGGGTAGGTAAATCGGTGTTGCTGGGCATGATGGCGCGCTACACCCAGGCCGATGTGGTGGTGGTCGGGCTGATCGGTGAGCGTGGCCGTGAAGTGCAGGATTTCATCGACAACATTCTCGGCGAAGACGGGCTGCGCCGCTCGGTGGTGGTGGCGGCGCCGGCCGATGCTTCGCCGCTGCAACGCTTGCAGGGGGCACTGTATGCGACCCGCCTGGCGGAAGATTTCCGCGACCAGGGCAAGGATGTACTGTTGATCATGGATTCGCTGACCCGCTACGCCATGGCCCAGCGCGAAATCGCCCTGGCGCTCGGTGAACCGCCGGCGACCAAAGGTTACCCGCCTTCGGTGTTCGCCAAACTGCCCAAACTGGTCGAGCGTGCCGGTAACGGGCCACGCGGTGGTGGCTCGATTACCGCGTTCTACACGGTGCTCAGCGAGGGCGACGACCAGCAGGACCCGATTGCCGATTCGGCGCGGGCGATTCTGGATGGTCACCTGGTGCTGTCGCGCCAGTTGGCCGAGAGCGGCCATTACCCTGCGATCGATATCGAAGCGTCGATCAGCCGTGCGATGAGCGCGATCGTCAGTGAATCTCAGCAGCGCAAGGCACAGAAGCTCAAGCAGGCCGTGTCGCATTACCAGCGCAATCGCGACCTGATCAGCGTGGGCGCCTATGCGCCGGGCCACGATGCCCAGCTCGACCGCGCCGTGGCGTTGTATCCGCACATCGAACGCTTCCTGCAGCAGCAGACCCACGAGCGTACATCGATGCAAGACACGCTTGCCGGGCTCAACTTGCTGTTCCCCGGCAAATGACCGCAACCACGCTAAGGCAGGCATGCACCCATGGCCCATGAGTCACTCCAGCTGCTCATCGAACTCACCGAGCGCAGCCGCGAGACCGCGGCCAATGCGCTGGCCCAGAGCCGCCGCGCAGAGCAGCAGATGACCGAACAGCTGCGCCTGTTGGACCAGTATCAGCGCGAGTATCGCCAAGGCCTGCAGCAGGAGTTGGCCGGTGCCGGCATGAGCCCCTCTACGCTGGCCAACTACCGCGGCTTCCTCAAGTCGCTGGAAGGGGCTATCGAGCGGGCAGAGGGTAACTTGAACCGCCACCGCGCCCAACTGGCCCAACACCAGGACACCTGGCGGCAGGCCTGGCGCAAGGTCAATGCCCTGGAAACGCTGCTGGCCCGCCGTGTGGAGCATGGCCGGCTGCTTGCCGGGCGCGCCGAACAGAGGCGTACCGATGAACTGGCTGGCCGCTCGCGCCAGGCCGGGCAATTTGCCTCACCCCTCGACAGTGGATTCTGAAAACACCATGGACATCATCACCGCCATATCCCCTGCGCCTGCGGTATCACTGCAGGCCGCAGGCGGCGACAGTGTCGGCGACAGCGAACCTGGAGCTTTCGCTGTTGCTCTGCAGCAGGCCGAAATCAGCGAGGCCGGCACCGGAGCCGCTGCCCCAGGGCCTTTGGTGCCGGCACCGGGTGCCGCCCCTGCCCAGCCCCTGACTGCCGCCGGCAATGACGGCCTGACGTCGACGGTTGAGGGGGCGGCGCTTGAGCTGCAAGCGAGCGCTGCGCCCGCTAACGAGCAGGTCATCAGAGCGGCGGTGCAGGCTGAACCTGAGGCCACGCCGGCAGTAGCCGCGGTCGACGAAAGCGGGGCTGAGAGCGTCGCCGATGGCGAGGTGCAGCCTTTGGATATCAAGGCCCCGGCTGCAGCCCCGGGGGGCAGCAAGGAGCAGGGCGATGTCGCCGATGATGACACGCCACAATCGGCGGATTCGCTGGACGCGATCCGTCAGCGCCTGGACCTGATCGACAGCGCCGGCCAAATGGCCTCTGGCATGCTCGCCCTCACGCCTGCGGTGGCGTGGGTGCAGGCGCCTGCCGCAAGCGCAGAAGCGGCATCTGGCTTCGGTGTTGCGGATGACCCGGGGCAGGCCACCGAACTGCAATGGCTGCAGAGCGCTACGCAGCCCTTAGAGGCGCAGGCAAGTGAGGGTGTAGACAACCCGGCCGAGCTCGCGCCGGCGGCTGAAGCACCAAGCGAAGGTGTTGGCCGCGTCCAGGGTGACGGCTCCGTCTCTGCGCCAGCCAATTGGGAGCAGCCTTCGCTATCAGGCATCCCGGCATCGAATTCCAGCGTGGTGGGAAGCATCGTCAGCCCAGCCAGCGATGGCGCTGCATCATCCATTACCACGACGCTGGGCACCGACGCCTGGCAGGACGACTTGGGCCAGCAGGTGATCGGTATGGTCCGGCGTGGGGAGCAGCAGGTTGACATGCAGTTGCATCCAGCCGATCTCGGGCCGCTGTCGATCAGCCTCAGTGTCAGCGAGGGTGGCATCCAGGCGCAGTTCCAGTCTGCCCACGCGTCGGTGCGCGCGGCTGTTGAGCAAGCGCTGCCGCAGTTGCAGGGTGCTTTGGCAGCCCAGGGCCTGAGCCTTGGCGAAACATCGGTCAACGATGGTGCGTCCCGTCAGGCTGCGGGTGAACAGCCGCGGCGGGAGCCGCCAGGCAGCGGTGGCGAGGCGCGCGCCCCGCGGGTAGCCCAGGCCAGCGCAACGGTACAGGCGCCTCAGACAACCCATTCCGGCGCAGGGGTCGACCTGTACCTGTGAAGCCCCCTGCAAAGCCGCAAGTTAACGCCCTAAACCCTCGCTAATCAGCCCATGGCACGGGGCGCCTGGTGGGCATACTTGCGCCCTTTCGAAACGCTTTCCCATTCCCAAGGCAGCTGTCCATGCCCACTACCACCAAGAAAATCTGGCTCTGGTTCATTCCATTGGCCCTGGTTGCCGCCGCTGCCAGTTCTGCGGGTGTGTACACCTACGTGATGCGTGAGCGGGCCCATACCCAAGCGACCCGCACGGCTCCTGCGGTACTGCTGCTGGTGAACGTCGCCCCCATGACCGTCAACCTGCACAGCGCCAATGATGAGCCGGCCATGCTCTACGTGGGCTTCAACCTGGAAGTGGGCAATGAAGCGACCCGCAAGTTGCTGGAGCTGTATATGCCGAAAATCCGCAGCCAGCTGCTGACCGTATTGAGTGGGCAGGACAGCACAGCGCTGTCTACGCCAGAGGGTAAAAAAGCGTTGGCGGCACGCATACTCGAGCTGCTGCGCCGTGCCCTGAGTACCGAGCAGCCAGATGCTGCATTGCTCGGCGTGCTCTACACCGACTTCATCGTGCAGTAAGCCATGTCTACCAACGACATGCTCTCTCAAGAAGAGATCGACATGCTGCTGCGCGGTGGTGACGATCTGGACACCTCCGGTATCGGCGATGACGACGGCCTGGATTTCCCGGACGGCTACCCGCACCCCGAGGAGCAGGTGCGCCGCTACGACCCGGCGACTCAGCACCGAGTGATCCAGGAACGCTTGCACACCCTGGACATCATCAACGGCCGTTTCGCCCGTTATTTCCGCATGAGCCTGTTCAACCTGATCCGGCGCAACGTGGATATCACCTTCAAAGGCATTGGCTACCAGAGCTTCAGCGAGTTCTCCCTGCACTTGCCAATGCCTTCCAACATCAATTTGCTGTCGATGAAGCCGCTGCGCGGTACCGCGCTGGTGGTATTCCCGCCAAGCGTAGTGTTCATGGTGGTGGACAACCTGTTCGGTGGCGATGGTCGCTTCGTGACCAAGTCTGAGGGGCGCGAGTTCACCAACACTGAGCTGCGCATCATTCGACGCTTGCTCGGGCTGACGGTGGATGCCTACAGCGATGCCTGGAAGTCGGTTTACCCCTTGGAGATCGACTACCTGCGTTCGGAAATGCAGGCCAAGTTCGCCAACATCACCGGCTCGCCCAACGAGATCGTGGTCAACGCCACGTTCCACCTGGAGGTCGGCAATCTTTCAAGCGATTTCAACATCGTCATCCCCTACCTGATGATCGAGCCGATGCGCCAACTGCTCAGTGGCCCGCTGACCGATGCCGACCCGGAGGAGGAGCGCCAATGGAACCGGCGCATGGCGGACGAGATAACCCATTCGCAGGTTGACCTGATAGCCGACTTCGTCGAGGTGCAGGCACGCCTGGGGCAGGTCATGGAACTGAAAGTGGGGGACGTGCTGCCCATCGACCTGCCCGAAAGCGTCAAGGTGCGCGTCGACGGCGTGCCGGTCATGACCTGTGAGTTCGGCAGTTACAACGGCTCCCGCGCCTTGCTGGTGAAGGAGTTGATCGATCACTCCATCGGCAAGTCGCCCAATTCCAGCCGATTCATCAAGGGCCACCTGCCCAAAGCCAAGGAACCCGATCATGAGTGACCCGAACAAGCCTGAAGCGCACGAAGACGACGAGTGGGCCAGTGCCCTGGCCGAGCAAGGCGCGGGTGATGATGCTCAAGACCCTTGGGCCACGGCATTGGCCGAGCAGCATGAGGCGAAGCCAGCCCCGGCGGACAACGTCATCTTCAAGCCGTTGGGCACAGCCCCTGGGCTGGCATCGCCGCGCGAGCTGGAAATGATCATGGACATCCCGGTGAAGCTGAGCGTCGAGTTGGGGCGCACGCGCATCACCATCAAGCAATTGCTGGAGCTGGCTCAGGGCTCGGTGTTGGCCCTCGATGGCCTGGCGGGTGAGCCCATGGACATTCTGATCAACAGTTACCTGGTCGCTCAGGGCGAAGTGGTGGTCGTGGATGACCGCTACGGCATTCGCATCACCGAAATCATCACGCCCTCCGAGCGCGTGCAGAAGCTCAATCGATGAGCACCGCGACCGCGCTTGCAGTGCCCGCCAGCCTTGGGGTGCCGGCTGACAACCTGGTCGGGCTGAGCCTGCTTGGCAAAACAGCCTTCGCGTTGGGGCTGGTGATGGCCTGTGTGCTGCTGTGTGGCTGGTTGGTATCGCGGCTTGGCACCCGTGTGTCGTCGCCGGAAAAGGTCGTGCACATCGTTGCCAGCACCCGCCTGGGGCAGCGCGAGAAAGTGGTGGTGGTCCAGGTGCGTGGGCGCTGGTTGGTGCTGGGTGTGACGGCTCAGCACGTCGCCTGCCTGTCAGAGCTGGAGGCGCCGGTGGCTGGCACCGAAGCGGCGGTGGAGCCCGCTGCACGTGGTTTTGCCCTGCGTCTGATGGACGCCTTGAAGCAGGGTGGGTTGCGCGACCCGCAGAACCGACCATGAGGACGGCGCGCCTGGTCTTGTTGCCGCTACTGTTGCTGGTGCTGCTGCCGGTCGCCGAGGCGGCACCGGCAATGCAGGGGTTGTCCGGATTCACCGGGCAGGCCGGTGGCGAGAAATGGTCGCTGAGCCTGCAAACCTTGATGCTGCTCAGTGCCATGGCCTTTTTGCCGGCGGTGCTGCTGATGATGACCGGCTTCACCCGTATCATCATTGTGCTTGGCTTGCTGCGCACCGCCATCGGCACCACCAGTGCTCCGCCCAATCAGGTGTTGCTGGGCCTGGCACTGTTCCTGACCTTTTTCGTCATGTCGCCCACGCTGGAGCAGGCTTATCAGAAAGCCTGGGTGCCTTTTTCCCAGGACCAGATGGGGGTTGAGCAGTTTCTCGATGAGGCCAGCCAGCCTTTCCGTACCTTCATGTTGGCGCAGACCCGCCAGGCTGACCTTGCGCTCTATGTCCGCCTGGCGCGCATCGATGATCTCAAGGGCCCGGAAGATGTGCCCATGCGGGTGCTGCTACCAGCGTTCGTCACCAGCGAACTGAAGACCGCCTTCCAGGCAGGCTTCACCATCTTCATCCCGTTTCTGATCATCGACCTGCTGGTGGCCAGTGTGCTGATGGCGCTGGGGATGATGATGGTGCCACCGTCGACCATTTCCTTGCCCTTCAAGTTGATGTTGTTCGTGCTGGTGGATGGCTGGCAATTGCTGCTGGGTTCCCTGGCCCAGAGTTTCTACCCGGTATGAGCCTGCGAGGAGTGCCTTGATGACCCCGGAAATGGTGATGGACCTTGCCTACAAGGGCATGCGCCTGAGCATGACGATAGCGGCGCCGCTGTTATTGGTTACCTTGTGCATCGGCCTGTTGGTGAGCCTGTTCCAGGCAGCGACACAGATCAACGAGTCCACCCTGTCTTTCATTCCCAAGATCGCTGGGGTATGCCTGGTGCTGATTCTCGCAGGGCCCATGCTGATGGAGCTGCTGGTCGATTACACGCGGGCGCTGTTCACCAGCCTGCCGACGCTGGTGGGTTGAGCGCAGTTGATCGAGGTCGGCTGGGATCAGTTGCAGCTTTGGGTGAGCGCGTTTTTCTGGCCGTTCTGCAGGCTGCTGGCGTTTTTCATGAGTGACCCTATCCTGGGCCACAAGAATGTCCCCAGCCAGGTGAAGGTCGGGTTGGCGTTGCTGCTGGCCTTCCTGCTGGCACCCAACCTGCCGCCGATGCCCGATATCGCCCTGTTTTCCTGGGCAGGGCTGGGGGTGATCGTCGAGCAGCTGCTGATCGGCATGTCGCTGGGCATGGTCATGCGCATCGCCTTGGCGGCGGTGGAAATGGCGGGCGACATTTGTGGCATGCAGATGGGGTTGGCCTTCGCGTCGTTCTTTTCCGCCGACACTGGCACCAACAGCCAGGTGCTGTCGCGCTTTCTCAGCCTGGTGACCATCCTGATGTTCCTCGCCCTGGGCGGCCACCTGATGGTGCTGGAACTGCTGGCCAATACGTTCAGCCAATTGCCGATCGGCCACTTCGGTTTCAACCCCCAGGGCTGGAACATGCTGGCACGCCATGGCGGCAGCATCTTCCTGACTGGCCTGCTGCTGGCGTTGCCCATGGTCGGGGCCTTGCTGATCATCAACCTGGCGATGGGTATCCTCAACCGCGTCGCCCCGCAGCTCACAGTGTTTTCAGTCGGCTTTCCGGCAACCTTGTTCGTCGGCATGCTGCTGCTGACGGTACTGGTCGGCGACCTGGGGCAGTTCCTTGCGGGCTTGTTGCAGCAGGCCCTGCAGTTCATGCAGGCCTTGATCGGCCAGCTCGGGCATGCCTGATACGCCGGGTTTTTCGTGCGAAGCAGGCCGCCACTGTGGTTTTACGCAAGCGCTCAGATGTACTCGAAGAGTGACAGCTGCTGCACGCTGGCGAATGTCTGCTGAGCCGCTTGCATCGATACCTGCAGCGTCACGTAGCGGGAGATGGACTCGGTGTAGTCGGCGTCCACCAGCCCGGAGAGCCGCTCGGTGTAACTGAGGGCCAGGTCGTCGCCAATGGTATCGAGCACTTCCACCTGGCCCAGGCGCGTGCCGACCGAGGTGAGGACGGTGAGCACATTGTCCTGGGCATTGCTCAGCTCTCGGCTGGCGGTGGACAGGGTGTTGCTCAGGGCCGCCTGGTCCGCCTCGTCCTCCACCGGCGTCTGCAAGGCGCTGATCAGGTTCTGCAGCGTGGCGAACACGTCGGGGTCGGCATCGGCAGCAGCACTGACCGTCAAGCTGTCACCTTCGGCGGGTGTGCCACTGAGTGTCAGGCTCAGGCCATTGACCTCCAGGGTTTCACCGTCGGTGTAGCTGATCGGGTCCTGGCCGTCGATGCTGTACTGGGTGCTGCCATCGTCGGCGACGCTGAAGGTCAGGGTGAATGCATCGCCATAGTTGGCCGCGCTGGTGTCGGCGACATCCGGGCCGTCGAAGGTCAATGTGCCGGTGTTGTCGCCTGCTTCGGCAATGAAACCGGCGGAGCTGCTAACCGAAAGGAAGATCGCCGCGCCATTGTCGCCGCTGGCCATGCTCTGGGTAGCACTGACCTGCTGCGAGACCACATTGTCATCACCCTGGTAAACCAGCTCGCCATCGGCGTTCTCGGCAAACGCCGGGCTTTGGCTCTGGTAGCCGGAAAACAGGTAGTTGCCATTACTGTCGGTGCTGTTGGCCAAGGTGACAAGTGTGTCGTAGACCCCTTGCAGGGAGGTGGCCAGCGATTCTCGGTCAGCGTCGCTGAGGGTCCCGTTGCCGGCCTCAACCACCAGGCTCATGGCGCTGGTGATGGCGTCATTGATGCTGTCCAGGGTGCTTTCTTCCTGGGACAGCGCCGTGGTGATGGCCGCCCGCGAATCGGCGTACTGCTCGTTTGCCGCAATCGACTGGCGCACGGTGACCGCTTGTGCCGCTGCCAGGGAGTCATCCGAGGGGTTTACCACGCGGGTACCGCTGGATACCTCCAGGGCCGCCTCCTGGTACTGGCTCTGCTGGGCGAGCATGGAGTTGAGGTTCTGGTTGTAGATGGTCGCACTGCTCAGGCGCATGCCGGGCTCTCCTTTGGGGGCAATCAGCTGATGTCGAGGATGGTGTCGAGGACTGTGGTGCCCACTTCGACGATCTTCGCGCAGGCCTGGTAGTACTGCTGGTAGACGATGAGGTTGGCCGCTTCCTCATCAAGGTTCACGCCCGACTCAGACTGCTGCAGGGTGGTCAGCTGTTCGGTCAGCGCCGATTGGGTTTCCAGCTGCGCGGCGACGCGCGTTGCGGTGCTGCCCACGTCGCTCACCAGCGATGCGTAGGTTTCGCTGAGCGTTGCACTGCCGCCGACGATATCGCTGGTTTGCAGGTCGAGCATCGCCAGTGCATTGGTGTTGTCACTGCTGCCGCTGGAGGTACCGGCGGCAATCTGCTCGCCCTCACTAACCAGCGTGGTGAAGCTGCTGGCTGCGTTGCGGGTAGGTTGCACCAGGAAGCTGTCGCCGTCCTCGGCGGTGCCGCTGACGGTAAGGTCCATGCCGGCGAAACTCAGGGTCGCGCTGCTGCTGTCGTAGCTTGCCTCGACGCTGGCGCCGGTGTCATTGCGGGTGACGGTGAAGCCGTCGCTGTCGGACCAGGTCACCGTGTAATCACTGGCCGTGAGGGCGCTGACATCATCGCCGAAGCTGGCGCTGAGGGTGGCGTCGCCGGTATTGCCGGTGTCGCCGTATACCAGCGGGTCGGCCACCGAGAAGAATGCCGTGCCGGTATCGCCGTTGAGGTCAACGCCCTGCGCCTGCAGGGTATTGAAGGCCTGGGTCAGCGACACGGCCATCAGGCCCAACTGGTTCTGGGTGTCGGCCAGGGTGGTATCGCGAAATGACAGCAGGCCGCCGAGCGAGCCACTGTCGAGCACGCTGTCGTCCAGCGTCACGCTGTTGCCGGCGGCATCGACATAGCTGATGGACGCTTCGCTCGGGTCGCTGGCGGAGGCACCGGTGGTCAGTTCGAAGCTGTCGCCCGCAGAGACCAGCGCCAGGCCATTGCTGAGCGATACCGTGTAGCTGCCGTTGTCCTGCACGGTGACGTCTACCGCCACCAGTTCGCTGAGCTGGCTGACCAGCAGGTCGCGCTGGTCGAGCAGGTCGTTCGAGGTGCTGCCGAGCGACCCGGACAGGCTGATCTGTTCGTTGAGGGTCGCGATCTGCGCGCTCAGGTCGTTGATCTGAGTGACCTGATCGTCGATCTGCTCGTTCACGTCGTCCGACATCGCTGAAAGGTAGCTACCCAGCTGGTTGAACTGGCTGGCCAGTGTTTCTGCCGCACCCACCACTTCTTCCCGTGCGGCCGTGTCACTGGCATCTGAGGTCAAGGTCTGGATGGCCGAGAAGAAACTTTGCAGCAGGCTATCCAGACTTGCATCGCTGTCGGCCAGCAGGCTGTCGATCTGATCGACCTCGGTCTGGTAGGTGGACAGCGCGCTTTCTGCACTGGTGGAGCTGTTGAGCTGGGTGGTGACAAACTGGTTGTACTGGCGGTCGACGCTCGATACCTGCACGCCGCTGCCGGAGGCAGACTCGGTGAAACTGGCGACCTGGCGGGTATAGCCGTCGGTATAGGCGTTGGTCGTGTTGTTGCTGCTGGTGGCAAGGGCGATCTGGGCCGCCGAGAGGCCGCTGACGCCAATGGAGATGATGCTCATCGAAAAGCTCCTGGGCTACATGCTGCGCAACATCGGCCTCGGGTCAGGGCATCTTGAGCCTTTATCCATTGCTGGTTGCACAAAAGCGTTGGCAAATGCGTGCGGGCCTTATTGGTCGTTGGCCAGTGCTACCTGCCCGGCAGATGGCAGCGGCCCGATGGTCGCCATGACCGCGATCAGCTTGTCGGCATAGTGTGGGTCAGTGGCGTACCCGCCTTGCTGCAGCGCTAGCGCTGCCTCTGAGCTGCTTGTGGCGTTGCGCGCCGCTGCATAACCGGGGCGGCTGCGGATCAAGCGCGCGTAATCGTCGAAAGCGGCCTGAGCGTGGGGATAGACGCGGAAGCTCTCCACCTGTTTGTGTGCCTCGCCGGCGACGTATTCGGTGGTCTGTATCTGCGTGGTTTCACCTTGCCAGCGCCCGCCGGCCTTGATACCGAACAGGTTGTGGCTGTCCGCGCCGTCGGCGGAGGTGATGCGCCGTCGCCCCCAATCGGTCTCCAGAGCGGCCTGGGCAAGAATCAGCTGTGCCGGCACGCCGCTGCTGCGTGCGGCCATGCGCGCCGGTTCGGCCAGCCGGGCCACGAAGTCCTCGACATGCTCGGCACGGCCAGCTGCTTCGTCGCGCACTTCATAGCGCTTCCAGGCATTGAAAGCCGGCGTTTGTCGGGCCAGGCTGACGAAGGGCGATTCCTGTGCAGCAGTCGGGGGCTCGGCCACCAGCCCGCTTGTCGAAAGGCTACGCGTCAGTTGCTCGGCCAGGCCCATGCCGTGCCCGGCCAGGCTCTGAGCCCATTGCTGGTCGAGCATCTCGGTATAGAGTTGGGTTTGCGAGTTGTTGGACAGCTCCGACTTGGGTATCGCCGCACGCATGCTCTTGAGCATCGTCTGCAGGAACAGCGCTTCGAACTGCCGGGCCGCTTCCTTCAGGCCTGCCTCACCACTGCGCCCGGCCTGGCTGCGCAAACGTTGCAGGCCCTGAACGTCGAGCGCGAACCCCGCCGCGCCATCAGCCATGCTCATCAGATGATCTCCAGTTCTGCACGCAGGGAACCGGCGGCCTTGAGCGCCTGGAGAATGACCATCAGGTCCTGTGGCGTGGCACCCAGGGCGTTGAGGCCTTTGACCACATCCATCAAGTCGGCGCTGCCTTCCAGTACGTGCAGGGCGCGGGCCTGGGTTTCGATTGATATGTCGCTGTTGGCGGTGGCCGCAGTTTGTCCGCCGCTCAAGGCGCCTGGCTGGCTGACGCTGTTGGTGGTGTCGATGGTGACCGATAGATCGCCGTGGGCCACGGCGGCACGGAACAGCTTCACCGAGCCATTGAGCACCACCGAGCCGGTGCGCGAATCGAGTATGACTTTGGGCCGTGCCTGCATTGGCATTACATCGATGCTGTCGATCCGGGCCATGAAATTGACCCGCTCGTTGGCCGAGAGCGGCCCTTGTACCTGCACCAGGCCGCCGTCCACCGCCGAGGCGACGGTGCTGCGCATCACGCTGTTTATGGCGAACACTACCCGCTGCGCGGTGGCCGGGTCGGGCTCGCGTAGTTGCAGTTCGAGGATGCCGTGCTGGGCGCCGAGGTCGAGCGGCACGCTGTGCTCCACCACTGCCCCGCGGCTGATGCGGCCACCGGCCAGCTGGTTGATCTGCACGCTGCTGCCATTGGCTGCCGCACCAGCACCACCCACCAGCAGGTTGCCTTGGGCCATGGCATACACATCGCCGTCGGCACCTTTGAGCGGGGTCATCAACAGCGTTCCACCCCTGAGGCTGCGGGCGTTGCCGATGGAAGAAACGACCACATCGATCTGCTGGCCGGGGCGGGTCAGGGGCGGCAGGTTGGCGGTGACGATCACCGCCGCGATGTTACGCATCTGCATGTTGGCGCCGGCCGGCAAGGTAACGCCGAGCTGGGAAAGCATGTTGGTCAGACCCTGCTCGGTAAAGGGGCTTTGGGTGGTCTGGTCGCCTGTACCGTCCAGCCCGACCACCAGGCCATAGCCCACAAGGTTGTTGCTGCGGATGCCGGCGAAATCGGCGATGTCGCGGATCTGCTCCGCGTGCGCCGTGCCGCCCAGTACCAGCGCGAAGGCGCCAAACAGCGGGCGCAGGGCGCGGGCCGCGCAGTGCAGTCGGCATCGCAGCCCGGAAGTGAACGGGGAGTCGGCCATGATGCGCTCGTTAGAAAGGTGACAGGTTGAGGATGACGCGTTGCAACCAGCCCATGCGTTGCGCCTCATTGATGTAGCCTTCGCCGACGTACTCGATGCGTGCCAGGGACACCTGGCTTGAAAGCACGGTGTTCTCCCCGGTGATCGAGCGTGGGTTGACCACGCCGGAGAAACGGATGAACTCGGTGCCCTGATTGATGGCGATCTGCTTGTCGCCACGCACCCTCAAGTTACCGTTGGCCAGCACCTGCATGACCGTGACCGAAATGGTGCCGGTGAACGAGTTGTTGGCCTTGGAGCCACCACTGCCGGCGAACTCATGGTCGGTCGAGGCATTCACGCCGTAGTTGCCAACCTTGGAGTCACGGTCGGAGCTGGTGGAAAACGCCAGGCCCAGGCTGCCGCTGCGGTCGGCATTGGACGATGAGGTCTTGCTGGCGCTGACCTGCTCGTTGAGTTCTACGGTCAGCGTATCGCCGACCATCCGCGGGCGGCGGTCCTCGAACAGCGGTTGCGAACCGCGCTGCCCTTGGTAGATCGAGCCATTGGCCAGGCGTTCGGGCAAGTCGGGCACCTGCATGGACTCGTCGGGCACCACTGGCTTTGGTACCAGTTGCGCACAACCGGCAGCCGATAGCACAGCGCCGAGCAGCACGGCCAGGCAAACGAAGGGCAGGAGCTTGAGCGATGCGTTGCGGGGTTGGGACATGGCCATCAGAGCTGGGTCAGGCGCTGCAGCATTTCGTCGGAGGTTTCGACGGCCTTGCTGTTGATTTCATAGGCGCGCTGGGTCTGGATCATGCCCACCATTTCCTCCACCACATTGACGTTGGAGGTCTCGACATAGCCCTGGCTGACAGTGCCGCCACCGTTCAGGCCGGGTGTCGTCTCGGTGGGGCTGCCGGAAGCATCGGTTTCCTGGTACAGGTTCTGGCCGATGCTCTGCAGGCCCGCATTGTTGACGAACAGTGCCAGGTTCAGTTGGCCCACTTGGGTGGAGGCGGTGCTGTCGGGCTGGGTCACCGAGACGATGCCGTCGGTGCTGATGGAAATCGACGTGGCATTGGCCGGAATGGTGATCCCTGCCGTCAATTTATAGCCATTGGAGCTGACCATCTCGCCGTTGGCGTCGAGCTGAAAGCTGCCGTCGCGAGTGTAGGCGGTCGAGCCGTCGGGCATGTCGACCTCGAAGAAACCCAGGCCATTGATGGCCAGGTCCTTGGAGCTGCTGGTCTCTTCCAGGTTGCCCTGGGTGTGCAGGCGTTCGGTGGCCACCTGGCGCACGCCGGTGCCGACCTGCAAACCTGAAGGCAGCCGGGTGTCGGTGCTGCTCTGAGCCCCCGGCTGGCGCACGTTCTGGTAGACGAGGTCCTCGAACACGGCGCGTGAGCGTTTGAAGCCGTTGGTGCTGACGTTGGCCAGGTTGTTGGCAATGACGTCGAGCTGCCCTTGCTGGGCCTCAAGCCCGGTCTTGGCCGTCCACAGTGATCTGATCATCGGTCGGTTACCTGTTCATTCGGCGCCCGGCTCAGCCCTGCAAGGCGAGCAACTGATTGGCGCTCTTGGCGTTGTCGTCGGCGGCGCTGATGGCCTTCATCTGCATTTCATAGCGGCGGGCGTTGTCGATCATGGCCACCATGGCGCCGGTCGGGCTGACGTTGCTGCCCTCCAGTGCGCCCGGGGTGACGCGCAGGCTTTCATCGGCCGCCAGCTGCTGATGGATGCCATTGGCGTCGGCCGGCTGGCGCAGCAGCCCGTCATTGCCCGCTTCCAGGGTGCCTGGCAGGGCTGACACCAGCTTGAGTTTGCCGACCGGGCTCAGCCCACGCGGCTCCATGCCCTGTTCGCGAACACTGATGGTGCCGTCGCTACCCAAGCTGACTTCGCTGCCCAATGGCACGCTGATGGGGCCGCCATCGCCCATCACCGGCAGCCCTGCCACGGTCATGGCACCGCTGCCGTCCACTTGCAGGTCACCACGGCGGGTGTAGGCTTCCTGGCCATCGGCGGTCTGCACCGCGAGCAGCGTGTTTTCGCCCAGCGCCACGTCGAGGTTGCGGTCGGTGTGGGTGATGGGGCCTTCGGACCAGTCCACGCCCACGCCAGTGGCGCTGACTGAAACCCGCGTCGGCAGGCCTTCGCCTGCCACCGGTGAAGACTGCATCTGCACCAGTTGCGCACGAAAACCGGGCGTGACGATGTTGGCCAGGTTGTTGGCGACTACCGCCTGTTGCTCGAGTGCCTGGTTCGCCCCGCTCATGGCGGTGAAGAGCATCCGGTCCATGGTGTCAGGAACCGATGTTCACGGCTTGCTGCAGCACTTCGCTCTGGGCGGTCACCGACTTGGCGTTGGCCTGGAAGGTACGCTGGGCGATGATCAGGTTTACCAGCTCGGCGGTAAGGTCGACGTTGGAGTCCTCGGTGGTGCCACTGAGGATCGAGCCTAGCGACCCGCTGCTGGCAAGGCCCAGCAGCGCTTGGCCCGAGGCGGTGGTGGCAATCCAGGTGTTGTCGCCATTGGCCTGCAGACCATTTTCGTTGGAGAAGCTGGCCAACTGGATCTGGTCGATTTCCTGGGTTTGATCGTTGGAGTAGGTAGCGATCACAGTGCCGGTGTCATCGATGGTGAAACTGATCAGGCTGCCCGAGGTATAGCCGTCCTGGGAGATGCTCGATACTTCGGAGTCGTTGCCGAACTGCGTGGTACCGGTCAGGTCCAACGCGATGGACATCGTCGCCGCACCGTTGGCCGGGTCGTAGGTATAGGTGCCTGTTTCGCCGCTGGTGATCAGGCCGCTAGAGCTGAAGGTAACTGTCTGGCTCTCGCTCAGCAGGTTGCCATCGATGGCACTGTGGATGTCCCAGGTGTTTTCGGCGGTTTTGCTGAAGTACAGCGTCGAGGTGTGGCTGTTGCCGAGCGAGTCGTAGACCGTGGCCGTGGTCGAATAGGAATAGGTCGATGCATCGGTGGCATCGAAGGTATCGGTAATGATGTCTTCGCTGGCATCAAGGTTCAGCTCTGCATCCAGTTCCGTACTGGCGCTGGCCTGCATACCGCTGGTGGGGATCTGGATCACGCCATTGGCACCAAGCAACTGGTCGCCGGCCGAGTTCACCAGGTAGCCGTCGGCTGTCAGCGTCAGCTGGCCGTTACGCGAGTAGACGGTCTGCGTGCCATCGGTGAAGGTGAAGAAACCGTCGCCATTGATGGCCAGGTCCAGGCTGTTGTCCGTGGTGGTCAGGCTGCCTGACTCGAAATTCTGCACGACACCGGACACCGTTGTACCCAGGCCCACATCGGCCCCTGAGTAGACGTCGGCGAACTGCACCGTAGAGCTCTTGAACCCCACGGTCTGCGAGTTGGAGATGTTGTTGCTGACGACCTCCAGGTCGGTGGATGCGGCGGTCAGGCCGCTGAGCGCTTGGGAAAAGCCCATGGTTGTTCTCCGTGATTAGGGTTCAAAGCACCAGCTTGATGTCGCCGAGGCCGACGTTGTCGTTGACGCCGCCCAGATCGAGCGCAACCTCGTCGCTGCTGTCGGTGGTCACACCGGTCACCAGGGCGTATTTCAGTGCGGTTGCGGTCACGCTGGCGTCATCGCTGGTCGCACTCACGGTGAAGGTGTAACTGCCATCGGCGGCAGTCGTGCCGTCGTCCTGCACACCGTCCCAGTACAGGGCCTGAGTACCGGCGCTCATGTCGCCTGCGTCCAGCGTGGCGACCACGTTGCCGCTGCTGTCCGAGATGTTGATGGTGACGCTGTCCGCATCGCTGCCCAGGCTGACGCCGAAGGCGGTGGCGACGCCGCTGGCCACCTGGATGCTGTCGCCTTCGATCAGCACGCCGTTACCGACCAGAGCAGAGGCCTGCAGGGTCTCCGATGCGCTGATCTGGCTGGAAATACCCTCCAAGGTGCTGGTCACTTCTTCGATGCTGCTGATGGTGCTGATCTGCGCCAGCTGCGTGACCATCTCGCTGTTGTCCAGCGGGTCGGTGGGGTCCTGGTTCTGCAGCTGGGTGGTCAGCAGGGTGAGGAACTGGTCTTGCAGCTCGTCAGCGCTGGAGGCTGTGCTGTCGCTGGTGCTGCTGGTGCTGCTGGTGCTGTTCATGGTCGAGAGGACCGAACTTGCGATGGTGCTGGTCATGGTCAGGCCTCGCCAAGGGTCAGGGTCTTGAGCATCAATTCTTTGCTGGCGGCCATGACTTCGACGTTGGCCTGGTAGGAGCGCGAAGCGGAGATCATGTTGACCATCTCGCCTACGGGCTCGACGTTGGGCATGGTCACGTAGCCCGATTCGTCGGCCAGCGGGTCGCCGGGGCGGTACTCCTGGCGCATGGGCGAGCCGTCCTCGATCACCTGGCTCACCCGCACGCCGCCCACTTCGCTGCCGTCCTGGTACTGGGTCTCGAATACCACCTGGCGGGCGCGATAGGCTTCGTTGTCCGGGCCGCTGGTGGTGTCGGCGTTGGCCAGGTTGCTGGCGGTCACGTTCATGCGCTCGGACTGTGCGCTGAGCGCCGAGCCGGCGATGTCGAAAATACTGAACATGGACATGCGGTTTACCCCGGGTTATTCGGATTGCATCGCGTTCTTGAGCGACTGCAGGCGGTTGTTCAGGAAGGTCAGGCTGGCTTGGTAGCGGACGCTGTTGTCGGCGAACTGTGCGCGCTCCCGGTCCATATCCACGGTGTTGCCGTCAAGGCTTGGCTGGTCTGGCACGCGGTACAGCAGTTCATGCACCGAACTGCTGCCGCTGGAGGCATGCAGATGACGGTCAGAGGTGGTGGCCAGGGACATGCTGCTGCGCGAGCGGCCCTGGTTCAGGGAGCTGGCCAGTTCGGTGGCGAAATCGAAGTCCCGGGCGCGGTAGTTGGGCGTGTCGGCGTTCGCGATATTGTTGGCCAGCACTTGCTGGCGCTCAGCGCGCAAGCTCATCGCGTCTTGCGCAAAGCGCAGCTCGTTGTCGAGTTTGTCGATCATGCCTGCGGCCCGTGCCATCTGTTGAACGGCGTGCAGAGTAGAGGGGATGAGCATGGGGCAAAGGCCGGAACAGACCGCTATTTGGCGAGCAATTCGACCTTTGCGTTGTTGCAGAGCTGCCTAGAATGCTGCGCCTGAAACTCTACAAGAGGCATCGGCTCGATGACCGGACCACTTACCGTAGGTGCTGGCCTGGCGCGTATCTGCCGGTCGCTGGGGATGCTGTTGTGCCTGGCCCAGGCCAGTGCCGCGTTCGCTCAGGACGATGCGCTGCAGGCTCGGGTTAGGCAACTGATCGAACCGCGACTGCCGGCGGGTAGCCGCCTGACGCTGCTGGACATCGGCCAGCCGGTCTCGCGAATCAGTGCCTGTGCCGTACCCCGACCCTACCTGGTGCACCCGCGCCGCCTGCCCGTCGGGCGTGTAGCGATGGGCGTGCGTTGCGCAGGTCAGGATGGCGTGCTCGGCTACCTGCAGGTGACGGTCAGCGCCGTAGGCAGCTATGTCGTGAGCGCACGCAGGATCAAGGCAGGCGAGGTCATCCAGGCCAATATGCTGATCAGCCGGCGCGGGCCGCTGCAAGATCTGCCCCAAGGCAGTGCATTGCGCGCCGAGCAGGTGGTCGGCCGGCAAGCTGCTCGTGGCGTGGAGCGCGGCGCCGTGCTTGCGCTCAAGGGGGTTCGCGAGCGCTGGCTGGTTGAGCGCAACCGCCCCGTGGTGTTGCGCGCGCAGGGGGCGGGGTTCACCCTCAGCCGCAATGGCAAGGCCTTGGACAATGGTGGCCTGGGTAACAGGGTGCGTGTACTGGGCGGCGACGGCCGAATGCTCGATGCTCAGGTCGTTGGCAAGAACGAACTGCTGCTGCGCTACTGATTTTTTGTCAAAAACCTATCGCCGGCCAAAGGTGGCGCGTACGGATGCCGATAGTGTTCAAACCACAGCCAACGAAGCCTCTATCGTGAAAATCATAAGTTCCCCGCTCACCAACCTCCTTCCCTCGACCGATGCCAACCTGGCGGGCGCCGCTACAGCCCGCGTTGCCTCGCAGGAAATGGATACGCTGCCCGAAGACGCTGTAGAGCTCTCGCAGGTCAGCGACCTCAACCCAACCGACCCTGCGGCGGATGTTGACCTGGAAAAGGTCGCCGCCCTGCGTCAGTCCATCGCCGATGGCAGCCTGCAGGTCGACTCGCAGGCCATCTATGACAGCCTGGTGGCCGACTTCAGGGAAATGCTCGACAGTGAGCCGACATGAACGGCCCTTCGGCGCAGCAGCTCTGAAAGTGGGTGGCCTATGAGTTTGGGCAGGCACTTGGATGTGCAGCAACGGGTTGTCGAGCAACTGCTGCAGTTACTGGAGCAGGAACGTCTTGCCCTGGCACAGGGGCGGGTGGATGCCGAGCGCTTGCGCGAACTGGTCGCTGGCAAGCAGGCGGCTCTGCTGCGATTGGAGCAGTTGGAGGCCATGCGTGCGACGGCGCAGTTGAAGCTTGGCTATGGCCCTGGACGGGAAGGGGCGTTGCGGGCTGCCCGGGACGCAGATTGCCTGAGTGCCTGGCGGCGTTTGCGTCAGTCGGCGTTACGCGCCCGGGCGCTAAACAGGGTGAACGGTGAAGCCTTGGGCCTTCGCCTCAAAGGCAATCAGCAGATCCTAGATTTCCTTGACCGCATTACCGCAGACCGGCTGTATGGCCCCAATGGGCTGCCGGTATCCAGCTTGTTGTGATGCGCGGCGGGCGCAATAAGCCAGCGTTGTTGTTTTTAGGTCCAGGTTTCCCTGCTTTTTCACGCAACCTGACAGAAATGGATCCAATAACTTTGCGCCCGGCAAAGCTATGGCTTAGTGTTCAACCGTTACTGCCTTGCCAAGGGATGGCAATGCATCTCCTCCAAATGGACTTGAGGTACTGCCCGTGCAAACGCTCATTCGCACCCGCCAGCAGATCCTGGAGCGGGTAAAGGCCAAGGAGTTCGCTGAACTCAACCATTTCTTCGATAACCTTCAGGCGCAGTGGCGGCAAGCGCGCCCAGGGGAGTGCCCGGCCTACCTTGAGGCTGTTCAGGGGCACATGCTGGTCGACTGGGATGTAGAAGGCAGCAAGGCCCTCACACAACGCCTCAAAGCCTGGATCCACGCTTGCCCCAAGGCTTATCACCCCCAGGTAGCCATGGGCTTTCACTGCTTCAATCGCGCTTGCCGTATTCGCGGTACGGTTGCCGCCAATGAGGTGTCCGCAGCGCGCTGGCTGGCCGCCGAGCAGGCCTGCGAAATGGCCGCTGGGCACTTCCTGCGGGCCATTGAGCGTTGCGCGCAGCCTGTAGCGGCGGCGATCGGTATGTTGCAGATCAGTGCGCACTTTCGTGAACCGGGCTGGCTGGTGGAGCTGTTTCATGGCCGGCCGGCGCGCTTTCGGCCCAGCGCCCATGCCGATGTCGAAGTGCAGGAGGCTGCGGCACCGCTACTGGTCAAATATGGGCTGGCACCGCTGGTTGAGCTGCCGCAAGTGCTGCCGTCGTGCCTGAGTGCCCGCCTGCCCGCTGAGCAGGAGTCTGCGCGGGACTACTGGCTGCGCCATGCCTTGAACTGGTTCCCTGGCTGCTTCGAGGTGGTCGAGGCCTATGCCAGCTACCTCACACCCCGTTGGGGCGGTAGTTATGAGGCCATTGATGCCGTGGCCAGCGGCCCTTTGTGCCGGGGCTGGCCTGAAACCCTGCGTAATGCAATCCGCTGGCTGGCACTTGAGGATCAGTTCCGGCTGCCTCCTGCCGATCAGGTGCAGCAAGTCGCGGCTTGGCAGCGAGTCTTCGAGCGGTGGATGCAACGCGAGCTCAGGCCAAAGGAACGCGCCACGCTCATGGCCCGGCGAGGGGCTTTTCGCCGCTTTTCGCTAAAGGATTACCCCGGTGCGATGCACGACTTCGTCGCTTCTGTGGCGCTATACCCCGACCACGGCTTCGTACCGGCCATTGGTGAGCCGTTCTACAGCTTTGTCTGCCTGGTAGTGACCCATGGCGTTCAAGACGATGCGCACAGCTTGCGTATCGCCATCGAGCGGTTAAGCGAAAACCGCAGGCAAGCGGCGGCCTGTGCTTTGCGGTCCGTGGGGCACCAGTTCGGGTTGTGGGGTTTCAGGCAATGCGCCGAGCAGGCCCGCACCTGGCTGAACGCTGCGGTTAAACGACAGTGCGGCCGCGAGGGGCTGGGCTTTGATGTACTCGAGGTAGCGCGCCTGCTTTGGGCCGCTAAGTATTACGAGGCCGCTTATTTTCTGTACAGGCAGTGTGCCGAGTGCAAGTTGCCCGATGCCGCAGCCGCGCTTTACGCGCTGCATTGCGGTCGGCTCGAGGGAACGCCGGAACACTACATAGACTCTGGGGCAGCAGCGCATTGGCTGCTGTGTGCCGCGCAGGCAGGCAGCCAGATGGCCAAGTACGACCTGGCCTGCCAACGCATGCGTAATGACCAGAACTTGAGCGAGCGTAGCGCGATGCTGGCGGTAAGGCGCTTGCTGCTCGATTGCCTAGGCAACGAGGCGCTCGATGCCCAGGCCCGCTTGCAGTTGGCCATTCTGCAGCGCCAGTTCGGCGACCCCCGGGAGCGCGCAGAGGCGGTCGCCTACCTGCTGGACCTGGTGCACTACCCTGATTGCGCGATAGCCGGGCGTGCCAGCGCGGAGCTAGGCCTGGCCTGGATGCACGGGCATGGTACGCGCAAGCCGAGCCGCTTCGCGGCCATCGAGTGGGCCAACCGTGCGGTCGCGCTGCAGCCGGGGGATTCGGCCATCGAGGGCATTCAGGCCCGGATTCGCAACTCGCACAACCTGTTCAGGACGCTGTTCACGGTGTGCGGTGCAACGCTGTTTCGAGGGGACCTGTATGCCAGTGAGCTGCCGCCCAAGCCAAGCAGCCAGGCACCCGGCCGGCTGCGGGCTCCCGCGTAAGGGCAGGGCGGGCGCGGAGCTTAATCCTGTGCCGCGGGTGCCATGCGGGCTTCCAACTCGGCGACCTGTTTCTCCAGGGCCTCCAGGCGCGCACGGGTGCGGGCCAAAACGACCATCTGGCTGTCGAATTCTTCACGGCTGACCAGGTCCAGCTTACTGAAGGCACCTTGCATCAGCACCTTGAACTGGCTTTCCAGTTCGGCGCGGGGCTGGGCGGTATCGCCACTGAACAGGCGCGAGGCCTGGTCGCTCAGGGCATCGAGAAGGGCTTTGGGCGCGAGCATGATCGGCTGTCCACTGCTGACGGGAAATGGCCGGCAGTGTAACACGGGGTCCGTTTTGCGTTCCGTTGCACATTTTTCGAGCAGTCCCGTGCAATGCTGCGCACCAAGACGGTGCATCTTTTCAATGCTGGCGACTGGCCAAGCCTGACTCTTCCACGCAACTGCCTGTTTTTCGGCGCTTTAACGGAACTGGCAAGGTTTCTGCAAAGACCTGTACGAGCCATGCACTGATGCAGTTCCTTGTGACCAGGCAGTGCGCACGCGAAGCCGGATGCCGACGACGCGTTACAAAGCCAACCGCTGCGCTTAGACTTGAGACGGGTTTGTTTTCCTGGGGCAAGTCCACCAAATCGGGAGAGAGTTTCATGAAGCTAGTCACAGCCATCATCAAGCCGTTCAAGCTGGACGACGTGCGAGAGTCACTGTCGGAAATCGGCGTGCAGGGCATCACCGTCACCGAAGTCAAAGGCTTCGGTCGGCAGAAGGGTCACACCGAGTTGTATCGCGGTGCGGAATACGTGGTCGACTTCCTGCCCAAGGTGAAGATCGACGTCGCCATCGACGACAAGGACCTCGATCGAGTGATCGAAGCCATCACCAAGGCTGCCAACACCGGCAAGATCGGTGACGGCAAGATCTTCGTGGTGAATCTGGAGCAGGCAATCCGCATCCGTACCGGCGAAACCGATACCGACGCGATCTAAGCGCCCAAAAAAAGCCTCACCAAACCCAACGCCCCAGGAGAAAACAACATGACTCTGCGTAAGATCGCAGGGCTAGGAGCCCTATTGTCCCTCGTAATGCCGGGCCTCGCCCTGGCAGAGGAGGCTGCCGCCCCAGTACTGAACTCCGGTGACACCGCCTGGATGCTGACTGCCACGGCGCTGGTGCTGTTCATGACCATCCCGGGCCTGGCCCTGTTCTACGGCGGTATGGTGCGTTCGAAGAACGTACTCTCGGTGATGATGCAGTGCTTTGCCATCACCGGCCTGATGAGCATTCTCTGGGTCGTTTACGGCTACAGCATGGCCTTCGATACCACTGGTATGGAAAAGGGCGTGCTCAACTTCAATTCCTTCGTCGGCGGCTTCTCCAAGGCGTTCCTCAGCGGCGTAACGCCGGACGGCCTGACGTCGGCTGCCGCACTGTTCCCTGAAGCGGTCTTCATTACCTTCCAGATGACCTTCGCCATCATCACCCCGGCGCTGATCGTGGGTGCCTTCGCCGAACGCATGAAGTTCTCGGCGATGCTGGTGTTCATGGGCATCTGGTTCACCCTGGTCTACGCACCGATCGCGCACATGGTCTGGAGCGGTGATGGCGCGCTGATGTGGGACTGGGGCGTGCTCGACTTCGCTGGCGGCACCGTGGTGCACATCAACGCCGGTATCGCCGGCCTGGTCTGCTGCCTGGTATTGGGCAAGCGCAAAGGCTACCCGACTACCCCGATGGCCCCGCACAACCTGGGCTACACGCTGATGGGCGCAGCCATGCTCTGGATCGGTTGGTTCGGCTTCAACGCCGGCTCCGCCGCAGCCGCCAACGGTACTGCCGGCATGGCCATGCTGGTGACCCAGATCGCTACCGCTGCTGCAGCGTTGGGCTGGATGTTCGCCGAGTGGATCGGCCACGGCAAACCGAGCGCCCTGGGCATCGCCTCGGGTGTGGTCGCCGGCCTGGTTGCCATCACCCCGGCTGCCGGCACCGTGGGCCCGATGGGCGCCCTGGTGATTGGCCTGGTGTCTGGCGTGCTCTGCTACTTCTGCGCTACCACCCTCAAGCGCAAGCTGGGTTATGACGACTCCCTGGATGCCTTCGGCGTGCATGGCATCGGCGGCATCATCGGCGCCATCCTCACCGGTGTGTTCGCGGCACCGGCCCTGGGCGGCTTCGGCGCGGTCACCGATATCGGTGCGCAGGTCTGGATCCAGGCCAAGGGCGTGATTTTCACCGTGGTCTACACCGCCATCGTCACCTACGTGATCCTCAAGGTGCTGGACGTGGTGATGGGCCTGCGGGTCAACGAAGAAGAAGAGTCGGTCGGCCTCGACCTGGCTCAACACAACGAACGCGGTTACAACCTGTAACTGCGACGCTGGAAAAACTTGCCCGGCTTGCCGGGCATTTTTTTGCCTGTTTTTTGCCATTTCCCGCAGAGCAAACGGTTTATCAGTCACGTTCGCGACGTAAGCCAAAAACTTACAACAAGCAGGGCGTTTATGGAGCTTTGCTTTTTCCACGGGCGCGCTAGAATGCGCGCCGAGAGGTGTTGCACGAGTTGTCCGCACGCTTCGTCAGCCTTTGCTAGGCTTGCCAATAGCGTGTGGCCAGCAAGGGCTGCAAGGTTTTGTCAGGTCCTGCCAGGAGCAGGGCCTGCCGGGCGGGGCGTCCCATCAGGAGTGCCGTCCCAAGGGCAGTGGCCAACCCACGGCCAGTTGAATTTTCACTGGTGGCTGCCGGTCTACGGCTGCACTGGTCTATAACTAACCTGCTTTTCGCAAGTCATGAGGTAGAACATGAGCGACGACGATCTGGAAAATGATGACCTCGAAGTAGGCGACGAAGACGAGGCTGATGATAGCCTCGACGCTGCGGCTGGCGATGGCGCCGAAGACGCTGGCGATGATGACAGCAGCCCGGCACCGGTAGCCAAGGGCAAATCCAAGGCGGCTGTTTCGGTAGACGAGATGCCGAGCATGGAAGCCAAGCAAAAGGAGCGTGATGCCCTGGCCAAGGCGATGGAAGAATTCCTTTCGCGCGGTGGCAAGGTGCAGGAAGTCGAGGCCAACGTAGTCGCCGACCCGCCCAAGAAGCCGGACAACAAGTACGGCAGCCGCCCTATCTGAGTGGCTGAACACCAAAAAGCCCGCCGTCGCTGCGGGCTTTTTTGTGGCTATCGGTTTTCACTGCCGCAAAGCGGCCCCTGTCAGCGCCAGCGCGCGAGTATGTCGGGCAGCTGCGACAGGCGCTGGACTTCGGCATCCGGCGCCGCTTCCCCCAACCAGGCCTTGCCCTGGGGGTTGAACCACACCGCACGCAAGCCTGCGCGCTGGGCGCCGCCAATGTCATCACCGGGGTGATCGCCAACATGCACGGCGGCACTGGCCTCTACTTCGCCACGCTTCAGGGCTTCGATGAAGGGCGCCGGGTCTGGTTTGCCTATCCCTAGGTCCTCGGCGCACAGGGCGAAGCGGAAGTAATCGGCCAGGCCCAGGCGGCGTACGTCGGCATTGCCATTGGTGACCACGCCCAGGGTGTAGTGGTGGCGCAGAATTTCCAGCACCGGCTGCACTTCGGGGAACACCTCGACCTGATGCCGGGCATGCAAGAACACCTCAAACCCTTCGTTGGCCAGTTCCTGAGCGTGCTTTTCGCTGTATCCCACCTCTTCCAGCGCATGGAACAGCACGCGCCGGCGCAAGGCGCTGATACGGTGCTTGAGGCCCGGCTCGGCCTGCACCAGACGTTCGCGGATGGCGAACAGGTGTTCCACCGGCACGCCGCCAAGTATTGGAGCGTTGGCCTGCAGCCAGTCGCGCAGCACGACTTCCGCGCTGGCAATCACTGGCGCGGTGTCCCACAGGGTGTCGTCAAGGTCGAACGTGATCAGCTTGATGCTCATGAGTCTGTGCCTTTGCTGCGTTTGGCCCGTGGGTGGGCGCTGTCGTACACCGCGGCCAGGTGCTGGAAGTCCAGGTGGGTGTAGATCTGCGTGGTGCTGATGTCGGCATGGCCGAGCATTTCCTGCACCGCCCGCAGGTCCTGGGACGATTCCAGCACATGGCTGGCGAATGAATGGCGAAGCATGTGCGGGTGCAGGTGCTGGCCCAGTTCGCGTTCACCGGCTGCCTTGACCCGCATCTGGATCGCCCGTGGCCCCAGGCGATTGCCTTGGCGGCTGATGAAGACGGCGCCGTCACGCGGGCCGCCGATGCCGCGTAGCCGCAACCACTGCTGCATGGCCTCGCGCGCCTTGCGGCCGACGGGCAGCACGCGCGCCTTGCCACCTTTGCCGAGCACCTGTACCAGGCCGGCAGCAAGGTCCAGGTGCTCAAGGTCGAGGTTGGTCAGCTCGGACAGGCGCAGGCCAGAGGAATAGAACAGTTCGAGGATGGCCTGGTCGCGGCGGGCGATGAAGTCGTCGTCGACGCCGCCGTCGAGCAGTTGCAGGGCACGGTCGGTGTCCAGCACCTTGGGCAGCCGGCGCTCGCCCTTGGGCGCGCTCAGGCCGCTGGCGGGATCGTGCTGGCAGAGGCCTTCACGGTTCAGGTAGCGATACAGCCCGCGTACCGCCGACAGTAGCCGCGCCAGGCTGCGCGAGGACTGCCCCTGATGATGCTGGCGGGCGATCAGTTGGCGCAGTTGCTGGATCTGCAAGGCGCCCCAGCCCGCGATGCCTTGGGTGTTGCAGTATTCGATGACCTTTTCGAGGTCGCGGCGGTAGGCCAGCAGCGTGTGTTCGGACACCTGGCGCTCGTTGCGCAGGTGGGCGCAATAAGCCTCCAGCTGGCGTTCCATCAGCGCACCGGGCGCAGGGGCTGGGTAACGCGCGGGACCACGCGGCCGAGCACTTCGGCGATGTAGCCAAGGAACAGGGTGCCGACGCTGCTCTTGTAGTGTTGCGGGTCGCGGCTGCCTATTGCCAGCACGCCGTGCAACCCTTGGTACTCCAGGGCAGCGACGGCGCTGGAGCCCACTTCATGGTGCTGCTCCTCACCGAACAGGAAGGCCAGTTCGTGCTCACGCAGGTTGCCACTGACTGTCTTGCCGCCGCCCAGCAGCCCGCCGATGGCCTGCTGGGCCTCGGCATTACTGACCCAACGGCCGACTGGCGCTGCATGGTCACCGAACAGGATCAGGCTGACGAACGGGACCTGGAACTCCTGGCGCAGGCTGTCTTCGACCGCCATGACCACTTCTTCCAGGCTGCCGGCATCGAGCAGGTCGAGGATCAGCCGGCGAGTCTTGTCGAACAGCCGGTCGTTGTCCCGGGCCACGTCCATCAGTTGCGACAGGCGATGGCGCATCTCGATGTTGCGATCGCGTAGCAGTTTGAGCTGGCGTTCCACCAGCGACACGCTGTCGCCACGTTGGTGAGGGATACGTTGCTCGACCAGCAGTTCGTCGTGTTCGGCGAAAAAGGTCGGGTGGGCGCGCAGGTAGGCGACCACCGCTTCGGCATCGAGCTCACTGGACTGCTGGGGTACAACCTTGGGCTGATCGGTCATGGCGGTTACTCGCTTAGAGACGAACCTGTCCTTCGTAGACGCGTACGGCTGGGCCAGTCATCAACACGGACGTGCCGGGGCCGGCCCACTCGATGTGCAGGCGCCCACCAGGCAGGTCCAGGGACACCGGAGAGTCCATCCAGCCCTGGCTGATGGCTGCCACGGCTGCTGCACAGGCACCGGTGCCGCAGGCCTGGGTCTCGCCGGCGCCACGTTCCCATACCCGCAGGTTGGCGCGGTGGCGGTCAACGACCTGGAGGAAACCGGCGTTCACCCGCTGCGGGAAGCGTGGGTGGTTCTCGATTTTCGGGCCCAGGCCATGGACCGGCGCAGTACGTATGTCATCGACACGCAGCACGGCATGCGGGTTACCCATGGACACGGCAGCAATAGAGTGCAACTCGCCGTCGACTTCCAGCGGGTAATTGAGCGCCTGCTCATCAGCGACGAATGGGATTTCGGCGGGAATGAAGCGCGGCGGGCCCATGTCGACACACACCTGGCCGTCGTTCTGCACGTCCAGCTCGATAATGCCGCCCTTGGTTTCAACGCGGATGCGCTTTTTCGCGGTCAAGCGTTTGTCCAGCACGAACCGTGCGAAGCAGCGCGCACCGTTGCCGCATTGCTCCACTTCCGAACCGTCGGCATTGAAGATCCGGTAGCGGAAATCCACTTCCGGATTGTTCGGTGCCTCGACGATCAGCAGCTGGTCGAAGCCGATGCCGGTGTGGCGGTCGCCCCATTGCTTGGCGTGCTTGGGCTGGATGTGTGCGTGCTGGCTGACCAGGTCCAGGACCATGAAGTCATTGCCCAGCCCATGCATCTTGGTAAAACGCAGAAGCATGGGGTCACTCCGGCAGCAGGCTTTCGCCAGCGTACAGTTCGGCGATGGTCTCGCGACGGCGGACTTCGAAAGCCTGATCGCCGTCGACCAGGATTTCCGCACAACGGCCACGGGTGTTGTAGTTCGAGCTCATGACGAAACCATAGGCGCCCGCGGACTGCACGGCCAGTAGGTCACCTTCGGCCAGGTTCAACTGGCGGTCCTTGGCGAGGAAGTCGCCGGTCTCGCAGATTGGCCCGACCAGGTCGTAGGCACGGCCTTCGCCCTCACGTGGGGTGACCGCGCTGACGCCCATCCAGGCCTGGTACAGGGCTGGGCGGATCAGGTCGTTCATCGCCGCATCGATGATGGCGAAGTCTTTGTGTTCGGTGTGCTTGAGGTATTCCACGCGGGTCAGCAGGGCACCGGCGTTGGCTACGATGTAGCGGCCTGGCTCGAACACCAGGGCCAGGTCACGACCGCCGACGCGCTCGCGGATGGCCTTGATGTAATCGGCTACCAGTGGCGGCTCTTCGTCGCGATAGCGCACGCCAACACCGCCGCCCAGGTCCAGGTGGCGCAGGTGGATGCCGCAATCGGCCAAGCGGTCGACCAGGTCCAGCAGGCGGTCGAGGGCGTCGAGGAAGGGCTCTACGGTGGTCAGTTGCGAACCGATGTGGCAGTCGACACCGACCACTTCCAGGTTGGGCAGCTGCGCGGCACGCACGTAGATGGCTTCGGCGTCGGCGATGGCGATGCCGAACTTGTTCTCTTTGAGGCCGGTGGAAATGTACGGGTGGGTGCCGGCATCGACGTCCGGGTTGACCCGCAGCGAGATCGGGGCAACCTTGCCCATCTCGGCGGCAACCACCTGCAGGCGCTCCAGTTCGTCGGTGGATTCGACGTTGAAGCAATGAACGCCGACTTCCAGCGCCCGGCGCATGTCTTCGCGGGTCTTGCCGACGCCGGAGAACACCACACGGTCAGCCCGCCCACCGGCGGCCAGTACCCGCTCCAGCTCACCGCCGGAAACGATGTCGAAGCCTGCGCCCATGCGAGCCAGAACGTTCAGCACGCCAAGGTTGGAGTTGGCCTTGACCGCGAAGCACACCAGGTGCTCGATACCTTGCAGGGCATCGGTATAGCTGCGGTACTGGGCCTCGATGTGGGCGCGCGAGTACACGTAGGTGGGGGTGCCGAAACGTTCGGCGATGGCCGACAGGGCCACGCCCTCCGCGAACAGTTCACCGTCGCGGTAATTGAAAGCGTTCATCTGATTTCCTTACTGCTCTGGCGTTTGCTCGGGCTCGATTGGCTGCTCATCCTGTGGCTGGACAGGCTGAGCGTGCTGGTGCTGATGCGACTTCTGGCTGCCCTTGCCGTCCTTGCCGTCTTCTGGCAGGTACAGGGGGCCTTTCTGACCGCAGGCCGAAACGAGGCAGGCAACCGCGACCAGCGCCGCGAGCGAGGAAATCAGGCGCTTCATGGGTGAAATCCTTTGAAATATGCAGTATTGCGTCCGAGTATACCGAGCGACTGCCGGATTGCCTATGCAAGAGCCGGTCCGCCGGGCGGGCAGAAATTAGCCACAAGCGGCGAGCGGCAAGCGGCAAGAAAAAGCGCTCAGGTGTACGCTGTGCTTTTTCTTGCAGCTTGGAGCTCGCCGCTTGCGGCTGGCGCCAAGCGCCCGTATCGTGCCCGGCCTGCCTGTAACGCAGCCAATTTCGAGGTTCCTGCAATGAGTTTGAGCGAAGCGCGTTTCCATGATCTGGTCGACGCCACCCAACAGGCCCTGGAAGACCTGTTCGACGAGAGCGGCCTGGACCTGGACATGGAGAATTCCGCCGGCGTCCTTACCATCAAGTTCGACAACGGCAGCCAGCTGATCTTCAGCCGCCAGGAGCCACTGCGTCAGCTTTGGCTGGCCGACCGCTCCGGTGGCTTCCACTTCGACTACGACGAAGAGAGCGGCAAGTGGGTCTGCGAGAAGAGCGAAGAGCTGCTGGGCGAGATGCTCGAGCGGATTGTCTGGGAGCGGGCCGGCGAAAAGCTGGACTTCGACGAGATCTGAGATGAGCGCCCAGGCGCGGCCCGCCAAGCCGCTTTACAGCAACGTCAGCCCAGCGGTGCCGTCGCCGTGCATCAGCGTGTGCCGGCTGGATGAACAGCGCGTTTGCACCGGTTGCCATCGCCATGTCGAGCACATTCGTGAGTGGCGCTCGGCCGACGACGAACGGCGCCGGCAGATTTGCCGCGAAGCCGAGGCCTTGCGCGCGCAGGCTTGAGTATTTGCCCGGCTGTGGTAGTGTCGGGTTATGCGTCGGTGACGCCAAAGCACTCATCAAACCCCGCCCTCTGGGCGGGGTTTTGCTTTATCTGCCCCTAGAAAACCAACTGTTCAATGGAGTCTGACTGGATCATGAGCACCAAGCCTTCCCTCATCCTTACCCGATTGGACGTGCAGCGTCTGGAGCGCCTGATCGACAGCCTCGACGAAAGTACCCCGGGTGTGCTCGCCCTGCAGGACGAGCTGGACCGCGCCGAGCAGGTGGTCGGTCACGAGGAGGTGCCGGCTGGTGTTGTGACCATGAATTCGCGCGTGCACTGCCGCGAAGAAGCCAGTGGCAAGGACTACCACCTGACCCTGGTGTATCCGAAGGATGCCGGCGGCGAAGGCAAGGTATCGATCCTGGCGCCGATTGGTTGCGCACTGCTGGGCTTGTCGGTGGGCGAGCAGATCGACTGGCCTGCGCCGGGGGGCAAGACCCTCAAGCTCAAGTTGCTGGCCGTCGAGTACCAGCCTGAAGCTGCGGGCGATTTCGACCTCTGAGGGTTCAAGGCTCCAGGGTTGCCTGCAACTGCGCCAGGCCATCGTTCAGAGCCTGCTCCAGCTCGCGCTTGTAGCGCAGGTAGAGGACGGTCGAGCCCCGTTCGTCATCGAGCAGTTCGGACAGGTCAAGATCTGTGATGTAACAGCGGTAGTGCCCGGCGCTGCGGCGCTGGCTGAGAATCTGTCGGGCGACCACGGTATAGAGCTCATCGCCATGGTCAAGCTCGGAAAACTCCTGCTGATTGCAATAGAGCGTGACATGCATGTCATCGCCCGTGCCGGCCTGGAGGATGGCCTGCACCTCGTAATACGGCTGATCATTGAGGTCGTCTGGCGTTGGCCGCGGCTCTATGCTGCGGGCCTTGCCCGGCCCCGAGGGCAGCAGTTGCGCATAGTGGGTCTGCAATGGTGCTTGCTGCAGGTTGTCCAGCGGCACGCGTGCGTCGTGGCGCATTACCATCGAGCGCAGAAAGCGCTGCAGCGGCAGCAGCAGGTGGTTTTCGTCGTGCAAGGGCAGGCGTTGCTGCCACAGGGCATTGTACTCATCCAGCACGTACAGGTCGGCCCAGCCCTCGAGCAGGCGGTAGAACACCTGGATGCAGCCGGGGCGTGCGTTTTCCAGTACCAGTGGCAGGTCGTGGTCCTGCAGGGCATTGGCATCCAGGTACAGCGGGCTGTAGGTGCTGCGTTCTTCGCCCAGGCATTCGAGTACGGCCTCATGCTCTGCGAGGGTGGTCAGGCTGACCTGGCCGGGCAGCAGTTCCAGCACGTGTGTGTGCTGCGCCACCTGCAGCAGGTAGCGGTGGTTGCGCCCCTGATCTAGCAACAGCTGCACCGTGTCGAAAATCTCCTCGACCCGCTGGCTGATGGCCTGGGCGCGGTTGTGGCAGAAACAGCGCACCCGCACGCGCGGCCGGTGCCTGCGCTGGCCGAGGCTGTTGAGGAAATCGCGCAGGCAACGTGCCAGGGCGTGCTCGCCGTCGTAGCGCTGGACCAACACTTCGTTCCAGCTGTTGAGGGTAATCTGGTCGAGGGTCAGCACCAGGTTTTCGCGAACGCCCGCGTAGCTCAGCGAGTCGGTTCGCTCGGTGGTCATCAGGATGTTCAAGTCGCGATGGTGTTGCAACGGATCGACACCGACGTTGACCAGCAGCAGAATCTCGTTGGCCACGCTCGGTTGCAACAGGCGCACTTCACTGACGGTTTCCAATGGCAGAGGGATGCTCTGCTGCAGGCTGCCGAGCAGGTTGAACAGCTCGAACTCGTTCAGGTCACTGGCGCCGGGGTGCAGCGCCAGGCGCGTGGTGCTGTCGATGACGCCGTTGCGGTGTGCCCAGGTCAGCAGCTCGATCAGCTCTCGGCAGCGTTTGATCGGGCTGAAGTGCTCCCATTCGTGAACACTGAGGTTACCGTTGTACAGGCCCCAGTGATGGCTGCCCGGTTCCTTGCGGTTCGGCGACTGGACCAGGGTCAGGGTGTCCTCGGCGAGGTCCGGGGCAATGCCGGGGTTGATCACTTCTATCTTGCCGGCACGGCGCTCGAACGCGGCATAAAGGCGCCGGCCCAGCACATTCAGGTCGCGCTGGTCGGCGCGGCTGCTGGCATTGTTGTTTTGCGCGAACTGGCTGAGGAAGCGGTAGCTATGGTTCAGCTCAGCAACCAGCTCGCGGCGCTCCACGGCGACCTGACGCACTTTCCATTGGCTGCGGTTGTCGAGCAACGCCAGTTGGCGCTCGTCCCAACCCCACTCATCGACCAGGCGTTTGAGCAACCGGCGCTGCCAGCCGTTGCTTCGTGCGCGGTCCAGGCCGCTGAGTTTCTTATTGACCTTCAGGTAAAGGCTGCGCCTTGCCAGCTCCAGCCGCCTGGTTTCACCGCGCGCCTGCAGGTAGCGTTCGATGCGCCGGTAAACCATTACATAGGGATCGAGCGCGTCGAGGTCGAGGTGGTTGGCAAATACCGCCTGCTTGTAGTCCAGGCTCAGGCAGCGCACGGCTGGATGTTCGCTGGCGTAGGCCTCGGTCAGCAACAGCTTGAGCAGTGACTTGTAAGGTGAGTCGATACCTTTGAACAGCTGCCACAGGCCAGCGCCGACGAATTCGCCGGCCGGGATGTGGGCCAGGTTGCCGAGATCGAGGGCATCGGTGCTGCGGATGAAACGCTTGGACAGCAAGGTTTCGGTATAGCTGCTGTAGTTGTGCTCTTCATACGCCGGCACCAGCCACCAAAGCGGTGTGCGCCCGGCCAGCCAGATGGCCGTGCGGTAGAACTCGTCGAGCAGCAGGTAGTGCTGGGTGGTGCCACAATCGTCAGAGCTCAGCTGGCTGTCGCGCAGGCCTTGGGCGAAGCTTTGCGGGTCGATCAGGAAGCAGTGTGCTTCGGCGCCCAGGCTGGCGGCCCAGGTTTCGAGCAACTGGCATTTGCGTCGCAGTTCATCGAGCTGGCTGTCACCCAGGCCGGGGGCATGACAGACCCACAGGTCGATGTCGCTTTGCTCAGCCTGGGCCAGCGTGCCAAGGCTGCCCATCAGGAACAGGCCGTGGATCGGGCGGTTGGGGTTGCCCAGGCGTGTCTTGTACGTGAACGATCGCGCCAGGCGCTGGCCTTCGGCGACCAGATTGGCATCGGGCTCGAAGCCCGACACGCCGGCCGGAGTGCTACCTGAAACATAGCCAGGCAGCAGCGGGTGGTTGACGTGAAACAGCAGTGGTAGCAGGGTCAATACCTGTTGCTGGCGGGTCGAAAGCCCATCCATTGCGCGCTGTAGCCGGCCTGTGTTCAATTGCAGAAACCGCGCACGCAATTTCGCCAGCACCTTGCGGTCGATGCCTTCGTCGATATCGGGGCGGATTTCGTGGGGGTGGGTCATTGCACACTCAGGGCAGGCCGGGGGAGCTTTGGCGAGTTTAGCCTGAGTAATGCACTCGGATAAGCGGCAGTTGGAGTTTTGACGCCATTTTTCTTGCGCCTTGGCGGGCCCCATCGCCGGCTTGCCAGCGATGGGGCGGGGCAGGTTTATGCCGGCTGGGGCGACTTGAGAATGTTCAGCAGCAGTTGCACGCTTTCGACTGCGTCATGCCCAAGGCTGGTGAGGTAACCGCCATCGGGCTGATCGGTCAATTGCTTTTCATGCAGGCGTCGAGCTGCTGCGACCAGCGCGGGGGAGGCATTGGCGTGAATCTTGATGCCTTCCTGGCTGCTGTCCAGGTTGAACAGGGCAAGGACTTCCAGTTCAGCAATCAGTTCGGGGGTGAAGGACATGGCGACTCCTGACTTCCAGACGAGGATGGCGGCACCGCCAGCGGTGCCTGACCCTGGAGTGTAGCCGGGTTATTCGTCCTCGCCTTGATCTGCCTCAGGTGGCAGCTCGGGCAGAGCGCGCAGGGCGGTTTCGTACCACTCGGTGTTGAACGGACGGTCCTCGTCGAGCATGTTGTCGATCTCGATGGCCAGCACGTGGGCCATGAGGTTGAGGATGTCTTCGCGCTCGTAGCCGACCAGGCTCAGCTTGTTGAACGTAGCCTTGGCTGCCGGCGGTTCGCCGCTTTCGATCTGGTTTTCGATGGCCTGGGTCAGCGTCGCCTCGGCGAAGGCTTCGTCGTCATTGTCGATGTCGGTGGGCTCGCTCATGGCGCTACTCCTGTGATTGGGCACACAGTGTGCCATGCCCGCGTCGGCAATGCCCGGTCATCGACCGGGTGCATGACGCTGGTCAGGCACTGGCGTAACGAGCTATAAAAGCCCGGCCAACCCCCTACGGCCTGGAGGCTGTTACCCCATGCTCAAGCTTCACGGATTCTCGGTCAGCAACTACTACAACATGGTCAAGCTGGCCCTGCTGGAAAAGGGCCTGCCGTTCGAAGAGGTCACCTTCTATGGTGGTCAGACGGCTCAGGCGCTGGACGTCAGCCCGCGCGGCAAAGTGCCGGTGCTGCAGACCGAACACGGCTTGCTCAGCGAAACCGGTGTGATTCTCGACTATATCGAGCAGACCCAGCCGGGTAAGGCGCTGCTGCCAGCCGACCCGTTCGAGCAGGCCAAGGTGCGCGAGCTGCTCAAGGAGATCGAGCTGTACATCGAGCTGCCGGCCCGTACCTGCTATGCCGAGTCGTTCTTTGGCGCGGCGGTAGAGCCATTGATCAAGGAGCGCGCGCGTGCGGATCTGCTGGCGGGGTTCGCCACGTTGAAGCGCAATGGCCGTTTTGCACCCTATGTAGCCGGTGAACAACTGACGATTGCCGACCTGATGTTCTGCTTCTCGGTCGACCTGGCTTGTGCAGTAGGCAAGAAGGTGCTGAACGTCGACTTCCTCGCCGACTTCCCTGAGGCCAAGGCGCTGCTGCAGAAAATGCACGAAAACCCGCACATGGCGCGAATCGTGGCAGACAAGGAGGCGGCGATGCCGGCCTTCATGGAGATGATTCGCAGCGGTAAGCGCTGAAGACCAGGGCTGCCTTGCAGCCCAATCGCCGGCAAGCCGGCTCCTACTGGTACTGCACAGGGCTTGAAGCCGATGCGGTCGAGTGGGAGCCGGCTTGCCGGCGATCGAGGGCCAAGCCCTCGCAATGGCGCTTAGCGCGAAGCCAGCAGCGCCTTGCCACGTACAACGGCAGCGCGCACCTGCGCCGGCGCAGTGCCGCCAATGTGGTCGCGGGCATTCACCGAGCCTTCCAGGGTCAGCACGGCGAACACATCCTGCTCGATCTGGTCGCTGAACTGGCGCAGTTCGTCCAGGCTCATCTCGGCCAGGTCCTTGCCGGTGTCGACGCCATACTTCACGGCATGGCCGACGATTTCGTGGCAATCACGGAACGGCAGGCCGCGGCGCACCAGGTAGTCGGCCAGGTCGGTGGCGGTAGAGAAGCCGCGCAGGGCCGCTTCGCGCATGATCGCGTGGCGTGGCTTGATGGCTGGGATCATGTCGGCAAAGGCACGCAGCGAATCGCGCAGGGTATCGGCGGCGTCGAACAGCGGCTCCTTGTCTTCCTGGTTGTCCTTGTTGTAGGCCAGCGGCTGGCCTTTCATCAAGGTCAGCAGGCCGGTCAGGGCGCCGAACACACGGCCGCTCTTGCCACGCACCAGCTCCGGCACGTCCGGGTTCTTCTTCTGCGGCATGATCGAGCTGCCAGTGCAGAAACGGTCGGGCAGATCGACGAACTGGAACTGGGCGCTGGTCCACAGCACCAGCTCTTCGGAGAAGCGCGACAGGTGCATCATCGCCACGCTGGCGGCAGCGCAGAATTCGATGGCGAAATCACGGTCCGAAACGCCATCCAGCGAGTTGCCGGCAACGGCTTCGAAGCCCAATAGCTTGCAGGTCAGCTCGCGGTCGATCGGGTAGGTGGTGCCAGCCAGCGCAGCGCTGCCCAGAGGCATGCGGTTGGCGCGCTTGCGGCAGTCGACCAGGCGCTCGTAGTCACGGCTGAGCATTTCGAACCAGGCCAGCAGGTGGTGGCCGAAGGTGACTGGCTGAGCGGTCTGCAGGTGGGTGAAGCCCGGCATGATGGTTTCGGCTTCACGCTCGGCCTGTTCCAGCAGGCCCTGCTGCAGGCGGGTGATCTCGGCCAGAATCAGGTCGATCTCGTCGCGCAGCCACAGGCGGATGTCGGTGGCGACCTGGTCGTTGCGGCTACGGCCGGTGTGCAGCTTCTTGCCGGTGATGCCGATGCGGTCGGTCAGGCGTGCTTCGATGTTCATGTGCACGTCTTCGAGGTCGACGCGCCAGTCGAAATTGCCGGCCTCGATTTCACCCTGGATGGTGTTCAGGCCATCGATGATGGTTTCGCGCTCGGCATCGCTGAGTACACCGACCTGCGCCAGCATGGTGGCGTGGGCGATCGAACCCATGATGTCGTGGCGGTACAGGCGCTTGTCGAAATCGACCGAGGCGGTGAAGCGGGCGACGAAGGCGTCGACGGGTTCACTGAAGCGGCCGCCCCAGGACTGATTGGTCTTGTCGGTGCTCATGGATTCACTCGTTGAAGGCGTGAACGAAAAAGTGGCGCCGATAATAGCAGGGTTGGGCTTGTGGCCGAAGGACGCCGGTCGACAGAAATCTGCAGAAAACAGCGCTCAATACAGGCGAAGACGATATTCAACGATTGAACGGCAGTGTTCCACGGACCGTCTACAGTTGGACAAAGGACTGGCAGCGAATCTGCCGGCGCAGTGAATCTTTGGCCATCGTATTGGTCTAGAGCGTGACCGCAGTGTCGCTCGACCTGCAACTGTCTACGCTATACCTGTGCGAGACTCACTCAGGAATCCAGAGCAATTATGAATGTCCTGATCGTTGATGACGAACCCCAAGCCCGTGAACGCTTGACGCGGTTATTCGGGGAACTGGAGGGGTACACCGTGCTGGAGCCCAGCGCCACCAACGGCGAGGAGGCCCTGGCCCTGATCGAAAGCCTCAAGCCCGATGTGGTCCTGCTGGACATCGGCATGCCGGGCCTCGATGGCCTGCAGGTCGCGGCCCGCCTGTGCGAGCGCGAAGCGCCACCGTCGGTGGTGTTCTGCACCGGTGACGATGAATACGGCGCAGAGGCTTTCACGGACAGCACCCTCAGCCATGTAACCAAACCGATCCATCCCCATGCCCTGCGCGATGCCTTGCGCAAGGCTGAGAAACCCAGCCGTACGCAGTTGGCGGCGCTGACCCGGCCGGGCAGTGAAGGGGGTGGCCCGCGCAGCCATATCAGCGCGCGTACGCGCAAGGGCATCGAGCTGATCCCTTTGCCGCAGGTGATCTATTTCATCGCCGACCACAAATATGTGACGTTGCGCCATGAAGCAGGTGAAGTGCTGCTTGATGAGCCACTCAAGGCCCTGGAAGATGAGTTCGGCGAACGCTTCGTGCGTATCCACCGCAACGCCCTGGTAGCCCGCGAGCGCATCGAACGCTTGCAGCGCACGCCGCTTGGGCATTTTCAACTGTTCCTCAAAGGCCTGGATGGTGATGCCTTGACTGTCAGCCGCCGGCATGTGGCTGGCGTACGCAAGATGATGCAGGCGCTCTGAGCCCTGCAGGGCCCTCATCTCCGGCAAACGGCGATGAGGGCGCACAAGGCAAAACTGGATCGTGACCCACATCTGCTAGCGATACCGACGGAGCTGTTATCATCGGCGGCATTCCTAAGTATTGGGGCGTTCCATGTCCACTCGCGAAATCCGCATTGCCACCCGTAAAAGTGCCTTGGCCCTGTGGCAGGCCGAATACGTCAAAGCCCGCCTCGAACAGGCGCACCCTGGCCTTCTGGTGACTCTGGTGCCCATGGTCAGCCGCGGCGACAAACTGCTCGACGCGCCGCTGGCGAAGATCGGCGGCAAAGGCCTGTTCGTCAAGGAGCTGGAAACCGCCCTGCTGGACAATGAGGCCGACATCGCCGTGCATTCGATGAAGGACGTACCCATGGACTTCCCCGAAGGCCTGGGCCTGTACTGCATCTGTGAACGTGAAGACCCGCGCGATGCCTTCGTTTCCAACCATTTTCCCAGCCTTGAGGCTCTGCCTGCCGGTAGCATCGTCGGCACCTCCAGCCTGCGCCGTCAGGCCCAGTTGCTGGCGCGCCGCCCTGACCTGCAAATCCGCTTTCTGCGCGGCAACGTCAACACTCGCCTGGCCAAGCTCGATGCCGGTGAGTACGACGCCATCATCCTTGCCGCGGCGGGCCTGATCCGCCTGGGCTTCGAAGAGCGCATCACCGCCAGCATCAGCGTCGACGACAGCCTGCCGGCCGGTGGCCAGGGCGCGGTGGGCATCGAATGCCGTAGCGCAGACAGCGAGATCCATGCGCTGTTGGCGCCTTTGCACCACGCCGATACCGCTGACCGTGTGGTGGCCGAACGAGCGTTGAACAAGCACTTGAACGGCGGCTGCCAGGTACCGATTGCCTGCTATGCCGTGCTCGAAGGCGAGCAACTATGGCTGCGCGGGCTGGTTGGCCAGCCCAGCGGAGGGACCCTGTTGGTGGCTGACGCCCGTGCACCGCGGGCATCCGCCGAAACGTTGGGGGTGCAGGTGGCCGAAGACCTGCTGGGCCAAGGTGCCGCGGCCATTCTCAAGGAAGTCTACGGTGAGGCCGGGCACCCGTGAGCCCCTGGCGCCTGTTGCTGACCCGTCCTGAAGAGGACTGCGCGGCGCTGGCGCAGACGCTGGCAGCTGCCGGCATTGCCAGCGCCTGCCTGCCCTTGCTGGCGATCGAGCCAGTGCAACCGGACGCCCGGCAGCGCCAGCAGCTTGCCGGGCTAGGGCAGTGCCAGGCCATGATCGTGGTCAGTAAACCTGCAGCCAGGTTGCTGCTTGCGCAACTCGCACAAGCAGGGCTGCAGCCCCCTTCAGCCGGATGGTTCACTGTAGGTGAAGCCACGGCGGCGGTGTTGCAGTCTGCGGGGCTGACGGTGACTTACCCTGCACAGGGTGACGACAGCGAAGCCTTGCTCACGCTCCCGGCCTTGCGCGAGGCTATGGCGGGGCCTGCGCCACGTGTCCTGATCGTGCGTGGTGTAGGGGGTCGCGAACTGCTGGCCGAGCGTCTTGCAGAGCAAGGTGCTAGTGTCGATTATCTGGAACTGTATCGTCGTTGCCTGCCGGTGTATCCGGCGGGCACGCTGGTGGGTCGCATCGAAGCGGAACGCCTGAACGGCGTGGTGGTCAGCAGTGGGCAGGGTCTTGAACACCTGCAACGGATGGCCGCTGCCGATTGGCCGCGTGTGGCGCGCTTGCCATTGTTCGTGCCGAGCCCCAGGGTGGCCGAGCAGGCCAGGGCCGCAGGGGCACAACAGATTGTGGATTGCCGTGGCGCGAGTGCCACGGCCTTGCTGGCAGCCGTGCAGCGCAGCGCTGCACCTGCCTCTTAAGGCGCTAAGCTCAGAGCGACGCGCCCCCATGCAAAGGATGGATACGTGAGCGAAACTGTCTTGTCCCACAATGATCAGCCGTCGGCGCAGGAGCCGACGCAACCCGTCACCCCCCCACCTGCCAAACGTTCCGGCACAGGCCTGGCCTTGCTGGCATTGTTGGTGGGTGCCGCTGGGGTCGCAGTGGGCGGGTGGGGTGTCTGGCAGGTGCGGCATCTGCAAGGCAGTGAGCTGAGCCAGGGTGAGCACCTCGAGGCGCTTAGCCAGCGTGCCGCTGCACTGCAGCAGCGCGAGCAACAGATCAGTGCCCAGTTGGCCAGCCTGCCGGCAGCCAGCGAACTGGAAGACCGCCGCCGCCTGGTGGCGCAGTTGCAGGGTGACCAGCAGCGCTTGAGCCAGCGGCTTGAAACCGTGCTTGGCGAAAGCCGCAAGGAATGGCGCCTGGCCGAGGCCGAGCACCTGTTGCGCCTGGCCACCCTGCGGCTTTCGGCCCTGCAGGACATCACCAGCGCCAAGGCCCTGGTCGAAGGCGCCGACGAAATCCTGCGCGAGCAGAGCGACCCTGGCTCGTTTGCCGCGCGCGAGCAGTTGGCGCGTAGCCTGGCAACGCTCAACAGCACCCAGCAGCCGGACCGTACCGGTTTGTATCTGAAGCTGGCTGCCCAGCGGGAGTTGGTGCAGCAGCTCAACGCCCAGTCGCCGGAATTCGACAGCGATGCCGATGCCCTCGGTGCTTTGACCGCCGATGGCGATGGCGCCAGCCGCCTGGCGCAGTGGTGGGCGGAGATTTCCAAGTACTTCCAGATCGATTTCAACGCCGACGACAACGTCCGTCCGTTGCTGGCCGGGCAGTCGCTCAACCAGTTGCGCCTGGCCCTGAGCCTGACCATCGAGCAAGCCCAGTGGGCTGCGCTCAATGGCGACGCCAAGGTCTACACCCAGGCGCTGGATGATGCGCGCAGTGTGCTGGTGGCCAATTTCAACGCTGACAACCCGCAGAGCAAGGCCATGCTCGAAAGCCTCAATGCGCTGGCCGAGCAACCGGTGTCGGTGGTTACCCCGGACCTGAGCGAAAGCCTGGCTGCGGTGCAGGCGTATATCCAGCGCCGCCATCTGCCTGCCGAGGGTGAGGGGAGCAAGCCATGAAACGTGTGTACCTGCTGGCCGTGCTGGCGATCGTGATCGCTGCGGCACTGGGCATCGCGGTGGCCAAGCACAGCGGCTACGTATTGATTTCCTACGGTGGCTTCCGTTACCAGTCCGGGCTGTGGGCGGCGCTCGCGGCGCTGGTTGCCGTGCTCGCACTGTTGTGGCTGCTGCGCTATCTGGTTGGGCTGGTGCTGACGTCCAGTGGTGTGGTCAACCCCTGGTCGCGACGCAACCGCAGCCGCCGCATTCGCATCGCAATCGAGCAGGGCCAGCTGGACCTCGCCGAGGGTCGTTGGGCCAGCGCCCAACGTCACTTGCACCGCGCTGCCGAGGCCGAACGCCAGCCATTGCTGTATTACCTCGGTGCCGCGCGTGCGGCCAATGAACAGGGGCGAACGGAAGACAGGGACAACCTGCTCGAGCGTGCACTGGAGCGTCAGCCCCAGGCGGAACTGGCGGTCGCCCTGGCTCATGCGCAATTGCAGATGGACCGTGGCGAAAGCGATGGCGCCCTGGAAGCCCTGCTGGCCATGCAGGAGCGGCACCCGCACAACAATCAGGTCTTGCGCTTGTTGCAGCGCCTGTATCTGGAGCGCGGCGACTGGTCGGCGTTGATTCGCCTGTTGCCCGACTTGCGCAAGGGCAAAGTGCTGCCGGCCGAGGAACTCGCTGCACTGGAACAGCGTGCCTGGGGTCAGAACCTGGGGCTTGCGGCGACCCGTGGCGACGATGAGCAAAGCGCCCGTCAGTCGTTGGAGCGCGCCTGGCAACAGCTGACTGCGGCCCAGCGTCAGGAGCCCCGGTTGGTGCTGGCTTATGCCGAACAACTGCGCCAGGTGGGCGCTCAAGGCGAAGCCGAACAGGTACTACGCGCTGCCCTCAAACGTGACTACGAAAGCCACCTGGCGCGCCTGTATGGCCTGGTGCGCGGCGATGATCCGGCGCGTCAACTGCAAACAGCCGAGGGCTGGCTCAAGGCGCATCCCCAGGACCCGAGCCTGTTGCTGACGCTTGGACGCCTTTGCTTGCAGAACCGCCTTTGGGGCAAGGCGCGCGATTACCTGGAAAGCAGCTTGCGCATGGAGCGCAACCCGGAAACCTGCGCCGAACTGGCCCGGCTGCTGGCTGGCCTTGGTGAGACCGAACGCAGTAACCAGCTGTTCCAGGAAGGCCTGGGCCTGCTTGATGAGCGGTTGTTGGCCCTGCCATTGCCCGAGGCCGTGCGCGCCTGAGAGGCCCCATGAGCCCGCACTGAGGGCGGGCTCATGGGGTGGCTGGTGAGTCTCGCGATACCTGTTTTCTTCTGTAATACGCTTCGCAAGAAATTTCCCACAATGCGAGTGGAAATTTCTTCTACCCCTCAGTGACTTATCTCCCCTGTAGTGCCTTGAAACAAAGCACATCTTTCCTCTACCGTTCCAAGCCACTCAATTTGCCCCGGGACCACCACCTTTCATGTTGCCGGCCCGCTTGCGCACGTTTTTTCTACCGGCCTGCCTTGCCTCGTTGGCGGTGCTGGTCGCGTCCTTTTACCTGGAGCGCACCCTCGGTCTGGTGCCTTGCCCGCTGTGCTTCAGCCAGCGGTTTCTGTTGGGTGTGTATGCCATGATCTGCCTGTGTGCGGCTGTGCATGCGTCGGGCGTTGCCGCTGTGTGCCAGTATGCGCGAGCAGCCCTGGGCTGTTCGGCAGCCGGGGCCCTGCTGGCGGCCAGGCATGTCTGGATACAAGGGGAAATTGGTACAAGCCACGAGTGCCCGGCGCCTTTCTGGCATGTAGTGGAAAGCTCCTGGCGTGAAGCGGCCCGTCAACTCTTGCTCGGCGGCCCCGATTGCAGCTCGTTGACCTGGAGCTTTCTTGACCTGACCTTGCCCGAATGGAGCCTGTTGGCCTTCTTGCTGCTGGCAGTGCTGCCCTTGACCTGCCTGCTGGCGTATCGTTTCCGCACACTGGGCAAAGCTTGAGTTGGCGCGGCTGCGGTAGCCGGCACGACCAGTGGTGATACCCCAGGGTATTAAACACTTGTATGAACTTTGTCTGCTGCGTACCTTGAAGGGCAGCACGCGCGGGAATAATCTCCCAGCACGCATACCAAAAACACAACTGCTCGATGCCGTCCTGCTGATGTCACCTTTGTACCGCACGATCGGGGTGCGAGGTGCAGCGGCATCTACCCAGAAGGGAAGAGATCGCCATGCTCGATAGTTGTCAGAACGCCCAGGAACGCTGGGGTGGGGTTCACAAGCTGATCGACACCTGGCTCAAGGAGCGGGAGGAGTTGGTTCAGGCCTTCGGTGCCTTGCGCGATGCCAAGCCGGCATTTGCGGACAAGGACAAGAGCCGCGACTTTTGTGCGGTGCTTGTCGATTACGTGTCAGCCTGGCATTTCGAGGTCAGTGAACAACTGGTCACCGAGGCCAAGGCGTTTGGTGACCAGAAAGCGCTGAAGCTGGCTGAAGAGATCAACCCGCGGATCAATGACATTACCCAGATTGCGCTGGCTTTCAATGACCATTGCGAGAAAGGTGATTGCAAGGACACTGAGCGCTTCGCCGATAAACTCGGCAAGCTCGGCAGCCTGCTGCACGAACGCTTCGAGCTCGAAGACTGCCTGATCGAGGTGTTGCACAACGCGCACAAGGAAGAAGACGCGGTCCAGGCCTGAGGGTCGACGTCAGCCGCCGACCGCCAGCAGCTCGATTTCGAACACCAGAGGTGTATAGGGCGCGATCAGATCACCCGCGCCCTCGGCACCGTAGGCTTGTGCCGAGGGGATCACCAGGCGCCATTTCGCTCCTGCTTTCATGTGTGGCAACGCCACCTGCCACCCTTCGATGACCGAGTCCAGGCTGAACCACTGTGGCTGCAGGTTCTGATCGAACACCGTGCCGTCAGGCAACTTGCCTACATAGCGTACTTGCACCTTGCCCTTGGGGTTGGGCTGCGCGCCGATACCACTTTTCAGTTCACTGTAGAGCACGCCCTCAGGCAGCTCATGCACACCGGCGCGTGCGCGTTCATTGGCCATGAAACGCGCCTCGATAGCTTGCAGTTTTTCCACTTCGGCTTGCACGGCGGCGTTGTTCGCCTGTTCTTCATGCTGCTGAAGAATGGCTTGCATGCGAGCCTTGTCGAGTTTGAGGGGCTGGTTCTGATAGGACTGGCGAAGGCCTTCAACCAACGCCTCCAGCTGCAATCCAGGCACTTCCTGGCGCAGTCGCTCTCCAAGGCTTGCGCCCAGGCTGTAGGCCACGTCGTGATCGCTGGCAGGAGCCGTTTCGGGGGCGGCGAGTGCGATAGGAGCCGCCAGGCACAGGCCGATAAGAAGATAACGAGGCATGGTCAACTCCGAGCTCAAGAGCTGCGAAGTATGCCAGCCTTGTTGCTTCGATTTGCGTAAATGTCGGCAACGATTTGCTAAGCAACTACACTTTCACGCAGCTGCAAGACAACAACTTTGCCCAGGCATGCAACGCGGCGCCAACGATACTGTCAACATGCCCTAGCGGCGGTAGCAGCACAAGCATAGTATTAGCCGCAAACTCGTCAGCCAGGAGGTAAACCATGTCGGCCAAGAAGAAGCCTGTAAGTACGCCGTTACACCTGCTCCAGCAACTTTCGGGCAGCTTGCTCGAACACTTGGAAGATGCCTGCTCGCAAGCGCTGGCTGATGCGGAAAAACTGCTGGCAAAGTTGGAAAAGCAGCGCGGCAAGGCCCAGGAAAAACTGCACAACGGTCGCCTGAAGTTGCAGGACGCGGCCAAGGCAGGTAAAGCCAAGGCCCAGGGCAAAGCCCAGAAAGCCATTGGTGAACTTGAGTCGTTGCTCGACTCGCTCAAAGAGCGTCAGACGCAAACCCGTACTTATATTCAGCAACTCAAACGCGATGCCCAGGAAAGCCTGAAGCTGGCCCAGGGGGTAGGCAAGGTGCGTGAGGCTGCTGGCAAGGCACTGGACCAGCGGGCTGTGGCAGCCAAATCGGCTAAGCCAGCCACTGCAAAAGCGCCTGCCAGAGCAGCGGCCAAACCTGCAGCAAGGCCGGCCGCCAAAGCTGCCGCAAAAGCGCCTGCCAAGGCCGCCGCTGCCAAGGCGCCGTCGCGCGCTGCTGCCAAGCCTGCTGCCGTAAAAGCCCCGGCCAAGGCTGCGGCTAAACCTGCAGCCAAACCGGCCGCTGCCAAAGTGGCTGCAGCCAAGGCGCCATCGCGCGCTGCTGCGGCCAAGCCAGCTACCACCAAGGCCCCGGCCAAAACCGCTGCTGCCAAGCCTGCCGCCAAACCAGCCGCTTCCAAAGGGGCTGCGGCTAAACCGGCCGCGGCCAAAGCGCCGGCTAAAACCACTGCAGCCAAGCCCGCTGCGAAAGCTGCCGCCAAGCCTGCAGCCAAGCCTGCAGCCAAGCCTGCAGCCAAGCCAGCCGCCAAGCCAGCCGCCAAGCCAGCCGCCAAGCCAGCCGCCAAGCCAGCCGCCAAAGCTCCGGCCAAGGCTGCGGCCAAACCTGCCGCTGCCAAGCCGGTCGCCAGCAAACCGGCTGAAGCCAAGCCGGCTACGCCTGCGGTGACCAACTCGGCAGGCCCCGCTACCCCGGCGCCGTCCTCGGCACCGGCAAGCACCTCGTCTCAGACGCCGTCTTCGGCCTCCTGAAGCCCTGTGGCGGCGACTCGCAGCTGAGCCAGCGAGTCGTGGCCACGGACCTGGTCGGGCGCCAGCCTGGCCAGCCAATCGTCTGCGGGCTCAAGCGAGCCCGTGGGCCATTGCCTTGCGCATTCCTCAAGGCGTTGCAGCAAGCGCTTCTCCGCCTGCAGTTCCAAGCCCTTTACGTACTCACGCAACGCCTCCAGGTGCAGGTCATGCTGTGCGGCCGTCCGCCATTGCTGGCGCAAACTGCGTAGCGGCGTTACCACTTCAGTTTGCCAAGGCTCGGCAATGGCGCGCAAAGCGTCGATTCGCCCGGCTTCTACGGCGACACCTCGGGTTTGCAGCCAGCTTGCGCACAGCAGCAGGCACACATCGCCCCCCTGGGCCTGAACGCTCAGGCAAGCCGCTTCGACTCCCGGCCGGGCATACAGGGCCAGGGCGTAATTCCACAGGTCGGTGTACATGATTCCACTTACGCTCCGGGTCGAGGAAGCTGGTAGACTCCGCGACCATCATGATCAGACTATCCAACCTCACTTTACAGCGTGGTCCGCAGCGCTTGCTAGAAGGCGCCGAGATGACCCTGCACGCCGGTCACAAGGCCGGCCTGATCGGCGCTAACGGCGCCGGAAAATCCAGCCTGTTCGCCTTGCTGCGCGGTGAGCTGTCGCCTGATGGTGGCGACTGCCAGCTGCCGGGTGACTGGCGCATCGCCCACATGCGTCAGGAGGTCGATACGCTCGATCGCCTGGCCGTGGACTATGTGCTAGATGGCGACGCGCGCCTGCGCAAGGTCCAGGCCGAGCTCGCCGTGGCCGAGACGGCCCACGACGGCACGGCCCTGGCACGCCTGCACAGTGAGCTGGAAAGCGCTGACGGCTATACCGCCGATGCCCGTGCGCGCAAATTGCTGGCCGGTCTTGGTTTTACCAACGAGCAGATGGACCGCCGCGTCGGCGACTTCTCCGGTGGCTGGCGGATGCGCCTGAACCTGGCCCAGGCCCTGATGTGCCCATCCGACCTGCTGCTGCTCGACGAACCGACCAACCACCTGGACCTCGATGCGATCCTGTGGCTCGAAGACTGGCTCAAGGGCTACCCGGGCACGCTGTTGCTGATTTCCCACGACCGCGATTTCCTGGATGCTGTTGTCGACCATGTATTGCACGTCGAGCAGCGCAAGCTGAACCTGTACAAGGGTGGCTATACCGCCTTCGAACGCACCCGTGCCGAGCGCCTGGCGCAGCAGCAGCAAGCCTACGAGAAGCAACAGGCCCAGCGTGCGCACATGGAAAAGTACATTGCCCGCTTCAAGGCCCAAGCCACCAAGGCCCGCCAGGCGCAGAGCCGGATCAAGGCCCTGGAGCGCATGGAAGAGCTGTCGGCGGCGCACGTCGATTCGCCGTTCGACTTCGTTTTCCGTGAATCGCAGAAGATTTCCAGCCCGCTGCTGAGCCTTTCCGAAGGCTGTCTGGGCTATGGCGACAAGGCGATCCTCGACAAGGTCAAGCTGCAGCTGGTGCCCGGTGCGCGCATCGGCCTGCTGGGCCCTAACGGCGCCGGCAAGTCGACCCTGATCAAGAACCTTGCCGGCGAACTAGCGCCGCTGTCGGGCCGCCTGGTGCTGGGTGAGAACCTGGCAGTCGGTTACTTCGCCCAGCATCAGCTGGACTCGCTGGACGACAAGGCCAGCCCGCTGTTGCACTTGCAGCGCATTGCGCCGGCCGAGCGCGAGCAGACCCTGCGTGACTTCCTCGGCGGGTTCGACTTCCATGGCGACCGCGTGGACGAGCCGGTGGTGAATTTCTCCGGGGGCGAAAAAGCCCGCCTGGCGCTGGCCCTGATCGCCTGGGAGCGGCCAAACCTGCTGCTGCTCGACGAACCGACCAACCACCTGGACCTGGAAATGCGCCTGGCGCTGACCATGGCGTTGCAGGAGTTTGCCGGTGCCGTGGTAGTCGTGTCCCACGACCGTCACCTGCTCAAGAGCACTACCGACGATTTCCTGCTGGTGGCCGATGGCAAGGTCGATACCTTCGATGGCGACCTGGACGACTACAGCCGTTGGCTGGTCGAGTACCGGCAGCGCAGCGCACCGGCGAGCAACGCGCCGGCCAACCCGGACAAGACCGACAAGAAGGCCCAGCGCCAGGCCGCCGCTGCCTTGCGCCAGCAACTGGCACCGCACAAGAAGGCTGCCGACAAGCTGGAGGCCGAGCTCAACCAGGTGCATGCGCAACTGGCCGAGATCGAAACCGCCTTGGGCGACAGCGGCCTCTACGAGGTGGCGCGCAAAGATGAACTGCGCGACCTGCTGGCCCGCCAGAGCAAGCTCAAGCAGCGTGAAGGCGAACTCGAGGAAGGCTGGATGCAAGCCCTGGAAACGTTGGAGAGCATGCAGGCCGAGCTTGAGGCGCTGTCCTGAAGCCTGGGTTGGCGCAGGCTTGAGGGCCAGATCGCTATAGGATTTGCGGATGTCAGGCCGGGCATTTACAGCACACCCGAAATACCCGGCTTGCCTTTGAACTCTGCAAAATTCGCTGGTTATTTTTTCGCCAAAACCTTAGGTTAACGTTTTGCAACATATGTTCGAGCGAGGTGTGTGATGTCGATGGAAGTGTGGTTGGGCTTCTTTGCCGCGTGTTGGGTGATCAGCCTTTCACCCGGGGCCGGGGCGATCGCCTCGATGTCCAGCGGCCTGCAATATGGTTTCTGGCGCGGCTACTGGAACGCGCTGGGCCTGCAGATTGGCCTGGTCGTGCAGATCGCCATCATCGCAGCGGGTGTCGGCGCCATCCTTGCCGCTTCCGCTACAGCGTTCACCATCATCAAATGGTTCGGCGTCGCGTACCTGGTCTACCTGGCCTACAAGCAATGGCGCGCTTTGCCGATGGACATGACCGATGAGTCCGCCGTGCGTCCGATCGGCAAGCCGTTGAGCCTGGTGTTCCGAGGTTTCCTGGTCAACGTCAGCAACCCCAAGGCGCTGGTGTTCATGCTCGCTGTACTGCCGCAGTTCATCAACCCGCATGCTCCGCTGTTGCCACAATACGTGGCGATCACGGTCACCATGGTCACCGTCGACATGCTGGTGATGGCGGGTTATACCGGCTTGGCTTCACGGGTGCTGCGCCTGTTGCGCACCCCCAAGCAACAGAAGCGCTTGAACCGGACATTCGCCGGCTTGTTCATTGGTGCTGCCACGTTCCTGGCGACCTTGCGCCGCGCACCTGTCTGACCGATTTGCGGGGCCTTGCGCAGGCCCCTCATTTCTCTCGGTCCATCATCCCCTTGAGCAAGTCCAACGGCATCGGAAACACGATGGTCGATGTCTTGTCGCCGGCAATCGACCCCAGCGTTTGCATATAGCGCAACTGCATGGCCCCCGGCTCCTTGCTGAGCATCTGCGCGGCCTGCATCAACTTCTCGGACGCCTGCAGTTCCCCTTCGGCGTGGATGACCTTGGCCCGGCGTTCACGCTCGGCTTCGGCCTGACGGGCAATGGCGCGGACCATCGATTCGTTGAGGTCGACGTGCTTGATCTCGACGTTGGCCACCTTGATGCCCCAGGCATCGGTTTGCGCGTCCAGCACTTGACGAATATCCAGGTTCAACTGCTCGCGCTCGGCCAGCAACTCGTCCAGCTCATGTTTGCCCAGCACCGCACGTAGCGTTGTCTGCGCCAGCTGGCTGGTGGCGACCAGGAAGTCTTCGACCTGGATGATCGCCTTCTGAGGGTCGAGCACGCGGAAATACAGCACCGCATTGACCTTCACTGACACGTTGTCGCGGGTGATCACATCCTGCGGCGGCACATCCAGCACCACGGTGCGCAGGTCCACCCGAACCATCTGCTGGATCACGGGGATGAGCAGGATCAGCCCCGGGCCTTTGACCTGCCAGAAGCGCCCCAGCTGGAACACCACGCCGCGCTCGTATTCGCGCAAGATGCGAAACGCCGACAGCAGCAGGACGCCCAGCAGCATCAGCAGGGCGCCGAAACCCAATTGCATGAACATCGTCATTCTCCTTGCGCTGTAGGGGCAGCAGCGCTCACTTCGAGCATCACGCCATGACGCGCGGTGACCCGCACCTGCTGGCCGAGCTGCAAGGGCGTAGTGCACTGGACCTGCCATTGTTCGCCCTGGGCCATTACCGCGCCACAGAACGGATTGCCTGCCACCACCTGAGAGACACTCACCAAGCTGCCGACCAGGCCGGCATCACCGCTGACCAAGGCCCGCTTGCGAGCTTTGAGGGCCATGCCCAACACGCCACCGATCAACAATGCCGAGAGCACCGCCAGGCTCGCGATCAACGCCAGCGGAATGCCAAAGCCGGGGGCGTCGGTGTCTATCAGGATGACCGCGCCCACCACGAACGCCACGATGCCGCCAAAGCCGACCACACCAAAACTGGGCAGGAACGCCTCGGCGATCATGAAGGCGATACCGAGCATGACCAGCGCGACACCGGCGAAGCTCACCGGTAGCAATTGCAGGGCATACAGCGCCAGCAACAGGCAGATGCCACCGACCACGCCGCCCACGCCGGAGCCAGGGTTCATGAACTCGAACAGCAGGCCATAGACGCCGATCATGATCAGGATCAGTGCCACGCTGGGGTTGGTGATCACGGCCAAGAGGCGCGTGCGCCAGTCCGGCAGATGCTCGGCCAGGTTGGCGTCGCGGGTCTGCAACTGGCGCGGCTGGTCAGCGGCGATCAGGGTCTTGCCGTCGAGCTGGCGCAGCAGGTCAGGCAGGTCGTTGGCCACGTGGTCGATCACCTTCTGCTTGAGCGCTTCGCTGGCCGACAGGCTTACCGCTTCGCGTACAGCCTTTTCCGCCCAGTCGGCGTTGCGCCCGCGCAGCTGCGCCAGGCCGCGGATATACGCGGCTGCATCGTTCACCTGCTTGCGCGCAAGGGCTTGTTCATTGGCGTCGGGCTTGGCCTTGTCATCCTTTGGTGTACCTGCAGGGCCGCCAATCTGCACGGGGGTGGCGGCGCCGAGGTTGGTCCCCGGCGCCATGGCCGCCACGTGGCTGGCATACAGGATGTAGGTGCCAGCGCTGGCAGCACGGGCACCGCCTGGGGCAACGAAGGTCGCAACCGGCACGGGGCTGGCGAGGATGACCTTGATGATCTGGCGCATGGCGCTGTCCAGGCCGCCGGGTGTATCCATGCGGATCACCACCAGTTGCGCGCCTTGTTCCTTGGCCTGATCCAGGCCGCGCACCACATAGTCGGCGCTGGCCGGCCCTATGGCATCATCGATGCTCAGCACCCAGATCGCCCCAGGCGCGGCCTGGCTGCCCGGGGCGAGGCCAAGCATCAGCACCAATAACCACCAGCGCCAGCAGCGAGCGATCACCTGTCGTCACCTTGTTCGCTTCTATACCCCAAGTTTAGCCATGCCTGCCCAGGCAGGGCCTAAAATTGGAGATGGGGGCGAAACCGGAGGTGCATCATGCGAATGGCCAAGACCCTGCAGCAGCGCCTGGACCAGGCCAACTGCGACTACGACATCATTCCCCATCCCCACTCGGCGACCAGCCTGGAATCGGCGCGTACGGCTGGTGTGCCGGCCGAGCGGGTTGCCAAGTCGGTCATGCTCGACGACCGCCATGGCAACTACATCATGGCGGTGCTGCCTGCCAATCGGCACCTGGACATGAGCAAGGTACGCATGTCTGGCGCCTGGCAACTGACCCGCGAAAGCGGCCTGCCGAGCTTGTTCGGTGACTGCGAGCGTGGCGCCATCCCGGCAATGGGTGACGCTTATCAGATAAAGATGCTGCTCGATTCGAGTCTTACCCGCCAGGGCGATGTCTACCTGGAGGCAGGTGACCACGATCACCTGATCCACATGAGCATGGAGCAGTACCTGAAACTGGTGCCGCAAGCCGAAGTACGCGAGCTGTGCTGATGTTCTCAAACCAATGCCGGGCTGGCGTCGTGGACGGCCCGCCCGGTACCCAGGAGGAAACATGGAAGCGCCTACCCACCACTTTTCCGAGCTGTTCAAGCAGTTGGGCTTGCCCGACGACCCTCAGAGCATCGATCAGTTCATCACCAGCCATTCACCGCTGAAAAACGAGATCAAGCTAGTGGATGCGCCGTTCTGGAGCGACTCCCAGCGCGCTTTTCTCAAGGAGAGCATCATTGAAGATTCCGATTGGGCAGTGCCCTTCGATCAACTCAACGAAGCGTTGCGCCGCCCCCGCAAATAAAGCGCCGAGCGGCACCTGACGAGTGATCGGCCGTTGCTATGCTCAGGAAAACAATAAGGGGATATGCGCGATGAAAGATCCCTACGCACCAGGTTTCTGGTGCACCGTGACCATCCTGGGCACCCTGACGGCCGGTTACTTCTACGGTATCCGCCATACACACCAGATGAGCCAGGCTGTGCAGTTTCTGTACGCTGCGGCGGCAGTCGCGGCGGCGGTCGCGTTGCTGGGCCTTACGTGGATCGCCTGGCAGCAACTGCACCTGAACAAGCGCGAGGTGATCCAGGGGCGAACATTGCTCACCATCTGGAACACCAAGGTAGCGCTACGCCGGGTAGAGACGGTTTTCGACCGGTATTTCTGGGGCAGCTATTGGCACTCGGGGCGCACCTTCGAGGAAGTGATGGGCGAGCTCAAGGGCACACCCCTGGAGCAAAGCCTGGATGCGCTCAAGCGCCAGTGCCGGGTGCTGGACCGCGAGATCCACGATCATCAGCATCACTGGCTGGCCAACGCCCGCGATCTCTCCAGTGTGGCCACGGCCATGGCACGCGAGCGTTACCAACTCGACCTGTGCGAGCCCCTGAGCAGTGGCCAAGGCAACACGGCAGTACTCAATCGTGATCTTGAAGTGCTGGTGCATACCTGGTCGGCGCGCCTGCGCAGCTTCGACCATCAGTTGGACGAACTGGAGCGCGCCTACCACTGAGCCTGGTCATTCGCCGCGGATGTACTGCTCCAGCTGCAGGATCAGGCTGGCCTGTTCGGCGATGGTTTCCTTGACCAGGTCGCCGATCGACAGCAGCCCGAGCAGCTCGCCATTGCTGACCACTGGCAGGTGGCGCAGGTGGCGGTTGGTCATCAGGTTCATGCAGTACTCAAGATTCTGCTTGGGCTCCACCGTGACCACAGGTGCACTCATGATTTCCCGCACTGGCGTGGCCGCCGAAGAGCGCCCCTTGAGCACGAGCTTACGGGCATAGTCACGCTCGCTGACGATTCCCACTACCTGGTTGTTCTCCACGACCGGCAGCGCACCGACGTTTTTCTCCGCCAGCATTTTCAGGGCGTCGAGCACCGAGTCATCAGGGCCGATGGTGTAGACGGTCTGGTGCTGGGACTTGGTCTTGAGGATTTGTTCGACGTTCTTCATACAGGCCTCTGCGGGTGGAAAAAACGAGCTCTTGGAGTAACTAAAGCATCCGGCACGGTGGCCTGCACGGCAATGCAGGAAACGGCATCGAGTCGATTGAAAAACGTCATGGGCGGTGCTGGTCTGGTTGCTCAAACGAAAAAGGCTCAGGCAGGTGCCTGAGCCTTTTGGTGCGCGTCATTTTGCGGTTGATCACAGGCCGTTGGGTAGGAACCTTGTGGCGCCACTGACATCATCGATCTTTTTGATGCGAAAGGCCTTGAGGCAGGTTTCGTTACGCGTGTTGCTATCAGGGCAGTACTGTTTGACGAAATCGTTGAAGGCCATATCCTGGCCGTTCACGCTCAGCACGCGCTTGAAGTATTCGCCCTCGATACCCTGCGCCTGGCGCGAAGTGGTCATCGGATGGTCGACTTCCAGGCGACCGTGCAGGTCCACGGTCGGAAACGGTGTTTCTTCTTGCAGGCAACCGCCAAGCAACAGGCTGGCTGAAGCCAGCATGATCAGACGTAGCATGATGAGGTCTCTACAATGGGCGATCCCGGTCGTTTGACCGGGACGGCATTGTTGATGGTTATTCGCCGAACAGACTGCCAGCGCGTTTCACTTCAGCCTTGCCGGCATCTTCCAGCAGCGACTTGGCCCCTGATGTGACGTTGCGTGCGGCGTCGGCATTGGACTGGATCACGTCGGTGCGTGCGGCACTGTCACGCAGCTCGGCATCGATGTAGTCGTTGGCGCGGGCGACCTTGGCTTTTTTGGCTTGCAGGGCCAGACGTCGTTCTTCCAGCTCCAGTGCGCGCAAGTCATCTTCATAGGCTTCTTCGCGGCCTTGAACGCGTTTGCGTTCGACAGCCTGCGCTTGCTGTTGCTCGGCCGCACGCTGCGCAGCCGCACGTTGAGACGAGGCTCGCTGCTGGCGGGCTGCGGCTTCGCGAGCCTCGGCACGCTGTTGAGCAGCGGCTGCCTGGCGTAGGCGTTCGGCTTCCAGCGCAGCTTGGGACTGTTTGGTCTGCTGTTCGATCTGATAGAGCTGGTCGAACTGGCCCGCTGCGGCAGTGGCGGCAGACAGCGCAAGGGCGGTACCCAGAACAAAGTGCTTCATGTTCTCAGGCCTCAGCTCTTTTTCGGATCTGGGCATGTCGCATTCGGCTGGATGCGAGTTTCGTTGGAAATGGTCATGACCATCAGAGAGATGCCACCCACTTCGTAATCGCACGGGCGGCCGACCTGGGCCGAAGTGTAGATCTTGCCGTTTTCCGAGTAGCCGATCAGTACGCCAGGCACCAACGAAGTGTCATTGACAAATGACCCTGCAAGGGCGCCAGCACCGCCGCCGGCCACGCCGCCGATGATCGCAGTGTCCTTGTTGTGGCCAGCACCCAGGGCCGCGCCACCTAGTGCACCCAGCACACCGCCAACCATCATCGCGGCCTTTTTGTTTTTCTCGTTGCTGACTTTGATCCTGGTCGGCGAGACCGTGATGATTTTCACGGTCTTGGCTTCCTGCTGGGTATTCACCTGGCTGGCATCAAACACGTCGGATTGGTATTGCTCACCGGTCGCCTGGCAACCTACGAGCGTCGCAGCGATGGTAAAGGCCAGGCAGTGTTTCAGCATTTTCATTCCTAAGTCCCTGGAGGGTATGGGTAACCGAGCGCAATCCATTACATGGATGAGGCATAATGCCATCATTGTAATCAGATGAATTCAATGAGGTAAAGCCACGAGAGCTAAAGGAGCGTGAGGTTATCGCTGTTGGGAATAAAGGTGGACTGAAGGGCGAGGCCTTGCAGAAACGACGAAGCCCGCGCATGGCGGGCTTCGTTATCAAGATGGCGCACTCGGCGGGATTCGAACCCACGACCCCTGCCTTCGGAGGGCAGTACTCTATCCAGCTGAGCTACGAGTGCAACGCGCACGCATGATACCCATCTGATTCGATTGCGTCCATCGCCTTGATCTTTGTCCATTTTTCCTGATCCAGGCGCACTTGCGCGACGCACACCAGATTGCGCAATTTTTGCGCAATCACCTCGGCCCGATGCCTGCTCAGCCCGCCGATACCTATTTCGATGTCCAGCAAGTCATCCTGCTGGCTGACCTGCACGCTGTGCGGCGTCAGAAACTGCAGGGCGAACAGGTTGAGTACCCGGCACAGGGTATCCGGCTCGGCTTCGGCTTGCAGGCGATAGCACACGTTGCTGTGGCTACTGCTGGCGGCCCAGGCATCGGTTCGGGGCAGGGGGCGTTCAAATGGGTTCATGCTGGTCTCCGCAAAGGTGGGAGAAATTCTGGCAGGTTGATGCCGGCTTTTTTTCGCTATTATTTGATGAATTAGCCATTCAGGCGAATTGTTTGATTCGAAAAATATAAGCTTGGGGGATTTTTAATGCAAAGCGATCTGGATGCGTATGACCGGCGGATTCTCGAGCTTCTTCAGGAGGATGCGTCACTGTCCAGCGCGCAGATTGCCGAGCGCGTAGGGCTGTCGCAGTCGCCGTGCTGGCGCCGTATTCAGCGGCTCAAGGAAGAGGGGGTCATCCGGGGGCAGGTCACCCTGCTCGATCGCAAGAAGGTCGGCCTGAACACGCAGATCTTTGCCGAGGTGAAACTGAACGCCCATGGTCGCTCCAACTTCACCGAGTTCACCGAGGCGATCCGGGGCTTTCCAGAGGTGCTGGAGTGTTATGTGCTGATGGGGTCAGTAGACTTCCTGTTGCGTATCGTCACGCAGGATATCGAGGCTTACGAGCGGTTCTTCTTCGAAAAGCTGTCGAACGTACCGGGGATTCAGGAGGTGAATTCCATTGTGGCGCTGTCGGAGATCAAGTCCACCACCAGCCTGCCGCTGATGCGCTGATGCTGTCGCCGGCAAGCCGGCCCCTACACGTCAACCACGGCTCTCGGGGGCCGTGGCGATCGTGGGGCTTGCCGGCGATGATGCACAAGCGAATGTCAGGCCTTGAGCAGATGTTTCCAGCCACGGCTCTGATCAATCGCACGGGCTTGTTCCACGCGGGCCTCCAGCAGCTCGCCAGGCTCTTCGGCCAGTGGCAGTTCAGCCAGCTCATGCAGCTTTTTCAGGTCGCCATACAGGCGGTCCATCTGCGGCGCCTCGAGTACCTGGCGCGCATGGTGCAGCCAGGCCAGCAACTGTTCGATGCGCGGCAGTTGTTCTGCCAGGTCTTCCGGGCGTTGAGTGTAAAGCGGTAGCTTCAGCGCACGGCCTTCTTCGCCCAGCAGGTGTGCCACCCAGCTGGCCAGTTGCGCCTTGCCCTGGCGTTCGCCACGGCCCTTGCGCTCTGCGGTCCAGGCGCGGGCCAGCAGCCAGCGTGATGTTTCCAGGGAGAACTGGCCCCAGCGCACGTCCTCGAGCTCTTCGAGGAACTGCTCTGGCGCGGCGCGACGGATGTCTTCGTCGTCATTGCCGGCCTGTACCAGCGGGCGCCAGTCTTCCAGCAGCGCGTCCAGGCTGGCGCGCAGGTCACGCGTGCTGGCACGCGGCGCGGCCTGGCCAAGGCTTGCGACCAGTGCACGCAGTTCTGCCAGGCACTGCACCCAGTCCTGCAGCAGGCGCCAGTGGCCATTGTGGCGGTATTGCTCGGCCAGGCGCTGGCTGCTGCCCAGCAGTTGCCAGGCGAGGGCAGCGAAGGCATCGTCGACCGGCATTTCGGCGTCCAGTTCGGTGCTTGGCAGGCCCAGCTCATAGCTGTCCGGCTCCAGCAGGCGGTAGCCGCGCTCGGCCTTGCTGATGTCGCACGGCATCAGGGGCAGGCTGGCGGCCAGCTCGGCGGCCAGCTCCAGCAACGCCTCGGGGGCACCTTCGCGCAGTTCCAGCTCCAGCTCGCAGATCTCTTCCTTGCGCTTGCCGGCAATCACGAAGCCCTGGTCCAGCGCTGCCTCGATCACTACTTTGCTCTTGCCGCGGCCCCAGGCGATCTCAGCGAATTCGCGGGTGAAGTCGGTGGTGAACAGCGGTTTGATGGATTTTTTGTCAAGTTCGGCCAGTTGCTCAGGCCAGCAGGTGGCGTCGAGCTTTTTCAGGTCGAGTTTGACTTTGTCCAGGTGCCACTCGTATTCGTTGCGTTCGGACAGGCCGGCGACGCTTTGGCCACGGCACTTCAAGGTCTGGATGATCACCTCGCCGTCGCGGCGCAGGCGCAGCGCCACTCGCGCAGCAGAAAGGTCGCGCTCAGGGGTGTCGAAGTACTGGTTGAGCAGCTCGCGGGTCTGCCAGCCGGACTTGTTGCGCTTTTTCAGCAGAGGGTGCTCGCGCAGTGCGGCCAGGGTGTCGCGGCTGGCGCGAAGCTTGAGTTCGGTTTCTTTGTGCATCGCAGGCTCGAAGAGGGGCGTGATTGCCGTGCAGTCTACAGCAGTGTGCCGGCAACGGTTTATTCCTTACGGCGGATGGCCCTATGATGGGCAATGCTTCCGAGGAGTTCGCGCATGCCGTTGCCCACGCTGAAAGACCAGTTTGCCGCTTTGATCGCCGCGCCCTCGGTCAGCTGCACCCAACCTGCCCTGGACCAGTCCAACCGCCAGGTCATCGACCTGCTGGCAGGCTGGTTGGGCGACCTGGGGTTCAGTTGCGACATCCAGCAGGTCAGCCCAGGCAAGTTCAACCTGTTGGCCAGCCGTGGCACTGGCCCGGGCGGGCTTGTGCTGGCTGGCCACAGCGACACCGTGCCGTATGACGAGCAGTTGTGGACGAGCGACCCGCTCAAGCTGACCGAGGTCGATGGCCGCTGGGTGGGCCTGGGCAGCTGCGACATGAAGGGTTTTTTCGCCTTGATCATCGAAGCGGTGATTCCGTTGCTGGAGCATGACTTCAAGCAGCCGCTGCTGATCCTCGCCACCTGCGACGAAGAAAGCTCGATGTCCGGTGCCCGCGCCCTGGCCGAAGCGGGTCAGCCGCTTGGCCGTGCGGCGGTCATCGGTGAGCCGACCGGCTTGCGTCCGGTCCGCATGCACAAGGGTATCCTCATGGACCGCATCGACATTCTCGGGCGTAGCGGCCATTCCTCTGACCCAAGCCTTGGCCACAGCGCGCTGGAAGCCATGCACGCGGTGATGGGTGAGCTGATGGGCCTGCGCCGGCAATGGCAGGACACCTACCGCAACCCGCAATTCACCGTGCCCACGCCGACCATGAACTTTGGCTGCATCCACGGTGGCGACAACCCCAACCGTATCTGCGGCCAGTGTGCCCTGGAGTTCGACCTGCGCCCACTGCCAGGCATGGATGTAGAGCAGTTGCGTGCAGCCATCCGTGAGAAGCTTCGGCCGGTGGCCGAGCGCCATGAGGTGCGTATCGACTACGCGCCGCTGTTCCCCGAGGTGCCACCGTTCGAACAGGCGGCCGATGCCGAACTGGTGCAGGTGGCCGAGCGCTTGACCGGCCATCGCGCCGAAGCGGTGGCGTTCGGTACCGAAGCGCCTTATCTTCAGCAACTGGGTTGCCAGACCATCGTTCTTGGCCCTGGCGACATTGCCTGTGCCCACCAGCCGGGCGAATACCTGGAAATGTCACGAATCGAACCTACCGTGCGTCTATTGCGTGACCTGATCCGGCACTATTGCCTGAATTAAACGTCCATCCTGCTGATTCGTCTTTGCCTAGAGGAGACCGCGCGTGACCGCAAGCCTGTTCCGACGATGATCCTGAACGCCGTGTGATCCAACGTTCTCCGTCCACTTTATCCACAGGCCCTGTCATGCCCGATTACGTCAACTGGCTGCGTCATGCCTCCCCGTACATCAATGCCCATCGCGACTGCACCTTTGTGGTCATGCTCCCCGGCGATGGGGTGGAACACCCGAATTTCGGCAATATCGTCCATGACCTGGTGTTGCTGCACAGCCTGGGCGTGCGCCTGGTGCTGGTGCATGGTTCGCGCCCGCAGATCGAGAGCCGGCTGGCCGCCCGTGGCCTGACCCCGCACTATCACCACGGTTTGCGCATCACCGATGCCGCAACCCTGGACTGCGTGATCGACGCCGTGGGTGCCTTGCGCCTGGCCATCGAAGCGCGCCTGTCGATGGACATCGCCGCCTCGCCGATGCAGGGCTCACGCCTGCGCGTGGCCTGCGGCAACCTGGTGACTGCCCGCCCTATCGGCGTGCTCGAAGGGGTGGACTACCACCACACCGGTGAAGTACGGCGCATCGACCGCAAAGGCATCAGCCGCCTGCTCGACGAGCGCTCGATTGTGCTGCTTTCGCCGCTGGGCTATTCGCCGACCGGTGAGATCTTCAACCTGGCCTGCGAAGACGTGGCCACCCGCGCCGCCATCGAATTGGGTGCCGACAAGCTGTTGCTGTTCGGCGCCGAACCCGGGCTGCTGGATGAGAGCGGCAAGCTGGTGCGTGAGTTGCGCCCGCAGCAGGTTGCACCACACCTGGCGCGGCTGGGCAGTGATTACCAAGGCGAGTTGCTCGATGCCGCCGCCGAGGCCTGCAAGGGCGGTGTGGCGCGTAGCCACATCGTCAGCTATGCCGAGGACGGCGCACTGCTCACCGAGCTGTTCACCCGCGGCGGTGGCGGCACGCTGGTGTCGCAGGAGCAGTTCGAAGTGGTGCGCGAGGCGACCATCGAGGATGTGGGTGGTTTGCTGGAGCTGATCAGCCCGCTGGAAGAGCAGGGCATTCTGGTGCGACGCTCACGTGAAGTGCTGGAGCGTGAGATCGAGCAGTTCAGCGTGGTCGAGCGCGAGGGCATGATCATCGCGTGCGCGGCGCTGTATCCGATTGCCGATTCCCAGGCTGGTGAGCTGGCGTGCCTGGCAGTGAACCCGGAGTACCGCCATGGCGGGCGCGGTGATGAGCTGCTGGAGCGGATCGAGAGCCGGGCGCGGGCGTTGGGGTTGAATACCCTGTTCGTGCTTACCACCCGGACCGCGCACTGGTTCCGCGAGCGTGGTTTTGCCCCCAGTGGGGTAGAGCGGCTGCCGTCGGCGCGAGCATCGCTGTACAACTACCAGCGCAATTCGAAGATTTTCGAAAAGTCTCTGTAAGCCAGGGAATCGAGTGCCCTGCCAACCCATGAAAAACGCCGCCCCAGAGGGCGGCGTTTTCATTTACACGGTATGCAGATACCAGTTGTACTCGAGGTCGGAGATCGAATGCTCGAACTCCTCCAGCTCGCTCTCCTTGCACGCGACGAAGATGTCGATGTACTTCGGATCGATGTACTTGTTCAGGATCTCGCTGTCGTCCAGCTCGCGCAGGGCATCGCGCAGGTTGTTCGGCAGGCTCTGCTCCAGCTGCTCGTACGAGTTGCCTTCGATCGGCTCACCCGGCTCGACCTTGTTGGTCAGGCCATGGTGCACACCAGCCAGTACGGCGGCCATCATCAGGTACGGGTTGGCGTCGGCGCCGGCCACGCGGTGTTCCAGGCGTACGGCGTCGGGCGAACCGGTAGGCACGCGCAGGGCCACGGTACGGTTGTCCAGGCCCCAGCTCGGCGCGTTCGGCACGTAGAACTGGGCGCCAAAGCGACGGTACGAGTTGACGTTCGGGCAAAGGAACGCCATCGACGCAGGCAGGGTCTCGAGCACACCGCCGACAGCATGACGTAGCGCGGCGTTCTGCTCGGGATCCTCGCTGGTGAAGATGTTGTTGCCATCCTTGTCCAGCACGGAAATGTGTACATGCAGGCCGTTGCCTGCCTGGCCCGGATAGGGCTTGGCCATGAACGTGGTGTCCATTTCATGGTCGTAGGCGATGTTCTTGATCAGGCGCTTGAGCAGCACTGCATAATCACAGGCCTTGAGCGGGTCGGGGACGTGGTGCAGGTTGACTTCGAACTGTGCCGGGGCGCTTTCCTTGACGATGGCGTCGGCCGGAATGCCTTGTTCCTTGGCGCCTTCGAGGATGTCCTGCAGGCAATCGGCGTATTCGTCGAGGTCGTCGATCAGGTATACCTGGGTCGACTGCGGGCGCTTGCCCGAGATCGGCGAGCGTGGTGGCTGCGGGCGGCCGTTCACGTTCTCCTGGTCGATCAGGTAGAACTCCAGTTCGAACGCGGCGCAGATGGTCAGGCCCAGGTCGTCGAACTTGCTCACCACCTGACGCAACACTTCACGAGGGTCGGCGAAGAACGGCTCGCCTTCAAGCTCGTGCATGGTCATCAGCAACTGGGCGGTCGGGCGTTTCTGCCACGGCTCGTTGCAGAGCGTGTCCGGGATCGGATAGCAGATGCGGTCAGCATCGCCGATGTCCAGGCCAAGCCCGGTGCTTTCGACGGTGGACCCGTTGATATCGAGGGCGAAGAGGGAGGCCGGCAGGTTGATGCCTTTCTCGTAAACCTTGTGGAGGCTGGTGCGCTCTATGCGCTTACCGCGCACCACACCATTCATATCTGCAATCAGAAGGTCAACGTAGAGAACCTCAGGATGTTCCTTAAGGAACGCGTTCGCTTCGTTAAGCTGAACGGCACGCGGGGGTACCGACATGATGCAACACCTTTGTTGTTAAAAATATCAATCAAGGGGGGCTTGCAGGACCAGTCAATCGAAAAGCCTTACTGATGTCAAGCCAACCCCATGATGCCCTGAAATGGCACATCGACGGCAGATTTGCTGCATATCGGGGCGTGCCATTATCCGCTATTTCCCTGACAAAGGGCTATCTCCGACAAGCCGTGTTTTATTTTTTACGGAGGTGTTGTGTAAAAAAATGAACAAGGCTAAGCTCGGTCTCAACCCAAAACACAATAATACGAGGGTCACATGGTCCGCTTGTCGCGACCTGAAAGCGCTGCCTGTGCAGTGCGCTCGGGTATCCCTGCCGTTCCGGCACGCATCAATTGCGCGGTGGTCGCACTGGCCGCAATAATTGACGCTTTGCGCTTCTGGACTACCCCTCGTAGCGCCGTTTCGCTTCCTTTCTTGTATTCCTGCCCTTCGAACTCATTACGGACACGCTTGTTTCCAGTGTATCCACTGTGCTCCTGCGTGGGGGTTTTTGCTTTAGCAACCCACTCCATCCAGAATCAATGCGCGGACCACATTACCTCCTGAGGTATCTATGAGTAACAACCTCGACCAGCTCACCGATTGGTTGAAAGAGCACAAGATCACCGAAGTCGAATGCCTGATCAGTGACCTGACCGGCATCACCCGCGGCAAGATCTCGCCGACCAACAAGTTCATCGCCGAGAAAGGCATGCGCCTGCCCGAGAGCGTGTTGCTGCAGACCGTGACCGGCGATTACGTCGATGACGACATCTATTACGAACTGCTCGACCCGGCCGACATCGACATGATCTGCCGGCCCGATGAGAACGCTGTGTTCCTCGTGCCGTGGGCCATCGAGCCTACCGCCCAGGTCATTCACGACACCTACGACAAGAAGGGCAACCCGGTCGAGCTGTCGCCGCGCAACGTACTGAAGAAAGTCCTGCAGCTTTACGCCGACAAGGGCTGGCAACCGATCGTCGCGCCAGAGATGGAGTTCTACCTGACCAAGCGCAGCGAGGACCCGGACTTCCCGCTGCAGCCGCCGGTAGGTCGTTCAGGCCGCCCGGAAACCGGCCGTCAGTCGTTCTCCATCGAGGCTGCCAACGAATTCGACCCGCTGTTCGAGGACGTCTACGACTGGTGCGAGCTGCAGCAACTGGACCTCGACACCCTGATTCACGAAGACGGCACGGCGCAGATGGAGATCAACTTCCGTCACGGCAACGCCCTGCACCTGGCCGACCAGATCCTGGTGTTCAAGCGCACCATGCGCGAAGCGGCGCTCAAGCACAATGTGGCCGCCACCTTCATGGCCAAGCCCATGACCGGCGAGCCGGGCAGCGCCATGCACCTGCACCAGAGCGTGGTCGATTCGGTCACCGGCAAGAACATCTTCAGCAATGAAGACGGCAGCATGAGCGAGCTGTTCCTGCACCACATCGGTGGCCTGCAGAAGTTCATCCCCGAGGCGCTGCCGCTGTTTGCCCCGAACGTCAACTCGTTCCGCCGCTTCCTGCCAGACACTTCGGCCCCGGTAAACGTCGAGTGGGGCGAGGAAAACCGCACCGTCGGCCTGCGCGTACCGGATGCCGGCCCACAGAACCGTCGCGTCGAGAACCGCCTGCCAGGCGCCGATGCCAACCCTTACCTGGCCATCGCTGCGAGCTTGCTGTGCGGCTACATCGGTATGGTCGAAGGCATTGCCGCCAGTGCGCCGGTGCAGGGGCGCGGCTACGAGCGGCGCAACCTGCGCCTGCCGCTGACCATCGAGGACGCCTTGGAACGCATGGAAGTCAGCCGCGCGCTGACCCAGTACCTGGGCAAAAAATTCATCACCGGCTACGTTGCCACCAAGCGCGCCGAGCATGAGAACTTCAAGCGCGTCATCAGCTCTTGGGAGCGTGAGTTCCTGCTGTTTGCTGTGTGATCAACCCCTGAGGCCGCCCGCCGGCGGCCTGTGGACCCTGGAGAAGCACATGAGCGTCAAAAACCCGCAAACCCGTGACTGGCAAACCCTGAGCGGCGAGCACCACCTTGCACCTTTCAGTGACTACAAGCAGCTGAAGGAAAAGGGGCCGCGCATCATTACCAAGGCGCAGGGTGTGCATTTGTGGGACAGCGAGGGGCACAAGATCCTCGACGGTATGGCCGGCCTGTGGTGCGTCGCGGTGGGTTATGGCCGTGAAGAGCTGGTACAGGCTGCCGAAAAACAGATGCGCGAACTGCCGTACTACAACCTGTTCTTCCAGACGGCCCACCCGCCTGCGCTGGAGCTGGCCAAGGCCATCACCGACGTGGCGCCCGAGGGCATGACCCATGTGTTCTTCACAGGCTCCGGCTCCGAAGGCAATGACACCGTGCTGCGCATGGTCCGCCACTACTGGGCGCTCAAGGGCAAGCCGCAGAAGCAGACCATCATCGGCCGCATCAACGGCTACCACGGTTCGACCGTCGCCGGTGCAAGCCTGGGCGGCATGAGCGGCATGCACGAACAGGGCGGCCTGCCGATCCCGGGCATCGTGCATATCCCGCAACCGTACTGGTTCGGTGAAGGCGGCGACATGAGCCCGGACGACTTCGGGGTGTGGGCGGCCGAGCAACTGGAAAATAAGATTCTGGAAGTGGGCGAGGACAACGTCGCAGCTTTCATCGCCGAGCCGATCCAGGGTGCCGGCGGCGTGATCATCCCGCCAGAAACCTACTGGCCGAAGGTCAAGGAGATCCTCGCCAAGTACGACATCCTGTTCGTCGCTGACGAAGTGATCTGCGGTTTTGGCCGTACCGGCGAGTGGTTCGGCTCAGACTACTACGACCTCAAGCCGGACCTGATGACCATCGCCAAAGGCCTTACTTCCGGTTACATCCCCATGGGCGGTGTGATCGTGCGTGACAAGGTGGCCAAGGTGCTCAGCGAAGGCGGAGACTTCAACCACGGCTTCACCTATTCCGGCCACCCGGTGGCGGCTGCGGTAGGCCTGGAAAACCTGCGCATCCTGCGCGACGAGAAGATCGTCGAGAAGGTCCGTACGCAAGTGGCACCCTACTTGCAGAAACGTCTGCGTGAGCTGCAGGACCACCCGCTGGTGGGCGAGGTACGCGGCCTGGGCCTGCTCGGCGCGATCGAGCTGGTCAAGGACAAGGCCTCCCGTAGCCGTTACGAAGGCAAGGGTGTGGGCATGGTCTGCCGCAATTTCTGCTTCGACAACGGCCTGATCATGCGCGCGGTGGGTGACACCATGATCATCGCTCCACCCTTGGTGATCAGCCATGCAGAGGTGGACGAGCTGGTGGAAAAGGCGCGCAAGTGCCTGGACCTGACCCTCGAAGCGATCCGTTGAGCGCCTGCTAGGCTAGCGATGTGACATTAAGTCGTTACAAGGGGATGGTTTCCTTGAAACAGCGCCTTGTAACTTGCCAGACTAGCGGCTGTTTCAGTCGCCCGGCGCTCTGCACGGTAGGTTCTGGCTGCTGAACAGATGGCTAAATAAAAAATTCTGGAGCATGACGCATGAAGAAAATGGGCAAGACGTTGCTGGCCGCCGCCCTGATGGGTGCCATGGCCACCGCTGTACAGGCTGAAGACAAGGTGCTGAACGTCTACAACTGGTCGGACTACATCGCTCCGGACACCATCGCGAAGTTCGAAAAACAGACAGGCATCAAGGTCAAGTACGACGTCTTCGACAGCAACGAAACCCTGGAAGCCAAGCTGCTGGCGGGCAAGTCCGGCTATGACGTGGTCGTGCCGTCCAACAACTTCCTGGCCAAGCAGATCAAGGCGGGGGTCTACGAAGAGCTCGACCGCTCCAAGCTGCCGAACTGGAAGAACCTCGACGAAGACCTGCTCAAGGCCGTCGGTGACGCCAGCGACAAAGGCAACAAGCACGCCTTCCCTTACATGTGGGGCTCGATCGGCATCGGCTACAACCCGGAGAAGGTCAAGGCCGCGCTGGGCGTCGACAAGATCGATTCGTGGGACGTCGTGTTCAAGCCTGAGAACATCGAGAAGCTCAAGAGCTGTGGCGTGAGCTTCCTCGACGCCCCGACCGAAATGCTGCCAGCCGCGCTGCACTATCTGGGCCTGCCTAGCGACAGCACCAAGAAAGAAGACCTGAAGAAGGCCGAGGACCTGTTCCTGAAGATTCGTCCTTCGATCACCTACTTCCACTCGTCCAAATACATCGGCGACATGGCCAACGGCAACATCTGCGTGGCCGTCGGGTACTCGGGTGACCTGGAGCAATCCAAAGCCCGCGCACACGAAGCCGGCGACAAGGTCAAGGTCGACTACATCATCCCGAAAGAAGGCGCTGGCACCTTCTACGACATGGTCGCCATCCCCAAGGATGCCGAGCACAAGGACGCCGCCTACAAGTTCATGGACTTCCTGATGCAGCCGGAAATCATGGCCGAGATCACCAACGCCGTACGTTTCCCGAACGGTAACGCTGCTGCGACCCCGTTGGTGGACAAGGACATCACCAGCGACCCGAGCATCTATCCACCTGCCGACGTGAAAAAGCACCTGTACGCGATCGCCGCGCCAGAAGCTGCTGCCCAGCGTCTGATCACCCGCAGCTGGACCAGGATCAAGTCGGGCAAGTAAGCCCGATGCAAGACCTCTGGGCCGGGGTTTTCCGGCCCAGAGCCGGTGAATGGCAATTGATGATTGCGGCATCGTGGCTGCGAGGGTAAGTTGCGCGCCGGTTTTGCGTGCGCGGCAGCGCTGCGCCGTTACCAAGGCACTGATTGTGAGGACCACCCACTTGTCTATTTCTGTATTACGCAAAGCCTTGATGGCTGGAGCGGGCCTGACGCTGGCATGCAGCGTCCAAGCGGCGCCTACGGTGCACTTCTACAACTGGTCCGACTACATTGGCCCGACCACGCTCGAAGACTTCGAGAAAGCCACGGGTATCAAACCTGTGCAGGACGTGTTCGACTCCAACGAAACCCTGGAAGGCAAGCTGCTGGCCGGCAACACCGGTTATGACGTGGTAGTGCCGTCCAACCATTTCCTCGGCAAGCAGATCAAGGCGGGCGCGTTCCAGAAGCTCGACAAGAACCTGCTGCCCAATTATTCCAACCTGGACCCGGCGTTGATGAAGCGCCTGGAAAAGAACGACCCAGGCAACCAGTACGCCGTGCCTTACCTGTGGGGCACCAATGGCATCGGCTACAACGTCGACAAGGTCAAGGCGGCACTGGGCGTGGACACCATCGATTCCTGGGCCGTGCTGTTCGAGCCCGAGAACATGAAGAAGCTCTCCCAATGCGGCGTGGCGTTCCTGGATTCGGCGGATGAAATGCTGCCGGCGGTGCTCAACTACATGGGGCTGGACCCCAACAGCACCAACCCCAAGGACTACGAGAAGGCCGAGCAGAAGCTGCTGGCGGTACGCCCGTACGTAACCTACTTCCACTCGTCCAAGTACATCACGGACCTGGCCAACGGCGACATCTGCGTCGCGGCAGGTTTTTCCGGCGATGTGTTCCAGGCCAAGGCCCGCGCTGAAGAAGCGAAGAAGGGCGTGAACCTGGCCTACGCGATTCCCAAGGAAGGCGGCAACCTCTGGTTCGACGTGCTGGCGGTCCCCAAGGACGCCAGGAACGTCAAAGAGGCTCACGCCTTCATCAACTATTTGCTGAAGCCTGAGGTTATCGCCCAGGTCAGTGATTACGTCGGTTACGCCAACCCGAACCCCAAGGCTGGCGACCTGATGGACCAGGCCGTGAGGACTGACGCCGCGGTTTACCCACCGCAGGAAGTGCTGGACAAGATGTTCGTCAACAGTGAGTTGCCACCGAAGGTGCAACGTTTGATGACCCGCAGCTGGACCAAGGTCAAGTCGGGCAAGTAACAATCCAGGCCCGCCGCCAAAGCAGGGGCGGGCACACAAATCTTGTTGGGAGTTTCACTCATGGCAGTTGCCTCCGGTGCCTATAAGAAAGCCCTCGAGGGTGGCCAGCAACCCAAGCAGGTGTTGGTCAAGATCGACCGGGTCACAAAAAAATTCGACGAAACGGTAGCGGTGGACGATGTGTCGCTGGAGATCCGCAAGGGCGAAATTTTCGCCCTGCTCGGTGGCTCCGGTTCGGGCAAGTCGACCTTGCTGCGTATGCTGGCCGGTTTCGAGCGCCCGACTGAAGGGCGTATTTTCCTCGATGGCGTAGACATCACCGACATGCCGCCCTACGAGCGGCCGATCAACATGATGTTCCAGTCCTACGCGCTGTTCCCGCACATGACCGTGGCGCAGAACATCGCCTTCGGCTTGCAGCAGGACCGGATGCCCAAGGCCGAGATCGACGCCCGCGTGGCCGAGATGCTCAAGCTGGTGCACATGACCCAGTACGCCAAGCGCAAGCCGCACCAGCTCTCCGGTGGTCAGCGTCAGCGTGTGGCCTTGGCCCGTTCGCTGGCCAAGCGCCCCAAGCTGTTGCTGCTCGATGAGCCAATGGGCGCGCTGGACAAGAAGCTGCGCTCGCAGATGCAGCTGGAACTGGTCGAGATCATCGAGCGCGTGGGCGTGACCTGCGTGATGGTGACCCACGATCAGGAAGAGGCCATGACCATGGCCCAGCGCATTGCCATCATGCACCTGGGCTGGATTGCCCAGATCGGTTCGCCTGTGGATATCTATGAGACGCCCACCAGCCGCCTGGTGTGCGAGTTCATCGGTAACGTCAACCTGTTCGAGGCCGAAGTGATCGACGATGCCGAAGGCCATGCGCTGATCGCCTCGCCGGAACTCGAGCGCAAGATCTACGTTGGCCACGGTGTGTCCACTTCGGTTGAAGACAAGCACATCACCTACGCCCTGCGCCCGGAAAAAATGCTGGTGACTACCGAGCAGCCGGATTTCGAGCACAACTGGTCGCGCGGCAAGGTCCATGACATCGCCTACCTGGGCGGCCACTCGGTGTTCTACGTCGAGCTGCCCAGCGGCAAAGTGGTCCAGTCTTTCGTCGCCAACGCCGAGCGCCAGGGCACCCGCCCGACCTGGGGCGATGAAGTGTACGTCTGGTGGGAAGACGACAGCGGCGTGGTACTGCGGTCATGAAACTGCGCAAGCTCAAGCGAGCCTTCCAGCGCCTTATCCCCGAGGGGCGGCACCTGGTGATCGGCGTGCCGTTCATCTGGCTGTTCCTGTTCTTCATGCTGCCGTTCTTCATCGTGCTGAAGATCAGCTTTGCCGAAGCCGACGTGGCGATCCCGCCGTATACCGAGATCTACAGCTACGTCGAAGACAAGGTGCAGCTGGTAATCAACCTAGCCAACTATGGCCTGTTGACTGAGGATGAGCTGTACATCTCGGCCTATCTGGGCTCGCTGAAGATGGCCTTCATCAGCACCGTGCTGTGTTTGCTGATCGGCTACCCGATGGCCTATTCGATTGCCAACGCACGCAAGGAAACCCAGACCGTGCTGTTGCTGCTGATCATGATGCCGACCTGGACCGCGATCCTGATCCGCGTCTATGCCTGGATGGGCATCCTCAGCAACAACGGCCTGCTCAACGGGTTCCTGATGTGGACCGGGCTGATCGACCAGCCGTTGCAGATCCTCAACACCAACCTGGCGGTGTACATCGGCGTGGTCTATTCGTACCTGCCGTTCATGATCCTGCCGCTGTTCGCCAACCTGGTAAAGCACGACCAGAGCCTGCTCGAAGCCGCATCGGACCTGGGTTCGAGCACCTTCAACAGCTTCTGGAAGATCACCGTGCCGCTGTCGAAAAACGGCATTATCGCCGGCTGCATGCTGGTGTTCATCCCGGTGGTGGGCGAGTTCGTCATTCCGGAACTGCTGGGCGGCCCGGAAACCCTGATGATCGGTAAGGTGCTGTGGCAAGAGTTCTTCAACAACCGTGACTGGCCGGTGGCCTCTGCCCTGGCGGTGGTGATGCTGGCGATCCTGATCGTACCGATCCTGCTGTTCAACCGTAGCCAGGCCAAAGAAATGGAGGGCAGGGCATGAAGCGCTTCAGTTTCTCCAAGCTGATGCTGGTGCTCGGCTTGCTGTTCATCTACCTGCCGATGCTGATCCTGGTGATCTATTCGTTCAACGCCTCCAAGCTGGTAACGGTGTGGGGCGGCTGGTCGATCAAGTGGTACGTCGGCCTGCTCGACAACACCCAGCTCATGGGGTCGGTGATGCGCTCGCTGGAGATCGCCTGCTACACGGCGGTGGCGGCGGTGGCTTTGGGTACCCTGGCAGCCTTCGTGCTGACCCGGGTCACCCGCTTCAAGGGCCGCACGCTGTTCGGTGGCCTGGTCACTGCACCGCTGGTGATGCCTGAAGTGATCACCGGTCTGTCGCTTTTGCTGCTGTTCGTGGCCATGGCGCAGACGATCGGCTGGCCGCAGGAACGGGGCGTGGTCACCATCTGGATCGCCCACACCACGTTCTGCGCGGCCTATGTGGCGGTAGTGGTGTCGGCGCGCCTGCGCGAGCTGGACCTGTCGATCGAAGAAGCGGCCATGGACCTGGGCGCCAAGCCGTGGAAGGTGTTCTTCCTGATCACCATCCCGATGATTGCGCCGTCGCTGGCGGCGGGCGGCATGATGTCGTTCGCCCTGTCGCTGGATGACCTGGTACTGGCCAGCTTCGTGTCCGGGCCTGGTTCGACCACCTTGCCGATGGAAGTGTTCTCCGCTGTGCGCCTGGGCGTGAAGCCGGAGATCAACGCCGTGGCCAGCCTGATCCTGCTGTCGGTGTCATTGGTGACCTTCATGGTCTGGTACTTCAGCCGCCGCGCCGAAGAGCATCGCCGCAAGGCGATCCAGCAGGCGATCGAGGAGGGTGCTGCGGCCAGCGTGTCGCAGCCGCAGGTCAAACGCACGACGGCAGCCGCAGCGTCGGCCTGAGCGCGGTAGTCGCGGGCAAGCCCGCTTCCACAGGTAGGTTGCACGCCGCGAGGGCTGCATCGATCCAGTGGAAGCGGGCTTGCTTGTTTCAGGGCCCGCATTGTCGCCATGACCGCCCAACTGACTTTGATCAGTGTTTTTTCTGAACCCTGATCTACGCTAACAGTCGCATCCCACGAATCATTTGCGCGCAAGCCAGGAGCCTGCATGAGGGTGACGCGTTCACTGTTGGTCGTAGGCTTGGGGCTGCTTGGCCTGCTCACAGGTTGCAGCAAGGAAGAGGCTCCCGAGGTTTTGCCACGGGTCGGTGTATTGCAAGTCCAACCCACTGACTTCGCCGCCAGGGTCACCCTGACCGGTGATGTGCAGGCGCGTGTGCAGACTGATCTCTCGTTTCGCGTGGGTGGCAAGATCATCTCGCGCAGCGTTGACGTGGGCGACCACGTGAAGGCCAATCAGGTGCTGGCCCGGCTGGACCCCAAAGACCTGCAGAACAATGTCGATTCGGCCAAGGCCGAGGTGTTCGCTGCTCAGGCGCGCGTCACCCAGACCAGCGCGGCCTTCGTCCGCCAGCAAAAACTCTTGCCCAAGGGCTACACCAGCCAGAGCGAATACGACTCGGCCGAAGCATCGCTGCGCAGCAACCAGAGCGCGCTCAAGGCAGCCCAGGCGCAACTGGCCAATGCCCAAGAGCAACTGGGCTACACCGCATTGGTGTCGGAGGCTGATGGGGTGATCACCGAGCGCCAGGCCGAGGTCGGTCAAGTGGTCCAGGCGACCATGCCGATCTTCAGCCTGGCCACCGATGGCGACCGCGATGCAGTGTTCAACGTCTACGAATCGCTGCTGGTGGCACCGCCCAGCGATGCAGGGGTGATCGTCAGCCTGCTGGACGACCCCAAGGTCCAGGCGCATGGCTTCGTGCGCGAAATCACCCCCACGGTATCGGCGCAAAGCGGCACGGTGCAGGTCAAGGTAGGCCTGAAAGACGTGCCAGCAGGTATGCAACTGGGCGCCCCGGTGACCGCCACCACCAATGCTCAGGGCCGGCCCAGCGTTGAACTGCCTTGGTCGGCGCTGACCAAGGCCCTGCATGACCCCGCCGTGTGGGTGGTGGGCGAGGGTGACAAGGTGGAATTGCGCAAAGTCGAAGTCAGCCGTTACCTCACCGGCAAGATCGTGGTCGCCAGTGGCCTGAAGGGTGGCGAAACCGTGGTGGTCAAAGGCGGGCAACTGCTGCACCCCGGCATGCAGGTGCTGAAGGTCGACGCCAAGGCCCAAGGGGGCGAGCTATGAAGCGCCTGCTGCTGATGCTGTCGGCCGGCATACTGCTGGCCGGCTGCAGTAACGAGGAAGAGGCATCAGTGCCGATTCGGCCCGTACTGTCGGTCAAGGTCGAACCCCAGGTGCAATCGCAGTTGGGCCGTTTCGCTGGCAGTATCCAGGCGCGTTTCGAAAGCACCTTGGGTTTCCGGATTTCCGGGCGCATTGCCCGGCGCTGGTTGGACGTGGGCGCCCAGGTGAAGGCGGGTGACACCCTGGCCACGCTCGACCCGACCGACCAGCAGAACCAGCTGCGCGCCGCCGAAGGCGACTTGGCCAAGGTGCAGGCGCAATGGATCAACGCCCAGGCCGATGCCCGTCGCCAACAGCAGTTGTACGACCGCGGCGTTGGCGCCCAGGCCCAGCTGGATATCGCCCAGACTAACCTGAAAACCACCAGCGCAGCGCTCGAGCAGGCGCGCTCTGCGCTCAGCCAGGCTCGTGACCAACTCGACTACAGCACCCTGCGCACCGATCACGCCGCGGTGATCACCGCGTGGCAGGCCGAAGCCGGGCAAACCGTTACCGCAGGGCAAGCCGTGGTGACCCTGGCCCGGCCGGATGTGAAGGAAGCGGTGATCGACCTGCCGATCGGCCTGGCCGAGCAGTTGAGCAAAGGCCTGACTTTTACCGTTGCCTCGCAACTCGACCCGACCATCAATACCACAGCCAGCCTGCGCGAGCTGGAGCCCCAGGCCGACGCCACCACCCGTACCCGGCGGGCCCGCCTGACCCTGGCCAGCACGCCGCCGGCGTTCCACCTTGGCACCGCCATCAGCGTGACCCTGAGCTCGGAGGTGAGGCCGCGTAGCGAGCTGCCCTTGAGTGCTTTGCTGGAGCGTGACGGCAAGACCCAGGTATGGGTGATCGACACGCAGCAGAAGACTGTTGCCACCCGTGACGTGGTGTTGATCGACCGCACCGCCGACAGCATCGTCCTGACGTCGGGCTTACAGCCCGGTGAGCGCGTCGTTACCGCGGGTGTGAACAGCCTCAAGCCTGGCCAGAAGGTCACCTTCGACGAGGATGCGCAATGAAAGGAAGCTTCAACCTCTCCGAATGGGCGCTCAAGCACCAGTCATTCGTGTGGTATCTGATGTTCGTTGGCCTGCTGATGGGGATATTTTCGTACTTCAACCTCGGGCGTGAGGAAGACCCGTCATTCACCATCAAAACCATGGTCATCCAGACCCGCTGGCCAGGTGCGACCCAGGACGAAACCCTCTACCAGGTCACCGACCGCATCGAGAAAAAGCTCGAAGAGCTGGATTCCCTCGACTACACCAAAAGCTACACCCGGCCGGGTGAGTCCACCGTTTACGTGTACCTGCGCGACACCACCAAAGCCAAGGACATCCCGGAAATCTGGTACCAGGTGCGCAAGAAGATCCAGGACATCCGCGGCCAGTTTCCGCAGGGTATTCAGGGGCCTGCCTTCAACGACGAGTTCGGTGACGTATTCGGCTCGGTCTACGCCTTTACCTCTGATGGGCTGACCCTGCGCCAGCTGCGCGACTACGTTGAACAGGCCCGCGCTGAAGTGCGCGAAGTGCCCAACATCGGCAAGATCGAACTGATCGGTACCCAGGACGAAGTGCTGTACCTGAACTTCTCGACCCGCAAACTGGCGGCGCTGGGCATCGACCAGCGCCAGGTCATGCAGGCCCTGCAATCACAGAACGCGGTAACGCCTGCCGGGGTGATCGAGGCGGGGCCAGAGCGCATTTCGGTGCGTACCACCGGGCAGTTCGCTTCCGAGAAAGACCTGCAAACCGTCAACCTCAGGATCAACGACCGCTTCTTCCGCCTGGCCGATATCGCTGATATCGAGCGCGGCTACGTCGACCCGCCGACGCCAATGTTCCGCTTCAACGGCCAGACCGCAATCGGCCTGGCCATCGGCATGAAAGCCGGTGGCAACATGCAGGTATTCGGTGCGGCGCTGAAGAAAAAAATGGACAGCGTGATCACCGACTTGCCGGTCGGGGTAGGTGTGCACACCGTGTCAGACCAGGCGGTGGTGGTAAAGCAGGCAGTCGGCGGCTTCACTAGCGCGCTGTTCGAAGCGGTGGTGATCGTATTGGCGGTGAGCTTTATCAGCCTCGGTGTGCGTGCTGGGTTGGTGGTGGCGTGCTCGATCCCGTTGGTGCTGGCGATGGTGTTCGTGTTCATGGAGTACAGCGGTATCACCATGCAGCGGATCTCGCTGGGCGCGCTGATCATCGCCCTCGGCCTGCTGGTGGATGATGCGATGATCACCGTGGAGGTCATGGTCACGCGGCTGGAGATGGGCGAGACCAAGGAGCAGGCAGCTACGTTCGCCTATACCTCTACCGCATTCCCCATGCTCACCGGCACCTTGGTGACCGTTGCCGGCTTCGTGCCCATTGGGCTCAATGCCAGCTCGGCGGGTGAGTACACCTACACACTGTTCGCGGTAATCGCCGTGGCGTTGATCGTGTCGTGGGTGGTGGCCGTGTTCTTCGCGCCGGTACTGGGCGTGCATATCCTGAGCAGCAAGCTCAAGGCTCACAAGGAGCAGACCGGGCGAGTAGGACGAGCGTTCGAGGGTGGCCTGCTGTGGTGCATGCGCAACCGCTGGCTGACCATCATCGGCACGGTACTGTTGTTTGCTTTGGCGATCTTCTGCGAGCGTTTCGTGCAGAACCAGTTCTTCCCGTCCTCGGACCGCCCGGAAATCCTTGTCGACCTCAACTTGCCGCAAAACGCTTCGATCGAGCAGACGCGCAAGGTGGTGGACCGTTTCGAGGCGCGGATCAAGGACGACCCGGACCTGGTGCACTGGAGCACTTACATTGGCCAGGGCGCTATCCGTTTCTACCTGCCCCTCGACCAGCAGTTGCAGAACCCCTACTACGCACAGTTGGTCATTGTCAGCAAGGGTTTCGAAGAGCGCCAGGGCATGATGAAGCGCTTGCAGAAGATACTGCACGAAGAGTTCGTGGGCATTGGCAGCAACGTCCAGTCGCTGGAGATGGGCCCGCCAGTGGGCCGGCCAATCCAGTATCGGATCAGCGGCGCCGACATCGATCAGGTGCGCCGGCATGCCATCGACCTGGCTACCCTGCTGGACCAGAACGAGCACATCGGCGAGATGATCTACGACTGGAACGAGCCGGGTAAAGTGTTGCGCGTGGAAATCGCCCAGGACAAGGCGCGTCAGCTGGGGCTGTCGTCCGAAGATGTGGCCAATGTGATGAACAGCATCGTCAGCGGTGTGCAGATCACCCAGGTCAATGACAGCATTTACCTGGTCAATGTGGTTGCGCGGGCTGAGGACAGCGAGCGGGGTTCGCCTGATACCCTGCAGAACCTGCAGATACTCACCCCTGGCGGCACCTCGATTCCGCTGCTTTCGTTCGCCACCGTGCGCTACGAGCTGGAGCAGCCGCTGGTATGGCGCCGCGACCGCAAGCCGACCATCACCATCAAGGCCTCGGTCAACGGCGACATCCAGCCCACCGATCTGGTGGCCCAGCTGAAGCCGGAGATTGACGAGTTCGCCAGCAAGCTGCCGGTGGGCTTCGAAGTGGCCACTGGCGGTACGGTGGAGGAGAGCGCCAAGGCGCAAGGGCCTATCCGCAAGGTGATCCCACTGATGCTGTTCCTGATGGCAACGTTCCTGATGATCCAACTGCACAGCGTGCAGAAGTTGTTCCTGGTGGTCAGCGTGGCGCCGCTTGGGCTGATCGGCGTGGTGCTGGCGCTGGTGCCTACGGGGACGCCAATGGGCTTTGTGGCGATCCTCGGCATCCTGGCGCTGGCAGGTATCATCATCCGTAACTCGGTGATCCTGGTAACGCAGATCGATGAGTTCGTGGCGCAAGGCTTTTCGCACTGGGACGCGGTGGTGGAAGCCACCAACCATCGGCGCCGGCCGATCCTGCTGACCGCTGCGGCGGCGAGCCTGGGCATGATTCCGATTGCCCGCGAGGTGTTCTGGGGGCCGATGGCCTACGCCATGATTGGTGGGATCATCGTTGCGACGCTGCTGACGCTGCTGTTCCTGCCGGCGCTCTATGTGGCCTGGTACAAGATCCGCGAGCCTCAGAAGCAATCCAGTTAGTCCTGCAGAAAGCTGGGGCCGCAGTGCGGCCCTTTAGCGAACTCAGCGAATAATAATTCTGGTTATATAAAAATTCTTAAACAGTATTTTTAAGAATATCAGCGCCTCTCTACTATTGCTCTCAAGCCAGGCGCATACCCCCTTCAAAAACCTCTGCCCGGCACCTCACTCACAGGAGAGCGAGCATGAGTGCATCTGTGCGCAGCATTGACGGTCAGGACGAAGCCACCATTGTGCGTGAGATCCAGAGCGCTCTGCGCGATCTGCGTTTCGGTGCGGTGGAGATTACCGTGCACAACGGTCAGGTTGTGCAGATCGAGCGTAAAGAGAAGTTCCGCCTGCAACAGCCCGGCAACAAGCCCGGCTGATACCGCACTTCACTCAAAACTAGAAAAATGCCAATCGGGAGCTTCACCATGTCCATCCGCCGTTATGCGCTCGCCGCCTTGGCCAGTGCCGTTTTTGCCGGTTCCGCCATCGCCAAGGACTACGAACTGCTGAACGTGTCCTACGACCCGACCCGTGAGCTGTATCAGCAATACAATGCTGAATTCATCAAGCACTGGCAGCTGTCACACCCGGACGACAAGGTGAAGATCCAGCAGTCCCATGGCGGCTCGGGCAAGCAGGGCCGCGCGGTAATCGACGGCTTGCGCGCCGACGTGGTGACCCTGGCCCTGGCGGGTGACATCGACGAGATCGCCAAGTTGGGCAAGACCCTGCCGCAGGACTGGCAGAAGCGCCTGCCGGACGCCAGCACCCCGTACACCTCGACCATCGTGTTCCTGGTGCGCAAAGGCAACCCGAAAGGCATCAAGGACTGGGGTGACCTGATCAAGAAGGACGTTGCGGTCATTACCCCCAACCCTAAAACCTCCGGTGGCGCTCGCTGGAACTTCCTCGCCGCTTGGGCCTATGGCCTGAAGCAAGGTGGTAGCGAAGCCAAAGCCAAGGAATACGTGCAGGAGCTGTTCAAGCACGTGCCGGTTCTGGATACCGGTGCCCGTGGCTCGACCATCACGTTCGTCAACAACGGCCAGGGTGATGTTCTGCTGGCTTGGGAAAACGAAGCTTTCCTGGCGCTGAAGGAGGACGGCGGTGGCGACAAATTCGAGATCGTCGTGCCTTCGCTGTCGATCCTGGCCGAACCGCCTGTGGCGGTGGTCGACAAGAACGCTCAGAAGAAGGGTAATGAACAGATCGCCGAGGAGTACCTCAAGCACCTGTACAGCCCGGCTGGCCAGAGAATCGCTGCCGAAAACTTTTACCGCCCACGTGACGCGAAGGTCGCTGCCGAGTTCGGCAAGCAATTTCCGAAGCTGGATCTTGTAACCATCGACAAGGACTTCGGTGGCTGGAAGACAGCACAGCCCAAATTCTTCAATGATGGCGGGGTGTTCGACCAGATCTATCAGGCTCAGTAAACGGCCATGGAGAAGCGGGGCCGCCTTGCGGCCCTTTCGCGACACAAGGCCGCTCAGGTAGAGCGTGGCCTTGCGTCGCGTAAGGGCTGCGCAGCAGCCCCAGGATTCACAAGCCTGCACCCGCCTGGCACATCCGCCGGGCTTGGTGCGTTAAACCAGGGATCTTTATGTCACGTCGTATTTCCCCCGTCATACCCGGCTTCGGGCTGACACTGGGCTACACCTTGGTGTATCTCAGCCTGATCGTGCTGATACCGCTGGCCGCCATGTTCGTGCATGCCGCGCAGCTTACCTGGGAGCAGTTCTGGAACATCATCAGTGCGCCGCGTGTGATCGCCGCGCTCAAGCTGAGTTTCGGCACCGCCCTGTTCGCCGCCCTCATCAACGGTGTCATCGGTACCCTGCTGGCTTGGGTGCTGGTGCGCTATTCCTTCCCTGGGCGCAAGATCATCGATGCGATGATCGACCTGCCGTTTGCGCTGCCCACCGCCGTTGCAGGCATCGCCCTGACGGCCTTGTACGCACCTGGGGGCTGGGTCGGTCAGTTCGCCACCGACCTGGGCTTCAAGATCGCCTACACCCCTCTGGGCATCACCCTGGCGCTGACCTTCGTCACCCTGCCGTTCGTGGTGCGTACCGTGCAACCGGTGCTGGCGGACATCCCGCGGGAAGTCGAAGAGGCTGCTGCCTGCCTGGGCGCGAAACCACTGCAGGTGTTCCGGCACGTGCTGGCACCGGCCCTGTTGCCTGCCTGGCTCACTGGATTTGCCCTGGCCTTTGCCCGTGGCGTGGGCGAGTACGGTTCGGTGATTTTCATTGCCGGCAACATGCCGATGAAGACCGAGATCCTGCCGCTGCTGATCATGGTCAAGCTCGACCAATACGACTACACCGGCGCGACTGCCATCGGCGTGCTGATGCTGGTGGTTTCCTTCATCCTGCTGCTGCTGATCAACCTGCTGCAGCGCCGCATCGAAACCCCTTGAAGGAGGCCGGCATGTCCAGTTCATCCCTGAGCACTAACGCCGCCGCCAATGCCGCACGTCGCGGCAGCGCCACGTCGCGGCGCATCCTGATCGGCCTTGGCTGGCTGGTGTTCGCACTGTTTCTGCTGCTGCCGCTGGTGATCGTGGTATCGCAGGCGCTGAAGAACGGTTTCGGTACCTTCTTCGAGGCGATCTTCGAGCCTGATGCCTTGTCGGCGCTGAAGCTGACGCTGCTCGCCGTCGTCATCTCGGTGCCGCTGAACCTGGTATTCGGCGTCAGCGCCGCCTGGTGCGTGAGCAAGTACACCTTCCGTGGCAAGAGCATCCTGGTCACCCTGATCGACCTGCCGTTCTCGGTATCGCCGGTGATCGCCGGCCTTGTCTACGTGCTGATGTTCGGCGCCCAAGGCTTTTTCGGGCCTTGGCTGCAGGACCACGATATCCAGATCGTCTTCGCTTTGCCGGGCATCGTGCTGGCGACCATCTTCGTCACCGTACCCTTCGTTGCCCGTGAGCTGATCCCGCTGATGCAGGAGCAGGGTACCCAGGAAGAAGAGGCTGCGCGCCTGCTCGGTGCCAATGGCTGGCAGATGTTCTGGCACGTGACCCTGCCGAACATCAAGTGGGGCCTGATCTACGGTGTGGTGCTGTGTACTGCGAGGGCCATGGGCGAGTTCGGTGCGGTATCGGTGGTCTCGGGCCATATCCGTGGCGTCACCAATACTTTGCCGCTGCATGTGGAGATCCTCTACAACGAGTACAACCACGTCGCGGCCTTCAGTGTGGCCAGCCTGTTGCTGATCCTGGCGCTCTTCATCCTGCTGCTCAAGCAGTGGAGCGAGAACCGTATTAACCGCCTGCGCCATAGCGCAGCGGAGGAATAAGTCATGTCGATCGAAGTTCGTAACGTCAGCAAGCGCTTCAATAGCTTCCAGGTCCTGGACAACATCAACCTGGATATCCACAGCGGTGAGCTGGTGGCCCTGCTCGGCCCCTCTGGCTGTGGCAAGACCACCCTGCTGCGCATCATCGCCGGCCTGGAAACGCCGGATGACGGCAACATCGTGTTCCACGGCGAAGACGTCTCCGGCCACGATGTACGTGATCGCAACGTTGGTTTCGTGTTCCAGCACTACGCGCTGTTCCGCCACATGAGCGTGTTCGACAACGTTGCCTTCGGCCTGCGCATGAAGCCCAAGGGCGAGCGCCCGAGCGAGAGCAAGATTGCCGAGAAGGTTCATGAGCTGCTGAACATGGTGCAGCTGGACTGGCTGGCGGACCGCTACCCTGAACAGCTTTCCGGTGGCCAGCGCCAGCGTATCGCCCTGTCCCGCGCTTTGGCGGTGGAGCCCAAGGTGCTGCTGCTTGATGAGCCGTTCGGTGCCCTCGATGCCAAGGTGCGCAAGGAGTTGCGCCGCTGGCTGGCGCGTTTGCACGAGGACATCAACCTGACTTCGGTGTTCGTCACCCACGACCAGGAAGAGGCCATGGAAGTGGCCGATCGCATCGTGGTGATGAACAAGGGGGTGATCGAGCAGATCGGCTCCCCGGGGGAAGTGTATGAGAAGCCTGCCAACGACTTCGTCTACCACTTCCTCGGCGACTCCAACCGCCTGGCGTTGAGCGAGGGGCATCATGTGCTGTTCCGCCCGCACGAGGTGTCGCTGTCACGCCATGAAACGGAAGGGCACCATGCCGCCGAGGTACGTGATATCCGCCCATTGGGCGCGACTACCCGGGTGACCTTGAAGGTGCAAGGGCAGAGCGAGCTGATCGAGGCCGAGGTGGTCAAGGATCACGACAGCCTGACCGGGCTGGCGCGAGGTGAGACGCTGTTCTTCAGGCCAAAGGTCTGGCAGAAGGTGGCGGATATCTGAGTTGCTTTAGCGGGTGAAAAACCCGGACAAGGTCCTGATGCCTGTCAGTTAAGCGATTCGGGGCCGCAAAGCGGCCCCAATAATGCTAAACGACTGGCAGGCTCGTTTTGATTTTTGGTTATTAGTAAATATCTTCTTATTCCTTTAAGAATGTAAACCCTTCCCTATACTTGCCTCCAAGCACGCAAATTCACAGGAGGCATCCCATGCACAATGAGTCCGTTCGCTACCTGATTGTGCCGGGTTGGCAAGGATCGCCAGACAATCATTGGCAGAGTCACTGGCAGCGCACCTTGCCCAACAGCGCGCGGGTAGAGCAGCACGACTGGCTCACCCCGCAGCGCCAGGACTGGGTGCAGGCGTTGGAGCAGGCAATCGCTGCTGAACGCTCGCCGGTGATTCTCATTGCCCACAGCCTGGGCTGCATCACGGTCGCCCATTGGGCTGCCCAGGCCAACCCGGCCTTGCTGCGGCGCGTACGCGGCGCGCTGTTGGTTGCCCCGGCAGATGTCGAGCGGCCGACCTGCTCGCCCGCCCTGCGCAACTTTGCGCCGATGCCGTTGCAGGCCCTGCCATTTCCCAGCCAGGTGGTCAGCTCCGACAACGACCCTGCCGTGAGCGTGCCGCGCGCGCTGTACCTGGCTCAGGCTTGGGGCGCAGAAGCGGGGTTGCTGACCAATGCAGGGCATATCAACGTCAAATCCGGGCATGAACGCTGGGAGCAGGGGTTTGCCTTCCTGTATCGCCTGCAAAGCCGTGTCGAACAGCGCGCGCTGCGTCGCGCCTGATCGCCACCACTGTTTATCGTTTGCCTGACGCCCGGCCCGCAGAGGTTTGGGCGGGAGTTAGTCATGACTTTTCAAAACCCGTTTGGCCAGCCGCTGCTGACGTTCCCTGAGCTGGACAAGAGCCCACTTAGCATTCGTGCCAAGGCGCTGGTGTTCATCGACCCACGCTCGCAGTTGTTGCGCCAGGCGCTGGACCGCCTGGCACCGCAAGCCTTGCCGGTGCTGATCCGCGGTGAGACCGGTACCGGCAAGGAGTTGCTGGCTCGGCAAATCCACCGGGCCAGTGACCGTGGTGGGCTGTTCGTCTCGGTAAACTGCGCGGCCATCAGCCATACCTACGCCGATGCTGAGCTGTTCGGCTACAGCGCCGGCACCCATGGAGGTACCGCCAGCAGCCGGGCGGGCTGGTTCGGATCGGCCAATGGCGGCACGTTGTACCTGGATGAAATCGCCGACTTGCCGTTGGCGATTCAGGGCAAGCTGCTGGCCGCGCTGGAAACCCGTGAAGTCATCCGCGTCGGCGCGCAGCTGCCGCAACCGGTGGACGTACGCCTGGTGGCTGCGACGAGCATTGACCTGGCCCGGGTGGTCAAAGCTGGCAGGTTCAATGAACGCTTGTACCAGTACTTGCGTGAGGGCTCGCTGGAGCTGCCTCCGTTGCGTGAGCGCTGCGGCGATATCCTGCCGTTGGCTGAGTATTTCGTAGGTATCTACTGCGCACGCCTGCAGCGCCCTGTGCCGTTAATCAGTGAAGCGGCCCAGCAACTGCTCCAAGCCCACGCGTGGCCCGGCAATACCCGCGAACTGGAAAACATCATCCACTTCGCCCTGCTGGTGAATGATAGTGAAGAGATTCAGCCAGAGGACCTCGACCTGCCGAACACCCCGCGCTAGACGTTGCTCATAAACAAAGTGGGTAATGGCAATTTGCTTTTGGAATAAGCAGCTAATTAAAAGGTATTGTTGCGGAATAAAAAATCTCGGTATCTTGCGCCTCACGCCCGCTGATGAAACGGTTGGGCATCTGACTTTGCCATCAACGATGGCCCAGAAACAAAACAAGGACCACCATGAAGAAGACCCTGCTGACCACTGCCCTGGCCGCTGCCCTGTCGTTCTCCGGCCTGGCTGCCGCCGCCGAGAAACTGGTGGTTGCCGCGACCCCTGTGCCCCACGCCGAAATTCTGGAGCTGATCAAGCCGACCTTGGCCAAGGAAGGCGTGGACCTGCAGATCAAGGTCTTCACTGACTACGTACAGCCCAACGTACAGGTAGACCAGAAGCGCCTGGACGCCAACTACTTCCAGACGCTGCCTTACCTGAAGAGCTTCAACGAAGGTAAAGGCACCCATCTGGAAACCGTGATCGGCGTGCATGTCGAACCGTTCGGTGGCTACTCGAAGAAGATCAAGAACCTGTCCGAACTGAAGGATGGCGCCACCGTTGCCATTCCTAACGAAGGCAGCAACAGTGGCCGTGCCCTGATCCTGCTGCAGAAGGCTGGCCTGATCACCCTGAAAGACCCAAAAAACGCCCTGGCCACTCCGAAAGACATTGCCGAGAACCCGAAGAACCTGAAGTTCAAGGAGCTTGAGTCGGCCATGCTGGCGCGTGTGCTGGACCAGGTCGACCTGGACATGATCAACACCAACTACGCGCTGGAAGCTGGCCTGAACCCGGCCAAGGATGCGTTGGTGATCGAGGGTAGCGACTCGCCGTACGTGAACTTCCTGGTGGCCCGCCCGGACAACAAGAACAGCGAGGCTATGCAGAAGCTGGCCAAGGCCCTGACCAGCCCTGAGGTCAAGGAATTCATCGCCAAAAAGTACAGCGGTGCGGTGCTGCCGGCGTTCTGATTCGCCTGCTTGACCCTTGCATGAAAAACGCCGACGCATTCGCGTCGGCGTTTTTTTGGGGGGGCACAACGCTCAGCGTTGGCTACCCAATGCCCGGCTCAATGCCAGCAGCCACAGCAGTTGTTCGTTGGAGTCAGTCGGGCAGGGGCTTTTCATCGTTATCGTCCTTGTAGTGTGATGGCCGTGCGGATCGCAGTCTGAAGCTGTTGGAGAAGCCGACCCGAAGAAAAGTTTCCATCACTCTGTGGGTACCAGACGCAAGGTAGTGTGGGCCGGTATCACCCCCATTTGGGCGCGCTGATACTGCCCCTCGATATAGCCTTCAGCCTGATCCGAATAGTGCCGATCGAACGGCACACCACTCTGCCCGACCGGGTTGCTGGTCAACGCCTGCCCTGCGTCGGCGAAGTCGATCAACCGCCGCGTCGAAGGTCCATACGTCACCGGCCACGGCGCAGGCCCGATTTTCGCCGACAGGTTGTTGGGCACCTCATGGGTACCCGGCGCGGCAAACGGGCCGACGTTGAACAGCAGGTTCAACGGCTTTTTAACACCCAGTGGATGGTTGTGCGTCAGGGTATGCGCCTTGCCCCATTGCCAGCTGGCCGGGTCTTTGCCAAAGGTTGCGCGCAGGTGCCCGAGGGTTTGCTGCCAGGCGATGCGCACGATGGCGCTGCGGTCGGTACGTTGGTTGGCGCCGCGCGTGTTCCACCACGGTGATTGCGCGTCCGCCGCCAAGCGGGGCAGTGCAGAGTCGATGGTGCGGGTACTGATGAGCACCGGGAACCAGGTATCGCCCAGTTCGTCATGCATCGCGGCATGTGCCAACTGGTAGAGAAACTGGTTGAACAGTGTGGCGCTGGTCGAGTCCAGCGGGTGATCTCCGCGCCAGGCGGCCAGTTGCTCTACCAGCTCCTTTTCCTCATCGCCCTGGGCGATCTCGCGCAGGGTCGCAAGCAGGGGCGCCAGGGTACGTGGGCCATAGTCGTTGGCGGTGTCCAGTTGCAGCGCCTGGCTGTTCTCGGTATCCCATTTCATTTGCGGGTTTGCCAGGTGGCGGTCCAGCTGGCGGCCCCGGTCCGGCAAGTTGTAGTAGCCCGGTATCGGCACCGCCGCTGGCGGCTGGTAGTTCGCTGAAACGATGTAACCGCTGGCCGGGTTTTCCTGCTGTGGGTTGACGCTGAAAGGGTAGAAACCCAGCTTGTCGGCCTGGTGGCTCGCGCCATCGAGGATGAACGACGGGTTGACGCCATCCGGGCGGATCGGCAGTTGCGCCGCAGCCCACCAACCGATATCGCCACCTGCACTGGCCCAGACGAAGTTGAGCCCTGGTGCCTGAACCTTGGCCGCCGCCTCGCGCATCTTGGCAAGGGAGTCGGCACGGTTGAGCTGATAGAAGCCTTCGAGGATCGGATTCTCGGTTTCCAGGAAGGCCCACCACATCGCGATTGGCGTCGTGCCGGCGGTCGCGCCCAGCACGTCGTTGACGATCGGCCCGTGGGGTGAGCGGCGCAGGCTGATGCTGACCGGCTGCTCGCCTTTGACGGCGATTTTCTGCTCAGTCTTTTCCAGTGTTCGCCACTGGCCCTCGACCATGACCTGATCGCTGTTGGCCGGGTTGGTCTTTTCCGCAATCAGGTCGACATCGTCGTTCTGGAACATGGTCAGGCTCCAGCCGAAGTCGCGATTGTGACCGAGCAGCGCGAACGGGTTCAGCGCCTGGAAGTAGCCGTACAGGTTGAACCCTGGCGCCGACAGCTCGGCCTCGTACCAGACGGCCGGCACCGCGAAGCTGATGTGCGGGTCGCCGGCCAGCAGCGGCTTGCCGCTGCGGGTACGGCCGCCGGCCACTGCCCAGGCATTGCTGCCTTCGAATTGGGGAATGCCGGCATCGCCAAGGGCTTGGTGGCTGAGGCGGGCGAGGGCTTCAAGGCCCTGCCAGTCCTGCGCCGCCAGCGGGGTCCCCAGCGCGCCTTCAGGTTGCCAGTCGAGGTCGAAAATCTTCAGGTACTGCGGCCCGAGCTGGTCGCGGATGTAGGTCAAGGCAGGCTCGGTGCGGAACGCGGCGGCAAAACTGTAGGCCAGGTAGCCGGCAACGCTCAGGGTATCTTCAGCGGTGAACGGCCTGGGCGTTATGCCTATAAGGTCAAACTCCATGGGTTTGGGGTGGCTCGCCTGCCAGGCGTTGATGCCATCGAGGTAGGCTTGCAAGGCCTTCCACGCGGGGGATTGGTGGTCCAGGCGCTGAACCATCAGCGCCGCCTGATCACGGATGCGCAGGCTGCGGAACAGGGTATCGGTGGGCAGCAGCTTGTCGCCCAGCACCTCGGCCAGTTCACCGCGGGCCAGGCGGCGCATGATTTCCATCTGGAACAATCGGTCCTGGGCATGCACGTAGCCGAGGGCGCGGTACAAGTCTGCTTCGTTCTGCGCCTGCAGGTGCGGCACGCCGCGGGTGTCATAGCGCACACTGACCGGGGCCTGCAGGCCGGCTACCGCTACCTCGCCGTCACGCTGCGGCAGTTTGCCGTGCACGTACCAGTAACCGGCACCGGCGGCCACGGCCACTACCACGGCCAAAAGGGTCAGGCTGCGCTTCATTGAAGCTCCTTGTGCATTCGAGCGGGAATTGTGGTCCGATCTTCGGCGGATTCGCGCAAAGAGCATAGCCCTCGACAGGAGTTTCCATGTCCCTCAGCGAAAAACAGAAAATGCTCAGCGGCCAGCCCTACCACGCCGGCTGCCCCGAACTACAGGCTGAGCAAATCGCCAGCAAGCACTGGATGCAGCGCTACAACACCAGCTTCGAGTTGCTTAACGAAGCCCGCAACGGCCTGCTTGCCGAGCACTTCGGCCATGTGGGCGAAGGCACGGTCATCCGCCCGCCGTTCTATTGCGACTACGGCTACAACATCAGTGTCGGCAGCAATACCTTCATGAATTTCAACTGCGTGATCCTGGACGTGCTGCCGGTACGTATCGGCGATGATTGCCAGGTTGGCCCGGCGGTGCAGATCTACACCGCCGATCACCCGCTCGACCCTGAACTGCGGCGTACCGGGCTGGAGAGCGGACGGCCGGTGACCATCGGCAACAATGTGTGGATCGGTGGTGCGGCAATCATCCTGCCTGGGGTGACCATTGGCGATAACGCAGTGGTTGGTGCGGGCAGTGTGGTGACCCGCGATGTGCCGGCAGGCGCGGTGGTGGTCGGTAACCCGGCGCGCGTGCGTCAGCCGGCCCAAGGGCAATAGCAGCCGACGGCCAGCGTGTTCGATGCGGTGACGTGGCGGCCATCGAGCAGGGCCTTGAGGATCGGCTCGATGAAGCTGTTGCTGGCGTTGCACACCGCGCCTTCGCTGTAGGGGCCGAAGTACGCGAGGTTGCCTTGGCGGTCCCAGATCGCTACGGCCGGAGAGGCGGGCAGGTTTTCGCTGCCCGGCAGGTGGGCGATGGGCTGCAGGCGGGTGAGGCTTGCCGGCAGCTGGCCATGGCTGCCCGGCTTTTGCACGACGTGGAAGGCCACGCCCTTGTCTGCGAAATGGCTGACCAGGTCACCCAGGTGCTGCTGGTTGCCGACATTGCACGGGCAGGTCGGGTCCCAGAAGTGCACTACGCGAACCAGGCCGGGGCCGGCGAGCTCTGCGGGCAGGCGCAGCTGGCTGCCGTCGAACAGCGTGGTCTGGCTTTCGAACGGGCGCAGGTAGCGGGACTGAAAGCTGTCGTATGCCCACCAGAGCACGGCGGCGCATGACAGTAGCGCAATGGCTGAAAGTATCGGCTTGATCGTTCGAGTTTTCATGGCCCATCCGCAGCCCTTGGAGGAGCGGTCTTGTTGATTGAAAAAGTGGCCAAGCTTGCCACGGCGCAGCCAAGAGCTGAATATCCCGGATCAATACTCGCTTCGCTGTGGATGTACCCGATGCCTGCCGCTTTTCACCCCGACCGCCTGCGCGCCAGCCTCGCGCCCCTTGGCAAACGCCAACCCTTGTCCGTTCAGGCGCAGGATTATCAGCGTTTCTACGGCCTGAACCTGCCGGCGCAGAGCTGGCTGGGCGGTTTTCAGGCAGCGGGTTTCGAACTGGTGGGGCAGGTCTGGCTACCATCGCAGCCCGTGGCGACAGTGTTTGTGCTGCATGGCTATTACGACCACATGGGCCTCTACCGCCACGTGATCGAATGGGCACTGAAACAGGGTTATGCAGTGATCAGCTGCGACCTGCCTGGCCATGGCCTGTCCAGTGGCGAGCGCGCCAGCATCACTGATTTCGCACTCTATCAGCAGGTGCTCGATGCCCTGTTCGAGCAGGCGCGCGGCCTTGCTTTACCGCACCCGTGGCACCTGTGCGGGCAAAGCACTGGCGGTGCCATCGCCGTCGATCATCTGTTGCATCAGGGGGTACAGAGCCCGGTTGATGGCCAGGTGATCCTGCTTGCGCCGCTCGTGCGCCCGCGCGCCTGGCTGTGGTCGAAACTCAGTTATCGGGTGTTGCGTCACTTCGTCAATGGCATTGAGCGGCGCTTCAGCGAAAACAGCAACGACCCGACGTTCCTGCCGTTCCTGGAGGCCGACCCGCTGCAGCCTCGGCGCCTGCCGACAGCCTGGGTCGGCGCGCTGATGGCCTGGGTCAAGCGGATCGAGGCCGCGCCGTGCAGCCCGCGGCGGCCGTTGATCGTGCAGGGGCAGGCCGATGGCACAGTGGACTGGCCCTACAACCTCGAAGTGCTCAAGGCCAAGTTTGCTGAGCCACAGATCCTGCTGCTGCCCGAAGCCCGTCACCACCTGGCCAACGAACTGCCGGGCATCCGCCAGCGCTATTTCGACTTCATCGACCAGCGCTTGGGCTGATCACTTGAGGTTCGCGCCGCTCTGGCCGACTGCCAGGCCGGCGCGCACGGCTGCCACGGCGGCCTGGTAGTACGCTTTGCCTTGGGGGGACTCGGCGAAGGTGGCGAACTCTTCCAGCTCGGCGTCGGACAGGTCGCGGTAGACGTAAAGCAACGTGTTGTTGAGGTCTTCGCCAATCTGGTTCATCAGCCGCTGGCGCTGGCCATCGAGCAGGCCCTGGGCCTGGCCACCGCCGAACAGGCCGGGGATCATCGAGCTGAGGCTGTCGGCCGCCACACCGGCTATCGCCAGGCTAACCTCGGCACCGGCTTCGCGGGCCGGAAGGGCCTGAGCCAGGTGCCCGATGATCAGCAGACGGTTGTCGCTGGCCTGAATTTTCGGCAAGCCCTTGGCGTGCTTGGCCAACTGGTCCTTGCGCGTGGCCAGCAGTTCGGCGGCGACGATCTTGCGCCCCAGCGGTGACTGGAAAAAGGCCAGCGCCGGTGCAGGGTCGGGCAGGGCGCTGCGCAATTGCGCCTGGGCACGGCGGTCCATGGCCTCGGCCTGGAAGCGCTGATTGCTGTTACTGACCAGCGCCTGGTAAACCGCAGGCGGCAGGCTGTTGCGATAGCGCTGCTGGGCAGCGCTCACGGCATCATTGAAATGGGCGCGCTGGTCGGGCCAGCCGGCGGCCTTGTACAGCTGATCGAGGCTGTCTGCCCAGACCGGCATGGTGCAGATCATCAGCAGAATCAGGGAAAACAGACGGCGCATTCAGGACTCCTGTCGGCAGGTGGCTATTGTCCTTGGCTCGGCGCCGGTTTGTCGAGATAGCGGAGTGTTTCTCGGCCAAGTGGCGCTGTGCGAGTGCAGGGCTAATGGATATGATGCGCGCCATGCATATCTCCCCTGAACACCCGATGCTTGCGGCCGTCGTTGACGATCTGGCCACCCATGGCTGGTCGCAGCAGGCCCTTTTCCTGCCGGCTGAGCTGGTGCGTGCGCTTGCGGCCGAGTGTCGGCGCCGTGATGCCGAAGGCCAGCTCAACCCTGCCGGGGTGGGGCGCGGTGTGGCCCAGGAGGTGCGCGAGGCGATCCGTGGGGACCAGATCCAGTGGATCGACCCGGGGCAGGCCGAGGCTTGCGACAAATACCTGGAAGCCATGGACCAGCTGCGCCTGGCCATCAACCAGGGCCTGTTCCTGGGCCTTGAAGACTTCGAGTGTCACTTCGCCCTGTACCCGGCAGGTGCGTTCTACCGTCGCCACCTGGACCGTTTTCGCGACGACGACCGGCGCATGGTCTCGGCTGTGCTCTACCTCAACGAAGACTGGCAGCCGCAGGATGGTGGCCAGTTGCGCATGTTCCTGGCTGACGCTGTCGAGCATGACGTGCAGCCCGTGGCCGGCTGCCTGGTGGTGTTTCTGTCGGGTGAAGTACCTCACGAAGTCTTGCCAGCGGGGCGTGAGCGGCTTTCGTTGACGGGTTGGTTCCGGCGCCGTGGCAATGACCCGTTCTGACCCGCCCAAGGTACTGGTCAGCGCCTGCCTGCTGGGGCAGCCGGTGCGTTATGACGGGCGGGCCAGCGGCCATCCTGATCTGTTGCAGCGCTGGCAGGCTGAAGGGCGTGTGGTGCCGTTGTGCCCGGAGGTGGCCGGTGGCCTGCCCACACCGCGCCCGCCCGCGGAGATCCCGGGCGGGCAGGGTGGCGATGTGCTCGATGGGGCAGCGCAGGTGCTGACGGTGAAGGGCGAGGACGTAAGCGCGGCATTTCTTGCCGGTGCGCACCAGGCGCTGGCACTGGTGCGTCGGCATGGCATCCGGGTCGCGGTGCTCAAGGCGGGCAGCCCTTCGTGTGGCAACCGCTTGACCTACGATGGCACGTTCGCAGGGGTGAAGGTGCCGGGGCAAGGGGTTACCACTGCACTGCTGCAGCGGGAGGGGGTACTGGTGTTCAGTGAGCTGGAGCTGGAAGAGGCCCAGCGAGCGCTGGCTGGGCTGTCAGCGTAGTCTGGTGCTGGCCTTTCGCGGGGTTACCCGCGTAAAGGCTGGTGCAGGCAATAAATGACTCACTGCCCGGTAGCCGTCTCCGGCACACCCTTGAACCACTTCTGCTCAAGCTCCGCTGTACGGCCGCTGTCCTTGAGGCGCTGCAGCGCGTTGTTCACCGCGCTCTCGAACGCCGGGTTGTCTTTCTGGAACGGGATGACCAGTTTCCTCTCGCCAAAAGGCTGGCTCAGATCAAACGGCGTATCGGCCTTGGGAGCATTGTCCGATGGGGTCAGGGTGATGTCGTATTTGCCACTTTCAACACCCGGCAGTATCTCGGCCACAGGCGTTTCAATGAACTCGACACGCAGGTCCAGTTGTTTGGCCAGCTCTTGACCGAATTCGATTTCAAAGCCCGTCAGATGCTCGTTTTCCTTGAAGGCATACGGCGAGTTGTCGGCCTGTACGGCAATGCGCAGTTCGCCCCGGTCGGCGATTTCGTCTATCAGCTCGGCTTGAGCCAATGGCGTGATCAGTACTGCCAGCAGTACACCCATGGTCGAACGCATCTAATGCCCCTTTTCTTTGGCAAATGAATAACTGTCGCCACGACTTTCTTCCTCGTCGTGGTCGAGCGCAGCCTATGACCTTGAAGCCTTGGCGATGTTTAACCCTAACTGAATTTTTTCTCTTTGTGGGCTATGGTGAGCTTCCGCTGCCGTTCGTTTGCAGGTGGCGGCCAATGAGTGAATCACAGGAGAAGTGAATGAACAGCCTATTTTCGCGTGCTGCCGTAGCCGGTCTGCTGATGGGGGCCTCGGTACTGGCCAGCGCTGCGGATGCGCTGAAGAGCCAGGAGCCGCCCAAGGATGCCAAGGTCTTCATCGTTTCCCCCGCCGATGGCGCAACGGTCGACAAGACCTTTACCGTCAAGTTTGGCATCGAAGGCATGGGGCTCAAGCCTGCGGGTGACCAGACCCCGCACACGGGCCACCACCACCTGCTGGTGGATGTGGACAAGGAGCCTGCAGCCGATCAGCCACTGCCGACCAGCCTGATGCCGGAAGGCGGCGCGGCGTTGCCAGCCGGCCCGCAGGTGCTGCACTTCGGCAAGGCCCAGACCGAAACCACTCTTACCCTGACGCCGGGCAAGCATACCCTGCAGCTGGTACTGGGTGACCAGTATCACGTGCCGTTCAAGCCAAGCGTTGAGTCGAAGAAGATCACGGTTGAAGTGAAGTAAGCCGAGCCATCACGCAGCCCTTAAGCTGGCAAGTCGATCCCCACTGGCATCGTTGGGTGAGCTGGCTTGTTGGCGAAACAAAAAAGGGAGGCCACCAAGGCCTCCCTTTTTCATACCGCAATCAAGCTCAGAACAGTACGCGCGAGCGGATGGTGCCCTTGACGTGCTGCAGCTTCTCTTGCGCAAGGTCCGAGTACTCGGCGTCAACGTCGATTACCACGTAACCCACTTTCTCGTTGGTCTGCAGGAACTGACCGGAGATGTTGATACCGTTCTCGGCAAAGACTTTGTTGATCTCGCTGAGCACGCCCGGAATGTTTTCGTGGATGTGCAGCAGGCGGTGCTTGCCCGGGTGTGCCGGCAGGGCGACTTCAGGGAAGTTGACCGACGATACCGAGGTGCCGTTGTCGCTGTACTTGACCAGTTTCTCGGCCACTTCCAGGCCGATGTTGGCCTGGGCCTCGGCGGTGGAGCCGCCGATGTGCGGGGTCAGGATCACGTTGTCCAGGCCGCGCAGCGGGCTTTCGAACTCTTCGTCGTTGGAGCGCGGCTCGACCGGGAACACGTCGATGGCGGCGCCGATCAGGTGCTTGTCCTTGATGGCTGCGGCCAGGTGGTCCAGTTCTACCACGGTGCCACGGGCGGCGTTGATCAGGATCGAGCCCTTCTTCATCGCGCGGATTTCTTTCTCACCGATCATCCACTGAGTGGATGGCAGCTCAGGCACGTGCAGCGAGACGATGTCGGCCAGGCCCAGCAGTTCGTGCAGGCTGGTGACTTGTACGGCGTTGCCCAGCGGCAGCTTGGTCAGCGGGTCGTAGAAGTAGACCTGCATGCCCAGGCTCTCGGCCAGTACCGACAGCTGGGTACCGATCGAGCCATAGCCGACGATGCCCAGCTTCTTGCCGCGGATTTCGAACGAGTTGGCCGCGCTCTTGATCCAGCCGCCACGGTGGCAGGAGGCGTTTTTCTCGGGGATGCCGCGCAACAGCAGGATGGCTTCGGCCAGTACCAGTTCCGCCACCGAACGGGTGTTGGAGTATGGCGCGTTGAACACGGCAATGCCGCGCTCGCGTGCAGCGTCCAGGTCGACCTGGTTGGTGCCGATGCAGAAGCAACCGACGGCGACCAGTTTCTTGGCACAGTCGAAGATCTCTTCGGTCAGCTGGGTACGCGAACGGATGCCGATGAAGTGGGCATCAGCGATCTTTTCCTTGAGTTCTGCTTCCGGCAGCGAGCCAGTGAGGTACTCGATGTTGGTGTACCCGGCGGCCTTGAGGGTATCCACCGCGTTCTGGTGCACACCTTCAAGAAGAAGGAACCTGATCTTGCTCTTGTCGAGAGAAGTCTTGCTCATCTGCGTAAACCTGTATCCCGGAGAAAAAATGGCGAGAAATGATGCTAGGCGCAGCGCGGGCCTTAGCACGAACAGCGGGGGCGCTATGCTAGCATACGCGACACAATCTGAGCTTATCCCGACAGGTGAAGAGTACTCAGGGTGACTATGAATAAGTCGAGAGTTCCGGCGATGACGCACCCCGCGGTAATTGATGAACTGATGACCTTGGTAGACCCTGGCAAGGTCCTGACCGATGCCGCTTCCCTGGAAACGTACGGCAAGGATTGGACCAAGCATTTTCCGCCCGCGCCCACTGCCATCGTGTTCCCCAAAAGCGTGGAACAGGTTCAGGCCATCGTTGGCTGGGCCAATCGCCATCAGGTGGCGCTGGTGCCTTCCGGCGGTCGGACCGGGCTCTCCGCCGGTGCGGTGGCAGCCAATGGTGAAGTGGTAGTCGCCTTCGACTACATGAACCAGATTCTCGATTTCAATGCCTTCGACCGCACGGTGGTCTGCCAGCCAGGGGTCATCACTCGCCAGCTGCAGGCATTCGCCGAAGAACAGGGGCTTTATTACCCGGTGGATTTCGCCTCGAGTGGCTCCAGCCAGATCGGCGGCAACATCGGCACAAACGCCGGCGGCATCAAGGTCATTCGCTACGGCATGACCCGTAACTGGGTTGCCGGCCTGAAAGTTGTCACTGGCAAGGGCGAGCTGCTCGAGCTGAACAAGGACCTCATCAAGAACGCCACGGGCTATGACCTGCGCCAGTTGTTCATCGGCGCCGAAGGTACCCTGGGCTTCGTGGTCGAGGCCACCATGCGCCTGGACCGCGCCCCGCGCAACCTCACTGCGATGGTGCTGGGCACGCCGGACTTCGATTCGATCATGCCGGTGTTGCATGCCTTCCAGGGCAAGCTTGACCTCACGGCATTCGAGTTCTTTTCCGACAAGGGCCTGGCCAAGATCATGGCACGTGGCGATGTGCCTGCGCCGTTCGCCACCGACTGCCCGTTCTATGCCCTGCTGGAGTTCGAGGCCAGTACCGAGGAGGTGGCCAACGATGCGCTGGCCACCTTCGAGCACTGCGTCGAGCAAGGCTGGGTACTGGACGGGGTTATGAGCCAGAGCGAAGCTCAGTTGAGAAACCTCTGGAAGCTGCGCGAGTACCTGTCCGAAACCATCTCCCACTGGACGCCGTACAAGAACGATATCTCTGTCACGGTTTCCAAGGTGCCGGCGTTCCTGCGCGACATCGATGCCATCGTCAGCGAGCACTATCCCGACTATGAGGTGGTCTGGTACGGGCACATCGGCGACGGCAACCTGCACCTGAACATCCTCAAGCCCGAGTCCATGAGCAAAGACGATTTCTTCGCTTCATGCACCAAGGTCAACAAGTGGGTGTTCGAGATCGTCCAGCGCTATAACGGCTCGATCTCCGCCGAGCACGGTGTGGGCATGACCAAGCGCGATTACCTTGGCTATAGCCGCTCACCACAGGAAATCGCCTGCATGAAGGCGATAAAGGCCGTCTTCGACCCTAACGGCATCATGAATCCGGGTAAGATCTTCGCTCCTGAATAAAAGCAGTAATCAAAGGAGTCGGCCATGAGTTACCAGCACCAGTACGTAGACGGCACCCGTATCCACTTCCCGCTGGGCAAGGTGGTGTGCGTTGGCCGCAACTATGCCGAGCACGCCAAGGAACTGGGCAATCCCATTCCGACCGAGCCGTTGCTGTTCATCAAGCCGGGCAGTTGCGTGGTGCCGCTGGAGGGTGGTTTCAAGATTCCTACCGACCGTGGTTCGGTGCATTACGAAGCCGAAATCGCGGTGTTGCTGGGCAAGCCGCTGTCGGCACATCCATCTGAAGAGGAAGTGCTGGATGCCATCTCCGGCTTTGCCCCGGCACTGGACCTGACCCTGCGTGACGTGCAGGCCAAGCTCAAGGAAAAGGGCATGCCGTGGGAGACCTGCAAGAGCTTCGACGGTGCCTGCGTACTGCCGCCTTTCGTCGCTGCCGGCACGTTCGAAGACCTGGCCGACATCCCGGTGCGCCTGACCATCAATGGTGACGTTCGCCAGGACGGTAACAGCGCGATGATGCTCAACCCGATCGTGCCGATCATCCAGCACATGGCCTCGCACTTTTCGCTGCTGCCGGGGGATGTGATCCTGACCGGTACCCCGGCTGGCGTCGGCCCCTTCGAAGTGGGTGATGAGCTGGTGCTGGAGTTGCCGGGCGTGAGCCGCTTCGAAAGCCGGGTACTCTGAGCAGAGACTGTGTCGCCCGCGAAGCGGGCGACGCGATTTACCGTTTTTTTCACAACCTATCTGGATAATGCGCGAATCTCCGCCTATTTACCCAGGAATACTCTGTATGGCCCTGTCTTCCAGCGCTCCCGTATCCACCAAGCGTCGCTTCTACCTGCGCTGGCCGTTCGGCCTGGCTGTGGCTGCGGTGATCGGCTATGGCGTGGCCGTGGCGATGCACTGGGATGACCGTGGCCGACTGTGGGTCCAGGAAGGCTTCGAGAGCAGCGCCGAGCGTAGCGAAAGCGTCTGGTTGCCGGACTATAAGGTCGATATCGATGCCAAGCCTATGCCGGGCATGGAAGATGATGAAGCCTCGGACGTAGCGTTCAATCCGCATACCCGCACGTTGTTTGTGGTCATGGGCAAGAACCCGTTCCTGGTCGAGCTGAGCCTGGATGGTGATGTGCTGAGGCAGATCCCCTTGCAGGGGTGGAACAACCCCGAAGGGGTTGCCGTGCTGGAAGATGGCCGCTTGGCCATTACCGATGAACGTCTGCACGACCTGACCGTGGTCAAGGTGGACGCACAAACCAAGTCGCTGAACCATGCAGATTTTCAGAGCCACGACCTGGGCGAGTCGGTGAAAAGCAACAAGGGCTTCGAAGCCGTGGCATGGGACCCGATGCGCCAGCGTCTGGTGATCGGCGAGGAGCGGCCGCCAAAGCTGTATACCTGGAGCACCGATGGGCGCAGCCCGCTCAAAGGTGACAAGCAGCCGCTGGCCAGCAACGAACTCGACCTGCGCAACCTCTCAGGCTTGGGTGTCGACCCGCGTACGGGCCATCTGTTGGTGCTGTCGGCGGACTCCAACATGCTGCTGGAGCTCGACGAGCAAGGTCAGCAGGTGAGTTTCATGACCTTGCTGGGCGGTTTCAACGGCCTCAAGGACACCATTCCGCGTGCTGAAGGGGTGGCGATGGACGACCAGGGCAACCTGTACATGGTCAGTGAGCCGGCGCTGTTCTATCGGTTCAAGAAAAACTGACGGCCATTTCAGATTTTTCGCATGCTGGCATTAAGCTTTACTTCAGTTGTTCGTGGTTAGATTCGTCATCCTCAAACCGAGTCTGCCCTATGCGTCGCTATGTTCGTATGCCCCTGGTCCTGGCTGTCATTGGCCTGCTCGCCGTGCTCTTGCTGGGCGTGGCGGAGCAGCAGTTCCGTTTGCTCGAGCGTGGCTGGTTCAACTTCAAGACCTGGTGGCAGCCCGCTGAGCAAAGCATGGGCCTGGATCGCTATCGGGTAGTGACCGAGGCGCAGCCTATAGACGGGCTGGACGATGATGTTTCGGCACTGACTTACGACCCCGACCGCAAGACCCTGTTCACGGTGACCAACAAGCGCTCCGAACTGATCGAGTTGTCCCTCGACGGTCGTATCCTGCGGCGGGTGCCGTTGACCGGTTTCGGCGACCCCGAGGCGGTCGAATACGTAGGGCCCAACAGTTACGTGATCACCGATGAGCGCCAGCAACGGCTGATTCGCGTGCGCCTTGAGGACGACACGATGTTCCTGGATGCCCACGATGCCGAGCAGTTGAGCCTTGGTATCGGCCTGAACGGCAACAAGGGGTTCGAGGGGCTGGCCTACGACTCGGCGGGCAAACGCCTGTTCGTGGCCAAGGAGCGAGACCCGATGGTGATCTACGAAATTCACGGGTTTCCCCATGAAAACCCGGAGCAGCCCTATGCAGTGCATGTGGTGCAGGACCGCAAGCGCGATGCGCGGCTGTTCGTGAGGGATCTTTCCAGCCTGCAGTTCGACGAGCGCAGCGGGCATCTGCTGGCGTTGTCGGATGAATCACGCCTGGTGCTGGAGCTGGATGTGAAAGGTAAACCGTTGAGCACGCTGTCGCTGCGCAAGGGGTACCAGGGGCTCAAGCAGACGGTGCCGCAGGCGGAGGGGATTGCCATGGATGAAGCGGGGACCATTTATCTGGTCAGTGAGCCGAACCTGTTCTATGTGTTCAAACAGCCCACGGATTGATTGGGCTTTTGAGCGTAATTGCCGGCAAGCCGCCTCCCACGCGGTCACCACTGCTGTGGATTGCCTGGGGGAGCCAGCTTGCCGGCAATGGCATCACTCGGCTTTCAGGCTCTTCACGCCTTCCGGGGTGCCCAGCAACAGCAGGTCTGCCGGCCGTGCGGCAAACAGGCCATTGGTCACCACGCCGACGATCGCATTGATCTGCGCCTCCAGCTCTACGGGGTTGGTGATCTGCAGGTTGTACACATCCAGGATCACGTTGCCGTTATCGGTGACCACACCCTCACGGTACACCGGGTCGCCACCCAGCTTGACCAGTTGGCGCGCCACGTGGCTGCGGGCCATCGGGATCACCTCGACCGGCAGCGGGAAGGCGCCCAGCACCGGCACCAGCTTGCTGGCATCGGCGATGCAGATGAAGGTCTTGGCCACGGCCGCGACGATTTTTTCGCGCGTCAGTGCCGCGCCACCGCCTTTGATCAGGTTCAGGTGTGCATCGCTCTCGTCGGCGCCGTCGACATAGAACTCCAGCTCGCTGACGCTGTTCAGCTCATAGACCGGGATGCCATGGCCCTTCAGACGCTGTGCCGTGGCCTCGGAGCTGGCGACCGCGCCGTCGAACGCCGTCTTGTGCTGGGCCAGGGCGTCAATGAAAAAGTTGGCAGTCGAACCGGTGCCGACGCCGACGACGCTCTTTTCATCCAGCTTGGGCAGAATGAAGTCGACAGCGGCCTGGGCGACGGCCTGTTTGAGTTGGTCCTGGGTCATGCGGGCTCCGGAAAGGGGCAGGGCGGTAATGAAAGGAGGCTAGTATAACGGCTCGGGCGGCTTTGCTGTGGTCGCCCGACGTAGCGCTGGGGTAGACTCGCAGCCCTTGTCCCGCGGCCAGTGATGCTTTCCCGATGCTCGAACAGTACGTCAAGAAGATCCTCACCTCGCGCGTCTACGACGTCGCTGTCGAAACCCCGCTGCACAGCGCCGGGCAACTGAGCAAGCGCCTGGGCAACCAGATTCTGCTCAAGCGTGAAGACCTGCAGCCGGTGTTCTCCTTCAAGATCCGTGGGGCGTACAACAAGCTGGCGCAACTGAGCCCGGAAGAACTGGCCCGCGGCGTGGTCACCGCCTCGGCCGGCAACCATGCACAGGGGCTGGCCCTGGCAGCCCGCGAGCTGGGCATCAAGGCCACCATCGTGATGCCCAAGACCACCCCGGAGATCAAGATCGAAGGCGTACGCTCGCGTGGCGGCAAGGTGGTATTGCATGGCGATTCGTTCCCCGAGGCGCTGGCCTACTCGCTGAAACTGGTCGATGAGAAGGGCTTCGTCTATATCCACCCTTATGACGACCCGCACACCATTGCCGGGCAAGGCACCGTGGCCATGGAAATCCTGCGCCAGCACCCAGGCCGGCTGGATGCGATCTTCGTGCCGGTGGGCGGCGGTGGGCTGATCGCCGGCATCGCCGCCTACGTGAAATACCTGCGCCCGGAAATCAAGGTGATTGGCGTCGAACCGGATGACTCCAATTGCCTGCAGGCAGCCATGGCCGCTGGCGAGCGCGTGGTGCTGCCGCAGGTTGGGCTGTTCGCCGATGGCGTGGCCGTGGCCCAGATCGGTCAGCATACCTTCGACATCTGCCGCTTGCATGTGGATGAAGTGATCACCGTCAACACTGACGAGATCTGTGCAGCAATCAAGGATATCTACGACGATACCCGCTCGATCACCGAACCTGCAGGTGCCTTGGGTGTCGCTGGCATCAAGAAATATGTGGAGCTCAACGGCGTCAGCGGGCAAACGCTGGTGGCTATCGACTCGGGCGCCAACGTCAACTTCGACCGCCTGCGTCACGTCGCCGAGCGTGCCGAGCTGGGCGAGAAGCGTGAAGCGATCATCGCCGTGACCATCCCCGAGCGGCCGGGCAGCTTCAAGGCGTTCTGCGAGGCCATCGGCAAGCGCCAGATCACCGAATTCAACTACCGCAAGCACACATCCGACGAAGCCCATATCTTCGTTGGCGTGCAGACCCATCCGGAGAACGACCCACGCGCTGCGTTGGTGCAGCAACTGACCGAGCAGGGTTTCCCTGTTACCGACCTGACTGACAACGAGCTGGCCAAGATGCACATCCGCCACATGGTGGGTGGCCATTCGGCCGGTGCACGCGACGAGATCGTGCTGCGCTTCGAGTTCCCTGAGCGGCCGGGGGCGCTGTTCAACTTCCTCAACAAGCTGGGCGGGCGCTGGAACATCTCGATGTTCCACTACCGCAACCACGGCGCCGCCGACGGGCGTGTGGTGGCGGGGTTGCAGGTGCCGGAGGACGAACGCCACCTGGTGCCGGCGGCGCTGGCCAAGATTGGGTATCCGTACTGGGATGAGACCGACAATCCCGCTTACCGGCTGTTCCTGGGTTGAGCGACTAAGCTTGGCTAACCCTCCAAGGATGTGAAGACATGGAACACCTGACCACCCTCAAGGCCCTGCACCTCATTGCCACCGCCCTGTTATTGCTGGGCGCACTGGGCTTGGCGATCTGGACCGTGCGCGCCCGACGTCAAGGCGACGCCCAGGCTTATGGCAAGCTGCTGCGTCGGCCTTTGGTGTTCGTCTGGCTGGTGATGGGCGTGAGCCTGCTGAGCATGCCGTTCACCGGTTGGTGGCTGGTTCACCTGGTGGGTTGGCCGCTGGGGCAGACCTGGGTGCTGGCGTCCAGCGTCATCTATACCCTCGGTGCGTTCGCCGCGTGGTGGCTGCTGGTGCGTCTGAACCGGCTGCGCAAGGCTGAGGCGGTGGGTATGCGGTTTACCCTGGCCCTGGCGGTCTTCAGCGGTGTCTGCTTCCTGTCCATCGCCGGGTTGATGGGCGCCAAGCCGGTCTGAAGCTGGCCGGGCCGCTCTGCAGCCCCAAAAAGGCTCAGTCCCTAAGCGAAATCACCGGCCACCCGCGCCGCTCAGCCTCAGCCTGCAGGTTAGGGTCCGGGTCCACCGCTACAGCATGTGAAACCTGCTGCAACAGCGGCAAGTCATTCATCGAGTCGCTATAGAAGTAGCTGTCTTGCAGGTCGAACCCGTTCTCCAGCATCCAGCGTTCCAGCCTCGTCACCTTGCCTTCACGGAAGCACGGTATATCGGTACTGCGCCCGGTATAGCGGCCATCGCGTGTTTCGCATTCGGTCGCCAATAGCGTGCGAACGCCCAGACGGCGGGCAATCGGCGCGGTGACGAAACGGTTGGTGGCGGTGATGATCACCAGTTGGTCGCCTGCCTCACGGTGTTGCTGCAGCAGGGCCAGGGCCTTGGGCAGGATGATCGGCTCGATGCAGTCGCGCATGAACTCGCGGTGCCATTGGTCGAGCTGGGCGGGTTCGGTGGCTGCGAGGATTTCCATGGAAAAGGCCAGGTAGGCCTGCAGGTCGAGGGTGCCGTTCAGGTACTCCTGGTAGAAGGCATCGTTGCGTTGTTTGTACGCGATCGGGTCAAGAATCCCCCGTTCGCACAGGTAATCACCCCACGCGTGGTCACTGTCGCCACCGAGGAGGGTATTGTCCAGGTCGAATAAAGCCAGGCGCATTGCGGTTACTCGCGTCAGCCATAGGGAAGGCCCGCAGAATACGGAGTTTTCACCTCGCTGCACATAAGCGTGGCGGGCGCGTTGCTGCGCTCGCAGGCTTTGTGGAACAATGCGGTGACATGCGTTTGCGAGGTTGCTGCCGTGATCGACCCGGATGGTTTTCGCCCAAATGTCGGGATCATTCTCACGAATGATGCCGGGCAGGTGCTATGGGCTCGGCGGATCAACCAGGATGCCTGGCAATTCCCTCAGGGTGGTATCAACCCTGACGAGACGCCGGAAGATGCCCTGTACCGCGAGCTGAACGAAGAAGTTGGCCTTGAACGCGATGATGTGGAAATTCTTGCCTGCACCCGCGGCTGGTTGCGTTATCGTTTACCCCAGCGTCTGGTACGTACCCACAGCCAACCGCTGTGTATCGGCCAGAAGCAGAAATGGTTTTTGCTGCGCCTGGTGAGCAATGAGCAACGGGTGCGGATGGACCTGACCGGCAAGCCTGAATTCGATGGCTGGCGCTGGGTCAGCTATTGGTACCCGCTGGGCCAGGTGGTGACCTTCAAGCGTGAAGTGTATCGCCGCGCCCTGAAAGAGCTAGCACCGCGTCTTTTGACGCGCGACTGACGACGGAGTTCGACCCCGAGCCATGCTCAATACGCTGCGCAAGATCGTCCAGGAAGTGAACTCCGCCAAAGATCTCAAGACGGCGTTGGGGATCATTGTCTTGCGCGTCAAGGAGGCCATGGGCAGCCAGGTCTGCTCGGTCTACCTGCTCGACCCGGAAACCAACCGCTTCGTGCTGATGGCCAGCGAAGGCCTCAACAAGCGATCCATCGGCAAGGTCAGCATGGCCCCCAACGAAGGCCTGGTTGGTCTGGTCGGTACCCGGGAAGAGCCGCTGAACCTGGAAAACGCCGCTGATCACCCACGTTACCGCTACTTCGCTGAAACAGGCGAGGAGCGTTTCGCGTCCTTCCTGGGTGCACCGATCATCCACCACCGTCGTGTGGTCGGCGTGCTGGTCATTCAGCAAAAAGAACGCCGCCAGTTCGACGAGGGTGAAGAAGCCTTCCTGGTCACCATGAGCGCTCAACTCGCCGGGGTTATCGCTCACGCCGAGGCCACCGGCTCGATTCGTGGCCTGGGCCGCCAGGGCAAGGGCATCCAGGAAGCGCGCTTCGTCGGCGTACCAGGCTCGCCGGGCGCTGCCGTCGGCCGAGCCGTGGTCATGTTGCCGCCTGCCGACCTTGAGGTGGTGCCGGACAAGACGGTCGAAGACATCGACGCTGAACTCAAACTGTTCCACAACGCCCTTGAGGGCGTGCGCGCCGACATGCGCAAGCTTTCGGCCAAGCTGGCCACCCAGTTGCGCCCGGAAGAACGCGCGCTGTTCGACGTGTACCTGATGATGCTTGAGGACGCAGCCCTCGGCGGTGAGGTGACTGACGTCATCAAGACTGGCCAGTGGGCCCAGGGCGCCCTGCGCCAGGTGGTCGGCGAGCACGTCAGCCGGTTCGAGCTGATGGACGACGACTACCTGCGCGAGCGCGCCTCGGACGTGAAAGACCTCGGTCGCCGTCTGCTGGCCTACCTCCAGCAAGCCCGTTCGCAATCGCTGGTGTATGCCGACAACACCATCCTGGTCAGCGAGGAGCTGACCCCGGCGATGCTGGGTGAGGTGCCGGAAGGCAAGCTGGTGGGCCTGGTCTCGGTGCTGGGCTCGGGCAACTCCCACGTCGCCATCCTGGCCCGTGCCATGGGTATCCCGACGGTGATGGGCCTGGTCGACCTGCCGTATTCCAAGGTCGATGGTATCGAGCTGATCGTCGATGGCTACAAGGGCGAGGTGTTCACCAACCCCAGCGACGTGCTGCGCAAGCAATACAGTGAGGTGGTCGAAGAAGAGCGTCAGCTGGCCCAGGGCCTGGATGCGTTGCGCGAACTGCCTTGCATCACCCCGGACGGTCATCGCATGCCGCTGTGGGTCAACACCGGCCTGCTTGCCGACGTGGCCCGTGCCCAGCAGCGGGGCGCCGAAGGGGTGGGCCTGTACCGCACAGAAGTGCCGTTCATGATCAACCAGCGCTTCCCCAGCGAAAAAGAGCAGTTGGCCATCTATCGCGAGCAGTTGGCGGCGTTTCACCCGCTGCCGGTGACCATGCGTACCCTCGACATCGGCGGGGACAAGGCGCTGTCCTACTTCCCGATCAAGGAAGAAAACCCGTTCCTGGGGTGGCGTGGCATCCGCGTGACCCTCGACCACCCGGAAATCTTCCTGGTCCAGACCCGCGCCATGCTCAAAGCCAGCGAAGGCCTGAACAACCTGCGCATTCTGCTGCCGATGATCTCCGGCATTCACGAACTGGAAGAGGCGCTGCACCTGATTCACCGCGCCTGGGGCGAGGTGCGTGACGAAGGCACGGACGTGCCGATGCCACCGGTTGGCGTGATGGTCGAGATCCCGGCCGCGGTTTACCAGACCAAGGAGCTGGCGCGTCAGGTGGATTTCCTTTCGGTAGGCTCCAACGACCTGACCCAGTACCTGCTGGCAGTAGACCGCAACAACCCGCGGGTTGCCGACCTGTACGACTACCTGCACCCGGCAGTGCTGCAAGCCTTGAACACCGTGGTGCGTGATGCCCATGGCGAGGGCAAGCCAGTCAGTATCTGCGGCGAGATGGCCGGTGACCCGGCAGCAGCGGTCCTGTTGATGGCCATGGGCTTCGACAGCTTGTCGATGAACGCCACCAACCTGCCGAAGGTGAAGTGGATGCTGCGCCAGATAAACATGAGCAAGGCCAAGGAGCTGCTGGCCGATGCCCTGAGCCATGACAACCCGCAGGTTATCCACAGCTCGTTGCAATTGGCGCTGAAGAACCTGGGGCTGGCGCGGATGATCGGGCCAGAGGCCAACAAGACCCTGTGAATTCTGGGGCCGCTTTGCGGCCCTTTCGCGACACAAGGCCGCTCAGGCGACGCGACCCTGGTAGGAGCGGCCTTGTGTCGCGAAAGGGCTGCAAAGCAGCCCCATGGCCCTCAAACCCGAAGCTCAACCTCCCCCAAGTGCCCCCCAAAAGGCCCGAAACTGCGCTCGACAAGCCGTCTTGCACCCTGATCATCCACGATCAGCACCGTACTGGCCCGCGTCCCATAATTCTGGCTGGCAATGAACACACTCGACAGCAGCTTCTCGGTCGCCACGCCCACGCCAGTTTCCGGCAGCTCTGCCTCAGGCGCCGTCTCACCATCGGCCAGCAATGCCATCAAACGCTGCGGGTCCGCTGAATCCAGTAACCGTTCCAGCCCGTCGCGCGCCTTGACCAGCTTGGGCCACGGCGTATCCAGCCCGGCATTGGAAAGCCCATACACCCCAGCCGCCAGCAAGCGCGGCGCCGCGTCTCGAGCGTGCAGATACCCCAGGCGCACACCATCGCCCACCAGCAGGTTGAACCCCGAATACTGCTTGCTGCGGCTGGCGACCTGGTCCAGATAGGCCTCGACCCCAAGTTCACCCTGCAGGTATGCCGCCACCAGCTCGCCGCGTGAGCGGGGGCCCAACGGCTGCCCTGGGTCGCGAATGTTGGTCAGCGCGGCGAACCGCCCCTGCGGCCCCACGCCCAGCCAGGTACCACCGGCCTCCAGGTCACGCCCTGCATGCACGCCGGGCGCATCTTCCCAGGCTGCCAGCGCCTGCGTGGGCCGGGCATAGAACTCGTCGCGGTTGGCCGCCACGATCAGCGGCAGGGCATGCCCTGGCCGCCAGGCGAATACGATCAGGCACATAGGTTGGGCCTCTGGGTTTTTTGCCACTCTACCCACTGCGGCGGCGCCGATCCATCCTGTCACAGAGTTCACTAGAGCCCCGAGCCCGGCTTCCGTTACCATGCCGGATTGTTTTTTCGGGGACGACGAATGGAGTTCGCACTCTATCTGCTTCTGGGCGCCTGTGCCGGCGTGCTGGCCGGGCTGTTCGGCGTGGGCGGCGGCATCATCATCGTGCCGGTGCTGGTGTTCAGCTTCACCCTGCAGGGCTTCGACGCTTCGGTGCTCACTCACCTGGCAGTCGGTACCTCGCTGGCAACCATCGTCTTCACATCGATCAATGCCGTGCGCGAGCACCATCGTCGGGGCGCGGTGCAGTGGCCGATCTTCGCCTGGATGACCGTGGGTATCCTGCTGGGCGCCGGGGTGGGCGCGAAGACGGCTTCGCTTATCCAGGGCCCGCTGTTGCAGAAGATCATCGGCGTATTCGCGCTGATCATTGCCGCGCAGATGGCACTGGACCTCAAGCCCAAGGCCAGCCGCGGCATTCCTGGCAAGCCCGCACTGATCGGTGCCGGTGGCGTGATCGGTTGGGCCTCGGCGATCTTCGGCATCGGCGGTGGGTCGTTGACCGTGCCATTCCTGACCTGGCGCAGCCTGCCGATGCAGCAGGCGGTGGCCACGTCTTCGGCCTGCGGCCTGCCGATTGCCGTGGCCAGCGCCCTGAGTTTCATGTGGCTGGGTTGGCACGATGAGCATCTGCCAGCCCATAGCGTGGGCTTCGTGTACCTGCCAGCGCTGGTCGGCATTGCCGTGACCAGCATGTTTTTCGCCCGCTTCGGCGCGCGGCTGGCGCACAAGTTGTCGCCCCGCCTGCTCAAGCGCTTGTTCGCCGCGCTGCTGTTTTGCGTAGGCCTGAGCTTTTTGATTTGAAACCAGAGGAATATCCATGCTGCCTTACCCGCAGATAGACCCCGTGGCCGTTGCGCTCGGGCCGCTGAAAATCCATTGGTACGGCCTGATGTACCTGATCGGCATTGGTGGCGCGTGGCTGCTCGCCTCGCGCCGGCTCAACCGTTTCGACCCCACCTGGTCGCGTGAAAAGCTCTCTGACCTGGTGTTCTGGTTGTCGATGGGGGTGATCGTCGGCGGGCGCTTGGGTTATGTGCTGTTCTACGACCTGCACGCCTACCTGGCCAACCCGACGTTGATCTTCGAGGTATGGAAGGGTGGCATGTCGTTCCACGGCGGCTTCATCGGCGTGATGCTGGCGGCCTTGTGGTTCGGCAAGCGCAACAACAAGTCATTCTTCGAACTGATGGACTTCGTCGCACCGCTGGTGCCGATTGGCCTGGGGGCAGGGCGTATCGGCAACTTCATCAACGCCGAACTGTGGGGCAAGCCGACCGACGTGCCGTGGGCGATGATCTTCCCGCCGTTCAGCGACCCGGCCCAACTGCCGCGCCACCCATCGCAGCTGTACCAGTTCGCCCTGGAAGGCGTGGCGTTGTTCGCGATCCTTTGGCTGTTCTCGCGCAAGCCGCGCCCGACCATGGCGGTTTCCGGGATGTTCGCCCTGTTCTACGGCATCTTCCGCTTCATCGTCGAATTCGTCCGCGTGCCGGATGCCCAGCTGGGCTACATTGCCTGGGGCTGGCTGACCATGGGTCAGATACTCTGCATCCCGATGATTCTGGCCGGCCTCGGATTGATCTGGTGGGCTTATAATCGCAAACCCACGGCGAAACCCGCCATCTGATTCCCAACGGCAGGGGCGATCCCCCTGCCGTTCTTGCTACAGGTAAGCCATGAAACAGTATCTGGACCTGGTCCGTGACGTCATCGAAAACGGCACTCTGCAGGAAAACCGCACGGGCATCCGCACCATCAGCCTGCCGGGCGCCATGCTGCGCTTCGATCTGCAAAAGGGCTTTCCGGCCATCACCACGCGCAAGCTGGCATTCAAGTCTGCCATCGGCGAGATGGTCGGCTTCCTGCGTGGCGTGAAGAACGCGGGTGAATTCCGCGAACTGGGCTGCAAGGTGTGGGATCGGAACGCCAACGAGAACGCCCAGTGGCTGGCCAACCCGTTCCGCCAGGGCCATGACGACCTCGGCGAGATTTACGGTGTGCAGTGGCGCCAGTGGCCGGGCTACAAGCGCATCCCGCTGAGCAACCCGGCAGCGATCGAAATGGCCGAAAAAGCGGGCTTTCGCAGGATTGCCCAGGACGAGGAAGATGGCCAGGCGTTCGTCGTGCTGTACAAGGCCATCGACCAAGTGCGTCAGTGCCTGGACACCATAGCCAACGACCCAGGCAGCCGGCGCATCCTGTTCCATGGCTGGAACTGCGCGCAGCTGGACGAAATGGCGCTGCCGCCGTGCCACCTGCTGTACCAGTTCCACCCCAATGTCCAGACCAGGGAAATCTCCCTGACGCTCTACATCCGCTCCAATGACTTGGGCCTGGGCACACCGTTCAACCTCACCGAAGGTGCGGCGCTGCTGTCGCTGTTCGGCCGCCTGACGGGCTACACGCCGCGCTGGTTCACGTACTTCATTGGCGATGCCCATGTGTACGAAAACCATCTGGACATGCTTAACGAGCAACTCAAGCGCGAGCCGCTGGAAGCGCCGAAGCTGGTGATCAGCGACCGCGTGCCTGCGTTCGCCGAGACGGGCAAGTACGAGCCGGAGTGGCTGGAGAAGATCGAACCGAGCGATTTCAGCCTGGAAGGCTATGAGCACCATGCACCGATGACGGCGCCGATGGCGGTCTGATTCACGCAAATGCCCAGGGCTGCGCAGCAGCCCCAGCGGCTTCAATGCCCGTGGCTACGCCCCACGTGCGAAGGCTCGGTATCCGGCACGGATACTGCTCCGTTCACCTCCAAACGCTGCAAGATCGCGCATTCCTCTCCCTGCGCACTGCACCGTCTGCGTAACTCCACCAGTTGCTCCTGCAATGCCACCAGGCCATCGATCCGTGCCTGCACGTGTTCGATATGTTCGTCTATCAACGCATTGACGGTGCCACATGAGCCCGCCGGGCTATCGCGCAGGCGCAAAAGGCTGCGTATTTCGTCCAGGGTCATGTCCAGGGTGCGGCAGTTGCGGATAAAGGTCAGCCGCTCGACATGGGCCTGGGTGTACAGCCGGTAATTACCGTCGGTACGCGCTGGCTCTGGCAGTAGCTGCTCACGCTCGTAATAACGAATGGTCTCCACCGCACAGTCGGTGGCTTTGGCCAGTTCTCCGATTTTCATGGCGATTCTCCATCAGGTGGCTTGACCCTATAGTGGCTACAGGGTGTTCACTTGGCAACAGGTGCTCACTAAGGATGACCCCATGAACCAGCCTGTCAGCCACGAACACGTGCATGACCATGACCACGTCAACGCCGGTAAAAGCCATTGCCACGACGCACATGCGCACAGTTGCTGCGGTTCCAGTGCGGCGCCTGCGTTTGTGCAATTGAGCGAAAAGGCCAGTGCCCAGGCCCGGCTCAGCCGTTTTCGCATACAAGCCATGGACTGCCCGACAGAACAGACCTTGATCCAGGACAAGCTCGGCAAGCTGGCCGGCATCGAGCAGCTGGAGTTCAACCTGATCAACCGCGTGCTGGGCGTGCGCCATACCTTGGATGGCACTGCTGAGATCGAGCGGGCCATCGAAAGCCTGGGCATGAAGGCAGAACCGCTGGCTGTAGAGGATGAGGGTGGCGTGATCGCACCCGCGCCAGCCAAGACTCGCTGGTGGCCATTGGCATTGTCCGGCATCGCGGCGATCGCCGCCGAAATCATCCATTTCAGCGCGCTGGCGCCCGAGTGGGTGGTAGCCGCGCTGGCGCTGGCAGCGATCCTTGGCTGTGGCCTGGGCACCTACAAGAAGGGCTGGATTGCCCTTAAAAACCGCAACCTGAACATCAACGCGCTGATGAGCATTGCCGTGACCGGTGCCGTGCTGATCGGCCAGTGGCCTGAGGCGGCCATGGTCATGGTGCTGTTCACCATCGCCGAACTGATCGAGGCACGTTCACTTGACCGTGCGCGCCATGCCATCAGTGGCCTGATGCAGCTTACGCCGGACATGGCCACGGTGCAGCAGGCCGACGGCCAATGGCGTGAGGCCGAGGTGCGCCACGTGTCGATCGGTGCGCTCGTGCGGGTACGCCCCGGTGAGCGTATCGGCCTGGACGGTGAAGTGGTCAGTGGGCAATCCAGCGTCGATCAGGCACCGATCACCGGCGAGAGCCTGCCTGTGGACAAGGCCCCTGGCGACAAGCTGTTCGCCGGCACCATCAACCAGGCCGGCGCTCTGGAGTACCGGGTAACTGCAGTGGCAGGGCATTCCACATTGGCCCGTATCATCAAGGCCGTGGAGCAGGCGCAGGGCGCTCGAGCGCCTACCCAGCGTTTCGTCGATACCTTCTCGCGCATCTACACGCCTGTGGTGTTCGCCCTGGCTTTGGCCGTAGCGCTCATCCCGCCGCTGTTCATGGCCGGCGCCTGGTTCGACTGGGTCTACCGCGCCTTGGTGCTGTTGGTGGTGGCCTGCCCATGTGCCCTGGTGATTTCCACCCCGGTGACCATTGTCAGTGGCCTGGCGGCTGCGGCGCGCAAGGGCATCCTGATCAAGGGGGGTGTGTACCTGGAAGGGGGCCGCAAGCTGGACTTCCTGGCCCTGGACAAGACTGGAACTCTCACCCACGGCAAGCCGGTGCAGACCGATACCAAGGTGCTAGAGCCATTGTTCGAAGGCCGCGCCCAGGCACTGGCGGCAAGCCTGGCCGAGCGCTCAGACCACCCGGTATCGGCTGCCATCGCCCAGTTGGCCAGGGCGCAGGGGCTGGCCCTGAGTGAGGTCAGCGCGTTCGCTGCCTTGGCGGGGCGCGGTGTGCGTGGTGACATCGATGGCGAAACCTATCACCTGGGCAACCATCGTCTGGTCGAAGAGCTGGGCTTGTGCTCACCGCAGCTCGAAGCACAGTTGGACCAACTCGAGCGCCAAGGCAGGACCGTGGTGCTGTTGCTCGACCGCTCTGGCCCGCTGGCGCTGTTTGCCGTTGCCGACACGGTCAAGGACAGCAGCCGTGAGGCCATCGCCGAGCTGCACGCGCTGGGCATCAAGACTGTCATGCTTACCGGCGACAATCCCCATACCGCACAGGCCATCGCTGCCCAGGTCGGTATCGACCGCGCCGAAGGCAACCTGCTCCCTGCCGACAAGCTGAGCACGATCGAGCAGCTCTACGCCCAGGGGCACCGGGTTGGCATGGTCGGTGATGGCATCAACGATGCGCCGGCGCTGGCCCGTGCCGAGATCGGTTTCGCCATGGCGGCTGCCGGTACCGACACCGCCATCGAGACCGCCGATGTGGCGCTGATGGATGACGACTTGCGCAAAATCCCGGCCTTCGTCAGGCTGTCGCGGCAAAGTGCGGCGATCCTTAAGCAGAACATCGTGCTGGCGTTGGGCATCAAGGCCATCTTCCTGGCAATCACCTTTGCCGGCATGGCCACGCTGTGGATGGCGGTGTTCGCCGACATGGGCGTAAGCCTGCTGGTGGTGTTCAACGGCCTGCGCCTTTTGCGCAAGTAGCAGCCGCAAGCTACAAGCTGATCGAGGTGGAATCGAGACTTATGAAACTACACAGCGCTGCCTCTGCTTACGGCTGCTTTTGCGGCTGCGGAGCCCAGCAATGCTGAGTGCCGAGCTCAAAGCCTTCTACATGGTGGCCCGCCTGGGCAGCATCACCCTGGCGGCGAAGAAGCTTGGCCTCAGCCAGCCGACGGTGACCACCCAGATCCGCAACCTCGAAAGCCAGTACGCGGTGGAGCTGTTCTACCGCGGCGGCCGGCGCCTGGTGCTGAGCGAGGAGGGTGTGCGCCTGCTGCCGATGGTCAAGGCGCTGCTGCAACAGGAAGCCGACATCGAGTTCGAGCTGCGCAACAGCGGCCATGCCCAAGGCAACCTGCGCATCGCTGCCACCGCGCCGTATTACATCCTCGATCTGGTGAAGATCTTCCGTGAGCGCTTGCCACAGGTGGGGGTGGCCGTGGAGATCGGTAATTCGCAGCAGGTGCTGGAGATGCTGGAGGACTACCGCGTCGATCTCGCCGCCTCGTCACAGTTGGTGGAGGATGCTCGCCTGGTGAGGCGCGTGCTGGGCACTGACCCGCTGGTGGTGGCGGTGCACCGCAATCACCCGCTGGCGCAGCGTCAGGTGGTGTCTATCGAGGTGGTGGCAGGGCAATGCCTGCTGATGCGCGAGAAAGGTTCGACCACGCGCAAACTCACCGAAGAAATGATGCACGGCGCTGGAGTGAAGGCCGAAGCGGTGCTGGAAATCGGCAGCCGCGAGTCGATCCGTGAGGCGGTGCTGCGCAATATCGGCATCAGCGTGATTGCCCGGCACGAGGTGCCGCACAACTCGGAGCTGCGGGTGCTGACACTGGAAGACGCGCCGGTGATGCATGAGTACCTGTACTGCCTTAAGGAAAGACGCCAGGCCCGGTTGCCGGCAGCCTTCCTCGGGGTGGCGCAGGAAGTGGTGGGGTCGCAGTTCTGAACCTGCAACGTCACTACAAAATCTGCCTATACCACTATCGCCCGCTTTTGCCTCGCCGCCACAGAACCTTCGCACAGCCTTTCTAGCATGGCCACATCTGCTCGATGAGGCTTTGCCATGAACCACGCCACCCCGGGCGCACAAATGAAAGTGCGCGGTATCCACAAGCGTTTCGGCGCCTTCACGGCGTTGAACGATGTCTCCCTGGACATCGCCGCCGGCGAGCTGGTTTGCCTGCTCGGCCCTTCCGGCTGCGGCAAGACCACCCTGCTGCGCTGCATCGCAGGGCTGGAACGCCAAGACCGTGGCGAGTTGTACATCGGTGAGCGTGACATCAGCGAATTGCCCCCACAGGCGCGTGACTACGGCATCCTCTTTCAATCTTACGCGCTGTTCCCCAACCTCACCGTCGAAGCCAACATTGCCTATGGCCTGAACCGCAGTGGCCGTGAAGAAAGCCGTCAGCGCGTAGCCGAGATGCTGGACCTGGTAGGCCTGGCCGGCAGTGAAAAGAAATACCCCGGGCAATTGTCCGGGGGGCAACAGCAGCGGGTTGCGTTGGCCCGTGCCCTGGCCCCGTCGCCTTCGCTGCTGTTGCTCGACGAGCCTATGTCGGCGCTGGATGCGCGTGTGCGTGAGCACCTGTGTACCGAACTTCGACAGCTGCAGCGTCAACTGGGTATCACCACGCTGATGGTCACCCACAACCAGGACGAAGCCATGCTGATGGCCGACCGCATTGCGGTGATGAACAACGGCCAGGTCGAGCAGTACGCCACCCCTCAGGAAATCTACGATCAGCCGTCCACGCCGTTCGTTGCCGAGTTCGTTGGCCAGGGCAACTGGCTGCCGTTTCAGCGTACTGGCGACAGCCATGCCCAGGTGGGCGCCATGAGCATGCGCCTGGCAGCGGGTGCGCCGCGGGCCAGCAGCGGCCGGTTGTTCTGCCGCCCGGAGGCCATCACTGTCAACCCGGTGGTGCATGAAGAAAACCTGTTCCCGGCCAAGGTCCGCGAAATCACATTCCTCGGCAACCGCTGCCGCATGAGCTTTGAATTCAAGGCCCTGCCGGGCCATCCGCTGCTCGCCGAACTGGCGCCAGAAGCCATGCCACACTTGGGCTCGCAGGACATCTGGGTGGCCCTGCCGCCGCAGAGCCTGCAGGTGTTTGCCTGAGATGGCCGCGCCCATGCCTTTGCCGCTGGCCCAGCCCAAGCACACAGCGCGCAATGATGTTGCATTCGGTGATCGGCTGTTCGTCGTCGGTGGCAAGTGCCTGCTGCTGGCCTTGCTGTTGCTGGCGGTGCTGATGCCGTTGCTGGCGATCTTCTGGCGCGGCTTCAGCGGCGATGCCGGCCAGGGTGGCGGTCTGCTGGCGGCCCGTGAACTGTTTGCCAGCGACAACTTCCACTGGCTGCTTGGCAACAGCTTGTCGGTTGCCTTCACGGTTGCCGCGATCGTGGTCCCCCTGGCATACCTGTTCGCTTATGCCTTGCAGCGCACGCTGATCCCGGCCAAGGGGCTGTGGCGGGGTATCTCGCTGCTGCCACTGCTGGCACCGTCGATGTTGCCGGCGATTGCCCTGGTCTACCTGTTCGGTAACCAAGGCCTGCTGCGCGGGTTGCTCAGTGACAACATCTATGGCTTCTGGGGCATTGTCCTGGGGGAGGCCATCTACACCTTCCCGCATGCGCTGATGATCCTGCTGTCGGCCTTGTCGCTGGCCGATGCACGGTTGTTCGATGCCGCCTCCAGCATGGGGGCCGGGGCGTCGCGGGCGTTTCGCAGCATTACCTGGCCGGCAACGCGCCAGGCGGTGTTCGCGGCGTTCTGCCTGGTGTTCACCCTGACCATCACCGATTTCGGTGTACCGGTGGTTGTCGGTGGCGACTACCAGGTGCTGGCGCTCGAGGCCTACAAGGCGGTCGTCGGCCAGCAGCAGTTCGGCCGGGGTGCATTGATCGGCATGGTGCTGCTGGTGCCGGCATTGCTGAGCTTTGCGGTCGATGCCTGGCTGCGTCGCCGTCAGGGCGAGGCCATGAGTGGTCGTGCCCAGGTATTCGAACCCAAGCCGTCGCCCGGGCGTGATGCCTGTTATCTGGTGATCGTCATGCTGGTATGCACGGTGCTGGTGGGCGTGATCGGCATGGCGGTGTACTCGTCACTGGTGACCTTCTGGCCCTACAACCTGACCTTGTCGTTCAAGCACTACATGTTCGAAGACACCGCCGGCGGTGGCTGGCTGGCCTATCGCAACAGTGTGACCATGGCCATCGGCACCGCGCTGATCGGCAGCATGGTGATCTTTGCCGGTGCCTACCTGATGGAGAAAACCCAGGGCCAGCGTTTGCTCAACCAGGCCCTGCGCCTGCTCAGCTTCATCCCCATGGCGGTACCGGGGTTGGTGCTGGGCCTGGGCTATGTCTTCTTCTTCAACCTCAATGGCAACCCACTGCACGTGTTCTACGGCGGCATGGGGCTGTTGGTGGTGTGCACCATCGCCCACTACCTGACCACTGCGCAGATGACCGCAACCACGGCGTTGCGCCAGCTCGATGGCGAGTTCGAGGCCGCCGCGCTGTCGCTCAAGGCGCCGTTGTACAAGCACTTCGTGCGGGTGACCGTGCCGATCTGCCTGCCCGCACTGCTGGACATCATCCGTTATCTGTTCGTCTCGGCCATGACCACGGTATCGGCGGCAATCTTCCTTTACAGCCCCGACACCATCCTGGCCGCCGTCGCCGTGCTGAACATGGACGATGCCGGCAATGTCGGCGGCGCTGCCGCCATGTCGACCTTGATCCTGCTGACCAGTGCGGCTGCATCGCTGCTGCTGGCCGGCGCTTCCCGCGGCCTGCTGCGCCGCTCACAGGCCTGGCGCCAGCGCGCTCCCGGCCATTGACCGACTGCCCACACTGACAGGAAACGCATCATGTTCAAGCCCCTCGCACTTGCCGCTGCCGTGACCGCTGTATTCAGCCTGCAGGCTTCGGCCGCCACTACGCAGCTGACCGTCTACACCGCCTTGGAAGCCGAGCAGCTCAAGACCTACAAGCAGGCCTTCGAAAAGGCCAACCCGGACATCGAAATCAAGTGGGTGCGTGACTCCACCGGCATCATCACTGCCAAGCTGCTGGCCGAGAAAGAGCGCCCGCAGGCCGATGCGGTGTGGGGGCTGGCGGCTTCCAGCCTGGCCATCCTCGACCAGAACGGCATGCTCGAAGCCTATGCACCGAAAGACCTGGGCAAGATCTCCGCCAACTACCGTGACGCCGCCAACCCTCCGGCGTGGGTCGGCATGGACGTTTGGGCCGCGACGATCTGCTTCAATACCATCGAGGCCCAGAAGCAGGGCCTGAGCAAACCGGTGAGCTGGCAGGACCTGACCAAGCCGGAGTACAAGGGCAAGATCGTGATGCCGAACCCGGCGTCGTCCGGTACCGGTTTCCTGGATGTGAGCGCGTGGCTGCAGACCTTTGGCGAGCCTCAGGGCTGGGCCTATATGGACGCGCTGCACCAGAACATCGGCCAGTACGTCCATTCCGGCTCCAAGCCTTGCAAGCTGGCTGCGGCAGGGGAGTTCCCGATCGGTATCTCCTTCGAGTACCCGGCGGTGCAGCTTAAGCGCCAGGGCGCGCCTCTGGATATCGTACTGCCCAAGGAAGGCCTGGGTTGGGAGATCGAGGCGACTGCAGTGATCAAAGGTTCACCAAAGGCTGATGCCGCCAAGCGGCTGGCGGATTTCTCGGCAAGCCCTGCGGCCATGGAACTGTACAAAGAGAACTTCGCTGTACTTGCTGCCCCGGGCATTGCCAAACCGCAAACCGAGCTGCCTGCGGACTACGAGCAGCGCCTGATCAAGAACGACTTTGCCTGGGCTTCGAAGAACCGCGACCAGATCCTGGCCGAGTGGCGCAAGCGTTATGACGGCAAGTCGGAGAAGGTGGCGCAGCAGTAAGGCCTGCGCCCTCAGGTTGGCAACGCCAAACCTGAGGGCGCGGGTTTACCCGCGATCAGGCTGGAACGGATAGCTCAAATCTGCAATACCAGTGCTTCCAGCTGTTCCTGCCGCTCAGTCTGGTTCACTCGCGCTCCCGGATTGAGCGTCGACCACTGCGGATGCGCCCGCGCTTTGCTCAGCGCCTCGGGAAGCTTGCCTTCACGCCAGGTTTTCTCGTCCGGCTCATTCAGGCGAATACTGTTCTGTGCTGCATGCCCGCGGCTATCCAGTGCTGCCATCAACTGTTGCTGACGCAACGCCAATAGCCGCAACACCGTATCGTCCACCGTCAGCTCGCGCTGGCCCTTCAGTTTGCCCATCAACCGTGCGCCATAGTTGCGTGCAGTCTGCAGGGCTCCGCCGGCAATGGCTCCGGCCAAGGCGGCAGCACCGAGCGTAAGGCCACCGACCAGCAAGTCGACCCCCGCGCCGGCCGCAGCCCCTGCCGCCACGCCGCTGCCAAGGCGTACGCCCAATAGCTTCAAGGTTTCGGGGTTGAACAGGTCATCGCCCCAGCGCCCGTTCAACAGCGGCAGGTCACCGGCATTGGCATCTTCGCGACGGAAACCGTAGAGCTTCAGAAGCGCTTCGACGCAGCGCTGTTCTCGCTGGCGCACCTCCTGGCGCAAGGCCTCGATGGCCTTGGCTTCAGCCGCTGGTTCAGCTTCGACGCTGCGCCGACACGCAGCGCAGTCGAGCAGCAGCTCAGCGATCAGCCGTTTACCGCTGTGCTGGCGGGCCAGCCGCTGTGCCTGCTGGTCGTCGATCAGCCGCTGCAGGGCGGGGCGGGCGTCTTCCAGCAGCAATGCCAAGCTCTCGTAAAGGCGGCGCTCGCCGTCTTCAGGGGGCGCAACGCTGTCGAACCTTACCAGCGCATGCAGCCCGAGGCGGGCCAGGGCCTCGCGCCATTCAGGTTCGCGATGCTGGCTGGTGGCGACGAAGTTGAGCACCGGCAGCAATGGCTTGCCGCAACTGGCCAGCACCTCCAGTTCGTCGCGGTATTTGGCCAGCACCGGCTCGCGCGCGTCGATCACATACAGGCCGGCATTGCTTGCCAGCAACTGGCGCAGCACCTTGGCTTCCTGCTCGAAGCGCTGGCGTGCTTCGCTGCCCTGCAGAAAGCGCTCCAGCCGTGCCGGGCCGTCCAGGCGCTCGCCCGGCCGTTCGAGGCGTTCCAGGTAGTCGAGCAAGGCAATGGCATCTTCCAGCCCGGGGGTATCGTAGAGCTCAAGCAGCGGCTCACCGTCCACCGAAAGGCGCGCGCCCTCGACGTGGCGGGTGGTGCTCGGGCGATGAGACACCTCACCGAAGCCGACATCGCGGGTCAGGGTGCGCAGCAGCGAGGTCTTGCCGACATTGGTGTGGCCGACCACGGCCAGTTTCAGGGGCTCAGTCATGGCCATGCTCCAGCCAGCTCATGGGGGCGGTGTCGGCGTGGGGCAGGCCCAGGCGGTCGAGGGCTTCATGCCAGTCCCCCAGGCGCTCGGCGTCCAGGACCTGGCCTGGGGCAGCCTGCAACAACCAGATGCGCGTGGCACCGGCATTGCGTGCCAACTCTGCCAGAAGTGCCAGGCTGCCGCGGTCAGGTGAGCGGCGGGGGTCGCAGGCGATGGCCAGGCGTGCCGGAGGGAAGCGGCTCAGTTGCTCGAGCAGCCGGTTGCGCGATTCACGGCTGTCGAGTACGCCGGCGTCGGTAACCCCTTTGGCCAGCGCAGGCGGCCATGGGCGCTGGTCGTCCAGTTCGAGGCCGACCAGCAAGGCTCCACTGCTGCCGGCTTCCAGTTGACCTGCCTGGAACTGTGGCAACGCTTCGGGGGCGCTGTCCTGCACACCAATCCGTTCGCTGCGGGGCATCAGTGCATCGCGCAGTTGGGCATAGCCGGGCAGGCTGAGGTCCAGGGCCAGGCGTCGGCGACCTTGGTACCAGCGCCAAAGGCACAAGCCAGCCAACAGCAGGCGCGGCAGCAGGCCATAAACCAACACTACGCCCAGCAGCCAGCTGGCCCAGGCCTGGCGGGCGATATCAACGGCAAGCTGGGTGTCGCCGCTGGCGCGGATCATGCCCTCGTCCGGCACGGCAAAGCCGAGCAATGAGGGCAGGGCACCAAGCGTTTGGGTAAGGGTGATGAAGGGCTCGGGGGCGAGCAGGGTGGTTTCCCAGACGAAGCCGTAGCGCCGGGTGGCAAGCAACACCAGCAGTAGTGTCAGCGCACTGAGCATGGCCGCCAGCCACAAGCTGTGCACGAGCAGGCCAAGCAACCAGCGGTTGAGGCGCTGGCGCTGCAGTAGCACCAGCAGTGCTGGCGCCAGGTGTACGGCCTTGGCGTCGCGCGCGAAGCGTTCGCTCAGCCAGAGCCACAGCCGTCCGAGGCTGGCGCCATGTTCGCCACTCAAGGCCAGCCCGGCGGCCCAGCCCAGAAGCATCAGCAGGTTGAGCCCGAGCAGGCTGCCCAGCGCCCAGAACACGTTGACCGGGCGCAGGCCATCGCCGAGGGCGGCAAAGGCAAGGCCCGCGCCGCTGAGTATGGCCAACAGCAGCAACGCCAGCAGGGCCAGGCGTGCGCCTTGTTTCCAGTGCTGCAGGGCAGTGGTCATGCCATCCCGTTCGGCCAGGAACAGTGCGCGCGCTTCGATGCGGGCTGCCAGGTCGCCGCCCTGCTGGCGGGCGTGGCGGTTGGCTTCCTGATCCTCCAGGGGGCCGGCGTGTTCCTCGCGCAGGCGCACCGCTTCGGTGAGCCAGCGCTTGTCCAGTGGAGTATGTCCAGTCACAGGGTATTCCATTGCACACGGTTCAGGGCGCAAGCATAACCCACCATGGGTTTGCTATCCTCGCCGGCATGACTACTTCACTCCCCCTCAGCCTGATTGCGGCCCTCGCCGAGAACCGCGTCATCGGCATCGACAACACCATGCCCTGGCACTTGCCGGGGGATTTCAAATATTTCAAGGCCACCACCCTGGGCAAGCCGATCATCATGGGCCGCAAGACCTGGGACTCGCTGGGCAGGCCGCTGCCGGGGCGCCTGAACATCGTGGTCAGCCGTCAGGCCGGCTTGGTGCTGGCCGGCGCCGAAGTGTTCGCTTCGCTCGAAGATGCGCTGGAGCGCGCTGAGCAGTGGGCACGTGAGCAGGGTGTTGACGAACTGATGCTGATCGGCGGGGCGCAGTTGTACGCTCAGGCCCTGGAAAAGGGCTTGGTGAGCCGTATGTATCTGACCCGGGTGGAGCTTTCGCCGCAAGGGGATGCGTGGTTCCCGGAGTTCGACAAGGCGCAGTGGCAGCTGGCATCGAGTGAGCCGCAGGCAGAAGCGGACAAGCCTGCGTACCACTTCGAGGTGTGGGACAAGTCTTGAAGTGGTTGGGGCTGCGCACGCAGCCCCGTCTATATCAGGATTGGCTCAGCTCGGCATGCTCTTCGCCGGCCAGCACATCCTTGTCGGTTTCTTTCAACAACTGGCTGGTCACCACGCCCGCCGTCATCGAGCCGTTCACGTTCAAGGCCGTTCGGCCCATGTCGATCAGCGGCTCAACCGAAATCAGCAGTGCCACCAGCTCGACCGGCAGCCCCATCGCTGGCAGCACGATCAGCGCTGCGAAGGTCGCACCGCCGCCCACGCCGGCAACGCCAGCGGAACTCAAGGTCACGATGGCCACCAAGGTCGCGATCCACAGCGGGTCGAAGGTGTCGATACCCACTGCCGGGGCCACCATCACCGCCAACATGGCAGGGTAGAGCCCGGCGCAGCCATTCTGGCCAATGGTTGCACCGAACGAGGCGCTGAAGCTGGCGATCGACTGTGGTACGCCCAGGCGACGGGTCTGCGCCTCGATGTTCAACGGGATGCTCGCCGCGCTGGAGCGGCTGGTGAAGGCGAAGGTCAGCACCGGCCATACCTTGCGCAAGAAGCGCAGCGGGCTGACGCCGGTTGCGGCCAGGATGATGCCGTGCACCACGAACATCAGGCCCAGGCCGATGTACGACACGACGACGAAACTGCCGAGCTTGAGGATGTCGTCCAGGTTAGAGCTGGCCACCACTTTGGTCATCAGCGCCAGCACGCCGTACGGGGTCAGCTTCATCACCAGGCGCACCAGGCGCATTACCCAAGCCTGCAGGGTATCGATGGCCGAGAGGGCGCGTGCGCCCTTCTCGGAGTCATCCTTGATCAGCTGCAGCGCGGCCAGCCCGACGAACACTGCGAAGATCACCACGCTGATGATCGAGGTCGGCTTGGCCCGTGCCAGGTCGCCTACCGGATTGCTTGGGATGAACGAAAGCAGCAGTTGCGGGATGTTGAGGTCGGCGACCTTGCCGGCATAGTCACTGTGGATGGCCTGCAGGCGTGCGCTTTCCTGTACGCCTGCCACCAGCCCCTCGGCGCTCAGGCCGAACAGATTGGTCAGGGCGATACCGATCAGCGCAGCGATGGCAGTGGTCAGCAGCAGTGTGCCGATGGTCAGGACGCTGATGCGGCCAAGCGCGGAGGCGTTGTGCAGGCGGGCCACGGCGCTGAGGATCGAGGCGAAGATCAGCGGCATGACGATCATCTGCAGCAAGCCGACATAGCCGTTGCCGACCAGATCCAGCCAGCCGATGGTGGCTTTCAGTACCGGGTGGCCAGCACCGTAGAGGGTGTGCAGCACCAGGCCGAAGCCCACACCCAATGCCAGGCCGAGCAGGACTTTCTTGGCCAGGCTCCAGTCGGTATGGCGAGTTTGCGCCAGGCCCAGCAGCAAGGCCAGGAACACCAGCAGGTTGAGAGACAGCGGCAGGTTCATTGAAGCTCCAGGAAAAAGCAGAAGAGGCATCGCCTCTGTGAGCGATTGCGAACGGAAATGCTAACAGCCTGAAAACAAACGAATTTATACCCAAAGGTAATTTGCTTAGTCGTTTATGGAATAACAGGTGGTCGCAAATAGCAATGAACACGACGTTTACAATTGTATGAGCGTCGCAGTGGAGGGGGGCTCGGGTGAGTGGGTGGTCTAGTTTTTCCCGATCAATTCAGGAGATTCGTACATGAAGTTTGCTCCGAAAGCCTTGGCCATCGGTTTGTCCCTGCTGTTCAGTATCGAAAGCGGAGCCACTGAGCTTAAGCACTGGCCAACTGAGGCGGCCAAGCAGCTCGACGCGATGATTGCCGCCAATGCCAACAAGGGAAATTACGCGGTGTTCGACATGGACAACACCAGCTACCGCTACGACCTTGAAGAAGCCTTGCTGCCGTTCATGGAGAACAAGGGCCTGCTGACCCGCGAAAAGCTCGACCCATCACTCAAGCTGATCCCGTTTAAAGACACCGCCGAGCACAAGGAAAGCCTGTTCAGTTACTACTACCGCCTGTGCGAAATCGACGACATGGTCTGCTACCCGTGGGTGGCCCAGGTGTTTTCGGGCTTCACCCTCAAGGAGCTGAAAGTGCAGGTCGATGAGCTGATGGCTTCTGCCACGCCTATCCCTGCCACCTACTTTGAAGGGGATAAGGTAAAAGCCATCGAGGTGCAGCCACCCAAGGTCTTCACCGGCCAGGCCGAGCTGTACACCAAACTGATGGAAAATGGCATCGAGGTGTATGTCATTTCAGCAGCCTCCGAAGAGCTGGTACGCATGGTCGCGTCCGACCCCAAGTACGGCTACAACGTGAAGCCGCAGAACGTCATAGGCGTCAGCCTGTTGCTAAAGGACCGCACCAGCGGTCACTTGACCACCGCACGCAAGCAGATCAGTGAAGGCAAGTATGATGCGACGGCCAACGCTGGCCTGGAACTGACCCCTTACCTGTGGACGCCAGCAACGTGGATGGCAGGTAAGCAGGCGGCGATCCTCACCTATATCGATGAGTGGAAGAAGCCGGTGCTGGTGGGCGGTGATACCCCGACCAGTGATGGCTACATGCAGTTTCATGGTGTGGACATTGGCAAGGGCGGTATCCACCTGTGGATAAACCGCAAGGCCAAATACATGGACCAGTTGAACGGGATGATCGCCAGGAACGCGGTGGCCCAGGCCAAGGCGGGGTTGCCGGTGACAGCGGACAAGAACTGGGTGATCGTCACGCCGGAGCAGATTCAGTAGGCCACTGGGTGCCTGTGCAGGCCCACATGGACCGCGCAGTTCCTGAGGTCTGCGCTGTACATGTGGGAGCCGGCTTGCCGGCGATGGGCCGCAAAGCGGCCCCAAAGCACTTGCCTACCTGGCACTAGCGCTCAGGGCGCCGGTTTCTTCACGTCATCAAGGCCTCACAGCCCTTCAAGCATCGCCTTGTTGCGCACAGCACCCTTGTCGGCACTGGTCGCCAGCAGGGCGTAGGCTTTCAGCGCGGTGGTCACCTTGCGTGGGCGCACTTCGGCCGGTTTCCAGCCTTTCTTGTCCTGCTCCACGCGGCGTGCAGCCAGCTCTTCATCACTGACCTGCAGGTTGATCGAACGGTTGGGGATGTCGATCAATACCTTGTCGCCGTCACGTACCAGGCCGATGGCGCCACCAGCGGCGGCTTCTGGCGAGGCATGGCCGATCGACAGGCCCGAAGTACCACCCGAGAAGCGGCCATCGGTGAGCAACGCGCAAGCTTTGCCCAGGCCTTTGGATTTCAGGTACGAAGTCGGGTAGAGCATTTCTTGCATGCCCGGGCCGCCTTTCGGGCCTTCGTAGCGGATGATGACGATGTCACCGGCCTTCACTTCGTCGGCGAGGATGCCGCGCACCGCGCTGTCCTGGCTTTCGAAGATCTTTGCGTTGCCTTCGAACACGTGGATCGACTCATCGACACCTGCGGTTTTCACCACGCAGCCGTCCAGGGCGATGTTGCCGTACAGCACGGCCAGGCCGCCTTCCTGTGAGTAGGCATGTTCGAAGCTGCGGATGCAGCCGTTTTCACGGTCGTCGTCCAGGGTTTCCCAACGGGTCGACTGGCTGAAGGCCGTCTGGGTCGGAATACCCGCCGGGCCGGCTTTGAAGAAGGTGTGCACCGCCTCATCGTCGGTCTGGGTGATATCCCACTTGGCGATGGCCTCTTCCATGCTGCGGCTGTGTACCGTAGGCAGGTCGGTGTGCAGCAGGCCGCCGCGGGCCAGCGAACCGAGGATGCTGAAGATGCCGCCGGCGCGGTGGACGTCTTCCATGTGGTACTTCTGGATGTTCGGCGCCACTTTGCACAGCTGCGGCACTTTGCGCGACAGGCGGTCGATGTCACGCAGGTCGAATGCCACCTCGCCTTCCTGCGCTGCGGCCAGCAGGTGCAGGATGGTGTTGGTCGAACCGCCCATGGCGATGTCGAGCATCATGGCGTTTTCGAACGCCTTGAAGTTGGCGATGCTGCGCGGCAGGACCGACTCGTCGTTCTCGCCGTAGTAGCGCTTGCACAACTCGACGATCGTACGGCCGGCGGTGAGGAACAGCTGCTCACGGTCGGCGTGGGTGGCCAGGGTCGAACCGTTGCCAGGCAAGGCCAGGCCGAGTGCTTCGGTCAGGCAGTTCATGGAGTTGGCGGTGAACATGCCGGAGCAGGAACCGCAGGTCGGGCAGGCGCTGCGCTCGTACTCGGCAACCTTTTCGTCGGAGGCCGAGGAGTCTGCAGCAATGACCATGGCGTCGACCAGGTCCAGGCCGTGGCTGGCCAGTTTGGTCTTGCCCGCTTCCATCGGGCCGCCGGACACGAAGATCACCGGGATGTTCAGGCGCAGGGCGGCCATCAGCATGCCGGGGGTGATCTTGTCGCAGTTGGAAATGCACACGATGGCGTCGGCGCAGTGGGCGTTGACCATGTATTCCACGGCGTCGGCGATGATCTCGCGGCTGGGCAGGGAGTACAGCATGCCGTCATGGCCCATGGCGATGCCGTCATCGACCGCAATGGTGTTGAACTCTTTGGCCACGCCACCGGCGCGTTCGATCTCGCGGGCGACCAGCTGGCCCAGGTCCTTCAGGTGCACATGGCCCGGGACGAACTGGGTGAACGAGTTGGCGATGGCGATGATCGGTTTCTTGAAATCTTCGTCCTTCATCCCGGTGGCGCGCCACAGGGCACGGGCGCCGGCCATGTTGCGGCCTTGGGTGGAAGTCTTGGAACGATAATCAGGCATGAAGCACTCCTGGCGGCTTAATCAGGTCACAAAAAGGGGAGTGAGCTTCTCTTTTCCTATGCGCCTTAGGCCGGTTGCCACTGGCACGGATGGGGCCGAAGACACAACGGGATCGCCGCGTGCTCGACCAGAGCTCATAAACCCGCCGGGGATGACTGGCGATGAATAGCCCGATTCTACACCGCTGGCGCGGCGAGGGAATGGCGATGTGTCTGGGCGGTGGCTTGGGGAGCATGACCGGCACTTTGTAGGACCGATCTGAAAAGCCCGGTGCGCAGCTGACAGGTGCGCATTGGCTGCTTATTATCCGCCGCGCCGCATGTGCGGTATCACGAGACAACACCTCAATGGACCTTCCCAGTTTCAGTTCATACAGAACCTGCAAATTGGCACTGAGCGCGCCGTCGCCAGGGCTTCCGAAGGCTTGAGCTCGTGTGGCTGAGGTTTACGGGTGCCTGCGTCGGCGCCTGGAGAATCTCATGCAACACACTTCCGATTTCGTCGTTTCCCCGTTCGACCTGCGTCAGGCTGCACAGGCGCGTCGTGATGGCCTGCTTCATCCTGAAGGCTACCCCGAGGGCACAGCCGGTTACCTGATGACCAGCGAGTATTCGTGTCTGGATGCCGGCCTCACTGCCAGCCAGGCGATCGACATGCTGCGCCGCGAGGCCGCAGATGCCGAAACCATCTATCAGTCCTATGTGCTCGACGAGAAACGCAACCTGCTGGGTTCGCTTTCCCTGCGCGAGCTTATCCTTGCGGCGCGTGAACAGCCGATCGAGCAGCTCATGGTGCGCAAGGTCATCTGCGTCTGTACCTCGACCCGCCAGGAGGAAGTGGCGCGGTTGATCCGCGAGCACGACCTGCTGGCGGTGCCGGTGCTGGATGAGGCCGGCCGTTTGGTCGGCCTGGTGACCTGCGATGACGCACTCGATGTGGTCGTCGAAGAGGCTACCGAGGACTTCCACAAGGGCGCATCCATCACCAACCACGTGGGCAATCTCAGGGACGCCACTGTCAGCCTGCTGTACCGCAAGCGGGTGCTGTGGCTGGTGCTGCTGGTGTTCGGCAATCTGTTTTCGGGGGCGGGGATCGCGGCATTCGAGGAAACCATTGCCGCGCATATCGTCCTGGTGTTCTTCCTGCCGCTGTTGGTGGACAGCGGTGGCAACGCGGGCGCGCAGTCGGCAACATTGATGGTGCGTGGCTTGGCAACGGGTGAGGTGGTGATGCGCGACTGGTTGCGCATGCTGGCACGTGAATGCGCTGTGGCGCTGGCGCTGGGCGGCACCATGGCAGTGGCGGTGGCATCGCTGGGGGCGCTGCGCGGAGGGGCGGATGTCGCCTTGATCGTTGCCAGCAGCATGCTGGTGATCGTCCTGCTGGGCAGCCTGATTGGCATGAGCCTGCCCTTCATGTTCACCAGGCTCAAGCTCGACCCGGCCACTGCCAGCGGGCCGCTGGTGACTTCTATCGCCGATGCGGCAGGGGTGCTGGTGTATTTCGGTATTGCTTCTTACGTGCTGGGCATCTGAGGCACCCAAGGGGCCGCAGCGCGGCCCCTTGGACGTGAATCAGCTGTTGGGCAGCAACCGGCAGGTAATGCTCTTGATATAGCGGGTTTCAGCGATGGCCGGGTGAACCGGGTGGTCCGGGCCCTGGCCGCCGCGTTCGAGCATTTGCAGGTTGCGGTCCAGGTGGCGGGCGCTGGTCAGCAGGATGTTGTTCAGGTCGTCTTCGGGCAGGTGCATCGAGCACGAAGCACTGACCAGGATGCCGTCCTTGGTCAGCATGCGCATGGCCTGTTCGTTGAGGCGGCGGTAGGCGGCTTCGCCGTTTTTCAGGTCTTTCTTGCGCTTGATGAACGCGGGTGGGTCGGCAATGATCACATCGAAGCGCTCTTCAGCGGCCTTCAGTTCGCGCAGTGCCTCGAACACGTCGCCTTCGATGCAGGTCAGTTTTTCGCTGATGCCATTGAGCGCGGCGTTACGCTCCACGCCATCCAGTGCAAAGCCCGAGGCATCCACGCAGAACACTTCGCTGGCGCCGAATGCGCCGGCCTGCACGCCCCAACCACCGATGTAGCTGAACAGGTCGAGCACACGCTTGCCTTTGACGTAGGGCGCCAGGCGCGCGCGGTTCATGCGGTGGTCATAGAACCAGCCGGTCTTCTGGCCTTCGCGTACCGGCGCTTCGAACTTCACGCCGTTTTCTTCCAGCGGGACCCAGTCCGGCACTTCGCCGTAGACGGTTTCGACGTAACGCTGCAAGCCTTCGGCGTCACGGGCGGCGGAATCGTTCTTGAACAGGATGCCGCTGGGCTTGAGGACCTGGACCAGGGCGGCGATCACGTCGTCCTTGTGCAGTTCCATGGTGGCCGAGGCCAGTTGCACCACGAGAATGTCGAAGAAGCGGTCGACCACCAGGCCCGGCAGCAGGTCGGAATCACCATAGACCAGGCGGTAGCACGGCTGGTCGAACAGGCGCTGGCGCAGGGACAGGGCGACGTTGAGGCGGTGTACCAGCAGCGACTTGTCCAGCGGCAGCTTGGCATCGCGTGACAGCAGGCGGGCGCAGATCAGGTTGTTCGGGCTCAGCGCCACGATACCCAGCGGCTTGCCGTTGGCGGCCTCGAGGATCGCCTGTTGGCCGGCCTGAAAGCCCTGCAGCGGCGTCGCGGTGACATCGACTTCGTTGCTGTAGACCCACAGGTGGCCGGCGCGCAGGCGGCGGTCGGCATTGGCTTTGAGGCGAAGGCTGGGCAGGGACATGACGTCGCTCCGGGAAAAAAGAGCGGGAGTATAACCGGTTGGCCCTTGATTCGGTGCAGGGTACGACAAACTGCCCTGCCTGTTCGCGGGCACAAGCGCTATAAGTCGAGCGACCTACAGGGTTAGAATCCCCCGTCCTCAACGAGTATGTACGTATGTCCCAAGAACTCAGCGCCGAACAGATCCAGCAAGCCTTGCAAGGCATTACCATCCCGCCGCAACCGCAGATCATGGTCGACCTGCAGTTCGAGCAGTACATGCCCGACCCGGACCTGGAAACCATCGCCAAGCTGATTTCCCAGGACCCGGGCCTGTCCGGTGCCTTGCTCAAGCTGGTCAACTCGCCGCACTTCGGGCTGTCCAACAAGATCGGTTCGATCCAGCGTGCGGTGAACTTGCTGGGTAGCCGTTCGATCATCAACCTGATCAACGCCCAGTCGATCAAGGGCGAGATGAGCGACGAGACCATCGTTACCCTCAACCGCTTCTGGGACACTGCCCAGGACGTTGCCATGACCTGCCTGACACTGGCCAAGCGCACCGGCATCCAGGCGGCGGACGAGGCCTACACCCTCGGGCTGTTCCATGATTGCGGCGTCCCGCTGATGCTCAAGCGTTTCCCCAACTATATGGATGTACTTGAAGAGGCCTACGCCAAGGCTGATGCGCAAACACGCGTGGTCGACACCGAGAACCGTGCATTCAACACCAATCATTCGGTGGTCGGCTATTTCACCGCCAAGTCCTGGCGCCTGCCGGAGCACATCAGCGCGGCCATCGCCAACCATCACAATGCCCTGGCCGTGTTCCGCGAGGAGTCGCCGCGCAACACCCAGAGCCAGCTGAAGAACCTGCTGGCGGTGCTGAAGATGGCCGAACACATCTGCGCGTCCTGCCGGGTCCTGGGCAACCAGCATGTCGACCATGAGTGGAATGCGGTCGGCCCGCTGGTACTGGACTACATCGGTTTGTCGGAGTACGACTTCGAGAACCTCAAACAGACCATTCGCGAGCTGGGCGGGCACTGATTCATGCCGGAATTACCCGAAGTCGAGACTACGCGGCGCGGTATCGCACCGCACCTGGAAGGCCAGCGGGTCAGCCGCGTGGTGGTGCGAGACCGGCGCTTGCGCTGGCCAATCCCCGAGGACCTGGACGTGCGTTTGTCCGGGCAGCGTATTCTCAGCGTCGAGCGGCGCGCCAAGTACCTGCTGATCAATGCCGAGGTCGGCACCTTGATCAGCCATCTGGGCATGTCGGGCAACCTGCGTCTGGTGCAGATGGGGCTACCGGCGGCCAAGCATGAGCACGTCGATATCGAGCTGGAGTCGGGGCTGATGCTGCGCTACACCGACCCACGCCGGTTCGGTGCCATGCTCTGGAGCCTCGACCCGCTCAATCACGAGTTGCTGCAGCGTCTGGGCCCAGAGCCGTTGACCGACCTGTTCGACGGCGAGCGCCTGTTTCAGCTGTCGCGCGGGCGGACGATGGCCGTCAAGCCTTTCATCATGGATAACGCGGTGGTGGTGGGCGTGGGCAATATCTACGCGACCGAGGCGCTGTTTGCCGCCGGTATCGACCCGCGCCGTGAGGCGGGCGGAATCTCCCGTGCCCGTTACCTGAAACTGGCCATCGAGATAAAGCGCGTGCTGGCGGCAGCCATCGAGCAAGGGGGTACGACCTTGCGCGATTTCATTGGCGGCGACGGGCAGCCTGGGTATTTCCAGCAGGAACTGTTCGTGTACGGCCGGGGCGGAATGCCTTGCAAGCTGTGTGGCACTGCCTTGCGCGAGGCCAAGCTTGGGCAACGGGCCAGCGTTTACTGCCCGCGTTGCCAGCGTTGAATGGCATGGCCCAATCGCCGGCTAGCCGGCGATTGGGCCATCAGGAGCAGCGCAGCGCTCAAGCCTTGCCGGTAATCCGGCGGTACTTGGCCATCAGCTGCTCTTCGGTTTCCGGGTGCGCCTCATCCAGCGGGATGCAGTCGACCGGGCAGACCTGCTGGCACTGCGGCTCGTCGTAGTGACCCACGCACTGGGTGCACAGGTTCGGATCGATCACGTAGATCTCTTCGCCTTGGGAGATGGCCTCGTTCGGGCACTCGGGTTCGCAGACGTCGCAGTTGATGCAATCGTCGGTGATTATCAGGGACATGGGGACTCCGGCCGGGGCTCACCGCCCGGGCATGTTCAACGCAATGGGCACAATTGTGCCGCATTCGCGCCCGCAGTGCACGCGGGCGCGATAATCAGCGCTCAGGCTTACTTCTTGAAACGCTCAGTCAGGGCCTCGGCCACCACCGGGTGCACGAACTTGGTGATGTCGCCGCCCAGCGCTGCGATTTCCCGGACCAGGGTCGAGGAAATGAACGAATAGCGCTCCGAAGGCGTGAGGAACAGGCTTTCGACCTCTGGCGCCAGTTGCCGATTCATGTTCGCCAGCTGGAATTCGTATTCGAAGTCGGACACTGCCCTCAGCCCACGCAAGAAGACGTTGGCGCCCTGTTCCTTGGCAAAATGCGCAAGCAGGGTGGAGAAGCCGATGACTTCGACATTGGGCAGGTGCCTGGTGACCTCACGGGCCAGCGCTACCCGTTGTTCCAGCGGGAACAGCGGGTTTTTCTTCGGGCTGGCTGCCACTGCGATGATCACGTGGTCGAACAGCCGCGAGGCGCGCTCGACCAGGTCGCCATGGCCCTTGGTAATAGGGTCGAAAGTACCCGGGTACAACACTCGGTTCATCGCGTCATCCTGGCTGGAGTGCGTTGGGGAGTCGGATGGTAGCGCAGCGATTGCGCCCGGCCAAGTCATGCGGCCGGCTGATGGCACTATAGACAGCAGGGGCATTTGTTGTCATGCACTCTGTGCCAGGCGGGCTATCAGGGCGTCGGTGAGCTTCGCGCTGATGGCGTAGACCGACAGTTGTGGGTTGGCACCGATGCTGGTCGGGAACAGCGAGCCGTCGTGAATCGACAGGTTTTCCAGCTGATGGTGACGGCCCAGGCTGTCGCACACCGCGTGACGTGGATCTTCGCCCATTGCGCAGCCGCCCATTACGTGGGCGCTGCCCAGCCGCGTATGGAACGGCTCCAGGCGCAAACCGTCGATCATGCGTTGGGCCTGCGCCAGGCTGGCAGCAGCGCGGGCATCGCTGTGCGCGGGTGTAACCTGCGTGGCGCCTGCTGCGAACTGGATCTGCGCCATGCTGTGAAAGGCGCGGCGCAGGCCGTCTCGCAAGTAGTCGGTGACCGGATAATCGAGCACCGGTGAGCCATCGCCACGCAGTTCCACCGCGCCGCCCGGGCTTTCGGGGTGGAAACCGTCGCGCAACAGCGCAAGCATGACGTGGGTATGCGGCAGCTCGGCCATGCGCCGGGCATTTTCGACACCATCGCCACCGAGCAAGGTGCTGGCCAGCGCCGGGTGCAGGGGCGGCACTTCAAGTTTGTAGCCGACCGCGCCATCGACGCCGTCCTGCCATTGGAAGTGGTCACTGTAGATGGATTGCGGGGCGCCGTAGTAAGGGTCGATGCGTGCGTCGAAGCGTGCCGCGCTGAAGTTGACCAGGTGCAGGAAGGTCCGCTTGCCCAGGCGCTCGTGGGGGTCAGGAGCCTTGGAACGCAGCAGCAGGGCGGGGCTGTTGATGCCGCCGCCTGCGAGGATGTAGTGGCGTGCGCGCACAGTGATGCTGCGCCCGTTGGTGTGTATCCCTTGAGCATCCAGCCCTTGGCAGCGCAGATGCTCGATGCGCTCGCCGTCATGCTCGAAGCGTTCGGCCCGGGCCAGGTACAGCAGCTCGCCGCCCTTGCCGAGCATGGCTGGAATGCGCGTCACCAGCATCGATTGTTTGGCGTTGACCGGGCAACCCATGCCGCAATAGCCAAGGTTCCAGCACCCCCGGACATTGCGCGCAATCACGGCCCATCGGTAGCCGAGCCGTTCACACCCACGGCGCAGTACGTCGTTGTTGGCGTTTGGCGGCACCGCCCAAGGAGTAATGCCGAGGTCTTGCTCGATGCGTTCGAACCAGGGGCGTAGCGCGTCGTTGTCCAGCCCTTTTACGTTGTGGGCCGTGGCCCAGTGGGCCAAGGTCGGCGCGGGCGTGCGAAAGCTGGAGGTCCAGTTGACCAGCGTGGTGCCGCCTACCGCACGGCCCTGCAGAATGGTGATGGCGCCGTCCTTGCTCATCCTGCCCAGGCCTTCCTGGTAGAGACTGGCGTAGGCCTCATTCTCAAGCAGGTGGAAGTCACTGCTGGTCTTGAGCGGGCCTTCCTCGATCAGCAGTACCTTGAAGCCTGCGGCGCTGAGCATCTGCGCGCTGGTGGCGCCGCCGGCACCGCTGCCTATCACGGCAATGTCGGCTTGCAGGCTGAGGTCCTGCCCCAGGCGTGAGCCGTCGTAGGTGATCCAGCCGCGGTCGAGGCCTTGGCGAAACGGGTCGATGACAGGCATTGAAGATGCTCTTGTTGTTGGTCAGATTTTCGGCGGCCCGGGGTAACCGCAGGCGGCCCAACTTTCCGGGCGCTCGTACCAGGCCATCGTAAGCAGTTGCACGATCGACGAGTGCCCCATGCGCAGCAGGTTCAGCGAACTGTCCTGCCAGCGTTGCAGAAACCCCGCAATCTGCTGTTCACTGGCCTGTTCCCAGGCGCCCCAGACCCCGGTCAGTGGGCCACGGGTCAGCGGCAGGTTGAGCACATCGAACAATTGCCGGGTGAGCTTGAGCATTTGCGGGGACAGTGCCGCCAGTTTGGCGTCGAGAGTGGGCAGCACCAGTGCTGCGCTTGCCGAAGTACCGGCGAGCACCACCGGGATCAGTGCCCGCAGCAATGGCAGGTCGTCATCGCGCAATACGTGGTACCCGGTTGCAGGCGCCTGAGGGCTGCAGCCGACCAGGCTGGCACTGGCCAGAAACACGCTGGCTCCCAGGCTGAAACGCATGAATTCGCGCCGCTGCATGGCCCGGCCCTCAGCGGATGAACAGTTTGTAGACCAGGCGCTGCAAGGCCTTGCCATACGGCGGGTAGATCAGGCGTGCGGCGTTCAGGCGCTGCTTGGCCAGCACTGCCTTGGCCTTGCTGAAGGTCAGGAAGCCGTCGTGGCCGTGGTAGTGGCCCATGCCCGAAGGGCCGATGCCGCCGAACGGCAGGTCGTCCTGAGCCACATGCAGCAGTGTGTCGTTGAGGCATACACCACCGGAGTGGCTGTGCTGCACTACATATTCCTGCTCGGCACGGTCGTAGCCGAAGTAGTACAGCGCCAGTGGGCGTGGCCGTTCATTGATGTAGGCCAGTGCGCCGTCGAGGCTGTCATAGGGTACTACCGGCAGCAGCGGGCCAAAGATTTCGTCCTGCATCACCTGCATGCTGTCGTTCACCTCCAGTAGCAGCTGCGGCGGCAGGCGCCTGCCTTGGCGGGGCTCGTCCGGGTACAGGTCGATGATCTGCGCGCCTTTGCTGCGGGCGTCATCCAGCAGGTGTTGCAGGCGCTGCAATTGCCTCGGATTGATGATGGCGCTGTAGTCGGGGTTGTCGGCGATGCGCGGGTACAACCGGTGGACCGCCCTGCGGTAGGCATCGCTGAAGGCGTTCAGGCGCTCGCGTGGTACCAGGACGTAGTCTGGGGCGACGCAAGTCTGGCCGGCATTGAGGGTCTTGCCGAACGCGATACGCTCGGCGGCGCTGTCCAGCGGCACGCTGGACGAAACGATGGCTGGCGACTTGCCGCCAAGCTCCAGTGTGACCGGGGTCAGGTTTTGTGCCGCGGCCAGCATGACCTGGCGCCCGACGCTGGTGGCACCGGTGAACAGCAGGTGATCGAAGGGTAGCCGGGCAAACGCCTGGCCGACTTCCACCTCGCCCAGCACCACGCTGACCAGCTCGTGCGGGAATACCCGCTCAAGCAAGGTTTTCAGCGCCAGGGCGCTGGCAGGTGTGGCCTCACTGAGCTTGAGCATCACCCGGTTGCCGGCGGCCAAAGCGCAGGTCAGCGGGCCGATGGCGAGAAACAGCGGGTAGTTCCACGGCACGATGATGCCAACTACGCCAAGCGGCTGATACAGCACGCGGGCGCTGGCCGGCTGGAAGGCCAGGCCTACGGTTCGCCTTGCGGGTCGCATCCAGCGCTTGAGCTGGCGCTCGGCATGGCGAATACCTTGTACCGAGGGCAACAGTTCGGCCAGCAGGGTTTCGTCGGCGCTGCGGCCGGAAAAATCCGTATCGATCGCCTCTATCAGCCGTTGTTGATCCGCCAGCACAGCCTCGCGCAGGCTTTTCAGCCATTGCCGGCGTTGGGCCAGGGGCGGCATGGGGTTGCCCGCAAATGCTTTGCGCTGGGTGGCGAACGTGGCCGCCAGGTCGATGTCGGACTGCAAGGGAGGCACGGCGATAGGTGAAGTCACGGCGGCTCTCATCGGGGCTAGAGAATCTCTAGAGCCTATACTCTAATCGGGACGATAGTGCGAATATTTTTCCCGCCACCGCACGGTGCATCCGGGCCCTGTTACCCCGTAATATGGACCCTTACCGTAAGCCTGCAGACTGGGAGCTGAGCATGGCCCCGCGCATGAAGACCCGAGAGCGCATCGTGCAGAACAGCCTTGAGCTGTTCAACCAGCAAGGCGAGCGTAGCGTGAGTACCAACCACATTGCTGCGCACATGGAAATTTCGCCCGGCAACCTCTACTACCACTTCCCCAACAAGCAGGCGATCATCGCCCTGCTGTTCAGCCAGTACGAAGAGCTGGTGGACAGCTTCCTGCGCCCGCCGCAGGGGCGCGCCGCCACCGTCGAAGACAAGCGTTTCTATCTCAAGGCGTTGCTCGCAGCGATGTGGAGCTATCGGTTCCTGCACCGTGACCTCGAGCACCTGCTCGACAGCGACCCTGAGCTGGCTGCCCGTTACCGGCGCTTTTCCGAACGTTGCCTGCGCCAGGGCCAGGCGATCTATCGGGGCTTCGTCGAGGCCGGCATTCTGGTCATGGCACCTGCGCAGATCGAATCGCTGACCATCAACGCCTGGATCGTGCTTACTTCTTGGGTCCGCTTTCTCAGCACCACGCGCGAGCACTCCGCTCACCTGGGTGAAGAAGCCTTCAAGCGTGGCGTCTATCAGGTACTGGTACTGGAACTCGGCTTCGTCACCGCCAACGCTCGCAGTGCCGTGGATGCCTTGTGCCAGGAATTCCATGTTCCGTTCAACCAGGCTCTGGAACGTTAACCCAGAGCCTTCGTGCCATCGATCAGGAGATTGTCATGCCCCTTGCGCAATTGATCACCCCGCAGCAACTGGCCGAGCGCCTGGGCTCGCCCAAGTTGGTGATCCTCGATTGTCGGTTTGCCTTGGAAGACGTGGATTACGGCCAACGCAGCTATGCCGAGGGGCATATCGCCGGGGCGCACTTCGCCGACCTGGAGCGCGATCTGAGTGGGCCGGTGAGCAAGGGCAAGACCGGCCGCCATCCCTTGCCTGACCCACAGCGGCTGGTCGAGCGCTTGCGTGAGTGGGGGCTGGACAATGACAGTGAGGTGGTGCTGTACGACGATGGGCCTGGTGCTTTTGCCGCCCGTGCCTGGTGGCTGCTGGCCTGGTTGGGTAAACGCACAGGTGTGGCCATTCTCGATGGAGGCCTCAAAGCCTGGCACACCGCGGGCCAGCCATTGAGCCTGGACGCGCCGGCACGCTATGAGGGTACGTTCAACGGCGAGCCGGATACGAAGCTGCTGATTGACGCCGAGCACTTGGCCACTGAGCTTGCAAGCCCCAAGCTGACGCTGATCGATGCGCGTGCCTTGCCGCGTTTTCGTGGGGATGTGGAGCCGATCGACCCGGTGGCCGGGCATATTCCCGGCGCTCAGTGCGCAGCCTTCACCGACAACCTGGGCGAAGATGGGCGTTTCCTGGCGCCAGAGCAGCTCAGGCAGCGCTTTGCCGAGAAGCTGGCGGGGCGTTCACCGGAACACCTGGTGGCGTATTGCGGTTCGGGAGTGACGGCTTGCCATAACCTGTTTGCCCTGGCATTGGCGGGGTATCCGCTGGGCAGGCTGTATGCCGGGTCGTGGAGTGAGTGGATCAATGATCCGGCGCATCAGGTTGCCACGGGCGACTGATACGCCGGGTTATCGCCTATCCACCAGCCACTGCGGAATCCGCCGCTCAAGGTAATACCCCGGATTTCGCAGGCTGCCTTCGACAAACCCCACATGCCCGCCCCGCTCATGCAGCTCGAACTGAGTTTGCGGCGTCAGCTCGCTGGGGGCGGGCAGGCTGTGGCGGTATACGAACGGATCATCGTTTGCCTGGATGATCAGCGTCGGCGTGCGGTTTTCCCCGAGATAGTAGCGGCTGGATGAGCGACGATAGTAGTCGTGTACATCGTCAAAACCGTTGAGTGGCGCGGTCACCTTGCCGTCAAAATCCCAGAAGGTACGCAGCTTGCGCAACGACCCGAGCCGGTCGAGCGCGGCCAGGCCTTCATGATGGCCCTGTGCGCGGAAATGCCGTTGTTTGACCTGCACATAGGCCATCATTTCACGCATGAAATGCGCCTGATACACCTTGGAAAAGCCTTGGCCGATGCGGTCGGCGCACTGATCCAGGCGAAACGGTACGGAAACCGCCACGGCCGTCTGCAGTTGGCTGGCGCTGCCACTTTCACCCAGGTACTTCAGCAGCACATTGCCGCCCAGTGAATAGCCGACGGCATACAAGGGGGCCAGCGGGCGTTGAGCGCGCAGGTGGGCGACAACTTCGGCCAGGTCCCCGCTGGCCCCGGAATGGTAACTGCGTGCCAGCAGGTTCGGCTCCCCCGAGCAGCCACGCCAGTTCACCGCAACGCTGGCCCAGCCGAGGGCATCGAGCGCCTGCTGCAGGCCTTTGACATAAGGCGAATGGGACGAACCGGTCAGGCCGTGCAACACCAGCACCAGCGGTGTATCTGGCTGGTGGGGCCCGTGCCAGTCGAGGTCCATGAAGTCGCCATCGGCCAGCCACAGGCGCTCGCGCTTGCGTTCAAGTGCAGGCAGTTTGCGCCACAGCGGGCCCCAAAGGGTTTGCAGGTGAGGGTTGGACAACCCGGTGGCCGGGCGGAATGTGGCGGTAAGACTGGGCATGCTGGGCGACTCGTGTTGTGCCTGCCTAGATTGCCATGAAACACCGCCGTTGTACTTGCGCTATTGGTCGGTCAGGGCAGCTCGGGCAAAGGTTGTTGCGCATGGGGCGGGCCGAGAGTGATGAACACGTCCTGCGCAGGGCTCAGCCATAAGCGCGCGGCTTCGCGAATGTCCTTGGGCGTCAGGGCTGCCAGGCTTTGGATGTAGGTTGCAAAATGATCTGCAGGTTGGCCAAGGTGGCTTGACGTGGCCAGGCTCTTGGCCAGCTCTGCGTTGCTCGCCATGGTGCGATGCAACCTGCCTGCGATCTGGTTGCGCGCCATGTCGCACTCCGCCTGGCTTGGGCCATGCTCGCGCAGGCAAGCCAGCATCCCGGAAACCAGCTCACGCGAGGCATCTCGGTATTGGGGGGCAATGTCCCATTCAATTTGCAGCAGGCTCGCCGCATCAAAGGGTCTGAGCGACGAGCGGATGGTGTAGGTCAAGGCACGTCGGCTTCGTAGCTCTTGTGTCAGACGCGACTCGAAGCCGCTGCCGAGGATTTCGTCAAGCATGGTCAAAGCTGCATACCCTGGCTTGTCGGGTGATGTGGGCAGCAGCAGAGTCAGGGTGGCCCGGGTCGTACTTGCGGTGTGTTCCTGATGCCGGATGAGCGCCTCTGGCAACGGCGCCGGTGGCGGGAGCTGCCCTGCCCAGTGTTGTGGTAGCGCCTGAAGCAGTTCAGTGATGAGTGTCTGCGCCTCGTCGCGCGAGAGGTCGCCCACCAGGCCGATATCGAGGTTGTTGGCAGAGTAGGCGCGTCGGTGGAAATCGCGCAGCTGCTGCTCGTCGATCTGCTTGAGGCTCTCAGGGGTGCCAGCCCAATGTGTGGCGTAGGGGTGGCCATCGAATACATGGCTCATTGTCGCGTGAGACATCCCTGAGGCCGGGCTCGATGCAACTGCGCCAAGGAAGTTGAGCAGTCGTTCGCGGATGCCTGCGACGGCTTCCTCCCGGAAGGCGGGGCGCGCCAGCATTTGCGTGAGCAGTTGCAGGGCGCTTGTACGCAGTGCCGGCAGGCTCAGGCAGCGCAGCGTGATCACGGCCTCATCCTGGTTCATCTGCCTTGCCATGATCGCACCCAGCCCCTCGATGGCCTGTGCGAATTGGGCGGCATCCAGATGCTCGGTACCCTGATCGAGGCTGTAAAGGACAAGGGCGGCCAGGCCCGGGCTAGTGCCGTCGAGCGCACTGCCAGCGCGAAAGCGTAGCGCCAGGTCGAATATCGGGCGGTCATGGGATGGCATGAAGCTGACCTTGGCGCCTTCGTCGGTCTGCCATTGCTGTATCTGGGCCGGCAAGGGCTGGTGCTGCTCCAGGTCCAGGCCTTGCGTGGACTCCAGCCGGGCCATTGCCGCCACGGCGGCATCGGTCATGGGGCCCTTGCAAATCAGTGGCATGCTGCTGGTGGAAAGAGGTTTGTTCATGCCGGTGCTCCTGTTTGCAGATGAGTGATGGTCAGCCTTTCGCGGCTCAGGTAGTCGAACGCTACCTGTCGTAATGTCGCGCTATCGAGGTGGCGGACACGTTCGGCTTCTTGATCGATCAGCGAGGGAGACAGACCAGCGGCCGCCGCTGCGCCGATGCGCCCAGCTTGCAGGGTGACGCTGTCGCGGCTGAACAGGCGGCGGGTAAGCATGCGCAGTTTCGCGCGCTCCAGTTCCTGGGGGGAAAGCAGCGTATGGCGCAGGGTATCGATCAAGGTATAGATCGCTTCTACGGCGTGCTCGTGGGTGGATCTTTGACTGTTGATATAGGTTGAAAGGGTCAACAGCGTGTCGCCACGCACCATTGGCTCATATGACAGGCCGATGCCCTTGAGCAGCCGTCGGTCTCGCACCAGCTCGCTGTAGAGCCTTGCGCTGAACCCTTTGCCAAGCACTTCACAGAGCACGCCCAAGGCAGGCACTGTGGTTGCCTCGGTGGCCGTGGCGTGGCTTGGTGCATTGAAGGACATGAACAAACCATCACGCAGGCCTGGCAATTTCAGCTTCTGGCTTCGCTCCTGCAGGTGCGCGTCATGCCGGGGGACCGGTGCTGCGCCAAGCGGGGCCCTGGCGATGCTGGCGAAATACCGGCTCACGTGCTGGCGAAGCGTGGGAAGGTCGACGGCGCCCACCACCACGAGGGTGGCGTTATTGGGCCGATACCACGTTTGATACCAGGTGCGCACGGTATCCAGGCGCATGTTGTTCAGGTCTGCCGGGTTGCCAAACGCCGCCGTGGCATACGGGCTGCTGCCGTGAGCAAGCGCTATGTGCCGTTCAGCTGCCTGCTGTGCAGGAGCGTTTTCGACTTTGAGTCGGCGCTCGTCTTCGATCGCTTTGACTGCCCGCTCCATGTCTGCCTGGCCAAAGGTTGCGCCCGCCATGGCATCCGCCATTATTTCGAGTGCAATCGGCAATCGTGCCGCGGGTAACAGGACATCGTATGCCGTTGCGTCATCGGTGGTAGTGGCATTGGCCTTTCCGCCGAGCCGCGCGATCACCTGGGTGTATCGGCCCGCTTCGAGTTTGCGGCTGCCTTCGAATATCAGGTGTTCCAGCAGGTGCGAGAGGTTGGTATGGCCGGCCGGTTCATGGCTGGTGCCAACGTGGTACCAGAGCTGGATTGCGGCGAGCGGGGTGCTGTGGTCTTCACGCAGATAGACAGCCAGGCCGTTATCCAATGTGAAATGCTGCAACGATGGGTGGGTGGCATCCGCGATGGAGACGATGCCGGCTGACACCGTTTGGTCGTCGAGGGTAAACGGGGGAGTCGATGGCATTGCTCAAGTGCTCCTGGTTGGGGTGACCAGGAGCAGCTTCGGCGAGATTGTGCGCTTGCCTGCGCTATATAGTTAGGGCCTGCGTTCAGGCGCGCTGCCACAGCGCGTAATGCACCTGGCCAGTCTTTTTTTCGCGGTGCAGGCGCCAGTTGCCTGGCATTTGCAGGGTAGAGGGGGCGGCTTCGCTCTCGGTGTAGATCCACGCCTGCTCGCGCAGCCACTGGTTCTGCTCCAACAGGTTGCAGGTGTTGGCCAGCAGGTCCTGGTGGAACGGCGGATCGAGAAACACGACGTCGAACTGTTGCTTGGCCGGGGCTTGCAAGTAGCGCTGGGCGTCGGTCTGGAGGATTTGCCCGCGCGGGCAGCGCAGGATCTCCAGGTTGTTCTTCAGGTTGTTGATAGCCGCCGCGTTGCTGTCCAGTGCTACGGCATCTGCAGCACCGCGTGACAACGCTTCGAGCACCAGGGCGCCACTGCCGGTAAAGGCATCCAGCACCCGGGCGCCTTCGATGTAGGGCGCCAGCCAGTTGAACAGGGTTTCGCGCACACGGTCGGTGGTCGGCCGCAGGCCTTCGCCTTCAGGCACCGCCAGGCGGCGGCTGCGCCACTCGCCAGCGATGATGCGCAGGTGGCCCTGTCCCTTGCTTTGGCCCTGCTGAGGTCGGGCGGGAGGGGTGGATCTAGGCATTAGTGCTCCGGTACGCCGAGAGGCTGCTCGGCGGGTTTGTCAGTAGGGGCTGGCAGCGGCTTTTGCGGCACGCTCGGGCCGACGGTGACGATCACCAGTTTGTCGGCTGCCAAATGCTTGTTCATGGCTGCCTTGACCTGCTCGACGGTCAGCGCTTGGGACTGCTGCATGAAGTCTTCCAGCCAGGTCAATGGCAGGTTGTAGAAGCCGATGGCGCCCAATTGGCCGACGATGCTCGCATTGCTGGCGTTCGACAGCGGGAAGCTGCCGGCCAGTTCGCGCTTGGCGTCGTCCAGTTCCTGCTGGGTCGGGCCGTTCTTGAGGTAGTCGGCAAGGATACCCTGCACCAGCTTGAGTGTGCCCTCGCTGAGTTCGGCACGGGTTTGCAGGTTGATCATGAACGGGCCGCGCACCTGCATCGGGCTGAATACCGAGTATACGCCGTAGGTCAGGCCGCGTTTTTCCCGCACTTCGCTCATCAGGCGGGTACCGAAGGCGCCGCCACCGAGAATCTGGTTGCCCAGCGACAGGGCTGGCCAGTCCGGGTCCTGGCGGTCGATGCCCAGCTCGGCCAGCATCAGGTGGGTCTGCTTGGACGGGAAGTCGATGTGGGTGGTACCTGCCTTGGGCTCGACGGGTTGCGCAGGCTTGGCCAGTGCCGGGCCTTTGGGCAGGGCGGCGGAGACCTGGGCGGCAATCGCCTTGGCCTCTTCGCGGCTGAGGTCGCCGACCAGTGCGATTACCGCGTTGCCCGCTGCATAGGCTTTGGCGTGGAATGCGCGCAGCTGTTCCAGGGTGATGCCCGGGATGCTTTCAGCGCTGCCGTCGCTTGGATGGGCGTAAGGGTGTTCGCCGTAAAGTTTGCCGAACAACGCCTTGCCGGCGATCTTGCCGGGGTTCTGCTTCTCGTATTCGAAACCGGCCAGCAGCTGGTTCTTGATTCGTTTGAGTGCGTCCTCCGGGAAGGTCGGCTTGCCGGTTACTTCAGCGAACAGCTTCAGGGCCGGCTCGCGCTTGTCCTTCACACTCAGGCTGCGCAGCGAGGCCACCGCCATGTCGCGGTAGGAACCGTTGCCGAAGTCTGCGCCGAGCCCTTCGAAGCCTTCGGCGATGGCGGTCACATCCTTGCCGGCAACGCCTTCGTTGAGCATGGCATTGGTCAGGGTGGCCAGGCCCGGCGTGTTGCCGTCCTGGCTGCTGCCGGCGGCGAAGGTCACGCGCAAATCGAACATCGGCAGCTCGCGGGCCTCGACGAACAGTACGCGTGCACCTTCGGCAGTGGTCCAGTTCTGGATGTTCAGCTGGCGCCGGCTGGGGGCCTTGCCGTCCAGCTCGGCCAGCGACTGCAGGGTATTGGCGGGGCGGGCCGCGGTGCTGTCGGTTTCGGCGTGGGCAGGGCGAGCCAGGACGCAGGTCATCGCCACCACCAGTGCGATGATGCCCGTGCCGATCAGGGTGTAGCGTGGTGCGCTGCAATCACTCATGAGCGGACTCCTCAGGCAGTACGTGGGCAACGCTCAGGCGTTCGCGGGTGAAATAGGTGCGTGCGGCGGCCTGGATGTCTTCGGGGGTCACGCGCTTGAGTTCGTCCAGTTCGCTGTCGATCAGTTTCCAGGACAGGCCGACCGTCTCTAGCTGGCCAATGGTGGTGGCCTGGCTGCTGATGGAGTCGCGGTCGTAGACCAGCCCGGCGATCACCTGGGCGCGTACACGTTCCAGTTCCTCGGCGCTCGGCGGGGTGGTCTTGAGCTCATCGAGCAACTGCCAGACGCCTTTCTCGACATCGGCGAGCGTCTTCTGCTTCTGTACGTTAGGGGTAGCCGAGATCATGAACAGGCTGTCGCCGCGGGTGAAGGCGTTGTAGCTGGACGAGGCGCCGGCCACCAGTTCCTGGCCACGCTCCAGGCGCGCCGGCAGGCGGGCGCTGTAGCCGCCGTCGAGCAAGGCCGAGATCAGCCGCAGGGCGTGCGCGGTGCGCGGGTCCTTGGCGGTGGCAAGGCCCGGTACGTTGAAGCCGTAGATCAGGCTTGGCAGTTGGGTGCGCACGTGCAGGGTCAGCTGGCGCCGGCCTGGCTCGGCCAGCTCCAGCGGCAGCTTGGCCGGCGGCACGGCGCGCTTGGGGATACTGGCGAAGTACTTCTGCGCCAGGCCTTTGACCTCGGCGGCGGTAACATCGCCGACCACCACCAGGGTGGCGTTGTTCGGCGCGTACCAGGACTCGTACCAGTGGCGCAGCTCCTCGACTTTCATGCGTTCGAGGTCGGCCATCCAGCCGATGGTCGGGGTGTGGTAGCCGCTGGCCGGGTAGGCCATGGCGCGGAACAGCTCGAAAGCCTTGGCGCTTGGCTGATCGTCGGTGCGCAGGCGGCGCTCTTCCTTGATCACCTCGATTTCGCGGCTGAACTCATCGGCCGGCAGGCGCAGGTTGGCCAGCCGGTCGGCCTCCAGCTCCAGAGCCACCGGCAGGCGGTCGCGGGCCAGAACCTGGTAGTAGGCGGTGTAGTCGTCGCTGGTAAAGGCGTTCTCTTCCGCGCCCAGGTCGCGCAGGATGCGCGAAGCTTCGCCGGGGCCGACCTTGGCGCTGCCCTTGAACATCATGTGTTCCAGAGCGTGGGACAGCCCGGTCTGGCCGGGTGTCTCATAGCTGGAGCCGACCTTGTACCAGATCTGCGAAACCACCACTGGCGCGCGGTGGTCCTCGCGTACGACCACTTTCAGGCCGTTGTCGAGGATGAATTCGTGGGTGGGTTGCACATCGGCGGCAAAGGCTGCGAGCGGCAGGCAGAGCGTGCTGAGCAACAGGCCAGCGGCGCGGCGGGCTAGAGCATTCATAAGGTGTTTAACCTGTTCGGCGGCCCGCAGGGTTTAGCGTCGGCGGGCCAGGAGGTGCTAGGATACTGATCCGGTTGCCTGGCGACCATGCCTGTCGCCGTTCTGGCCTGCAGGTCCATTAAGACAAAACATTGCGCATGAACCAGCCGGCTTCAAAACAGTCTGTTCTGCGTTTAGAGAATTCCAGATGAGCCGCTGCTGGCCCATCGCTACCCTGAGATAGCCGTCTTCCATGTTTGGTTCCAACGACGACAAAAAAGCGCCGGCCGAGGCTGGCGAGAAAAAAGGCCTGTTCAGCTGGTTTCGCAAGAAGCCGCAGCAACCTGTCGCCGAACAGCCACAAACCCCTGATGCTCACGCAGTAGAGCCGGTATCGCCGCCGCCTGCCGCCGAGCAGCCTGAAGCGGCTGCGGCCGAGCCGGTGGTTGCCGAAGCGCCCCCGCCTGCCGTTGAGCCGGTACGTCCCGCTGAGCCGGTACTGGCCCCCCAGCCTGCGCCTGTCGTTGAGCCTGCTCCGGCCCCGGAGGTCGCACCGGCCCCTGAGCCTGCGCCGGCTCCTGAGGTTGCACCGGTCCCTGAGCATGCTCCAGCCCCTGAGCCAGTGCCGGTTCCCGAGCCTGTCCTGGCCCCTGTGAGGGCGGAGTTGCCTGCGAGTGCTGAGCCCGCTGCTGCGCAGCTCGAAAGCCCTGCTCCAGTCGCAGCAGCCCCCGAAGCCCCGGTCAGCAACCTGGTCTTGCCCGTTGCCGAAGAACCGGTCGCCCTGGTTCCAGACCTTGAGCCAAAAGCCCCGCCAGCGATTCCCGAGCGCCCGGCCCCGGAACAGGCCGTCGCGGCCGTTACCCCAGCCGTTGCCGAACCTGCCAAGCCCGGCTTCTTCGCTCGCCTCAAGCAGGGCCTGTCGAAGACCAGCGCCAGCATCGGCGAAGGCATGGCCAGCCTGTTCCTGGGCAAGAAAGTCATTGATGATGACCTGCTAGACGAGATCGAAACACGCTTGCTGACCGCCGACGTTGGCGTGGAGGCGACCTCGACCATCGTTCAGAACCTGACCCAGAAGGTTGCGCGCAAACAGCTGGCCGATGCCGATGCCCTGTACAAGTCGCTGCAGGAAGAACTGGCCGCGCTGCTGCGCCCGGTCGAGCAGCCGCTGAAGATCCAGGCGCAGAACAAGCCCTATGTGATCCTCGTGGTAGGCGTCAACGGCGCCGGCAAGACCACCACTATCGGCAAGCTGGCCAAGAAGCTGCAACTCGAGGGCAAGAAGGTCATGCTGGCCGCGGGTGATACCTTCCGTGCTGCCGCTGTCGAGCAGTTGCAGGTCTGGGGCGAGCGAAACCAGATCCCGGTGATCGCCCAGCACACCGGTGCCGACTCCGCGTCGGTGATCTTCGATGCCGTGCAGGCCGCCAAGGCCCGTGGCGTCGATGTGCTGATCGCCGATACCGCCGGCCGGCTGCACACCAAAGACAACCTGATGGAAGAGCTGAAAAAGGTTCGCCGGGTCATCGGCAAGCTTGACGCCGAGGCGCCGCATGAGGTGCTGCTGGTGCTCGATGCCGGTACTGGCCAGAACGCCATCAGCCAGGCCAAGTACTTCAACCAGAGCGTCGAGCTGACCGGCCTGGCCCTGACCAAGCTGGACGGCACTGCCAAGGGGGGCGTGATCTTCGCGCTTGCCAAGCAGTTCAACATTCCGATCCGCTTCATCGGCGTGGGTGAAGGTATCGACGACCTGCGCACCTTCGAAGCCGAGCCGTTCGTCAAGGCTCTGTTTGCCGAGCGAGAGCACCCATGATCCGATTCGAACAGGTTGCCAAGCGCTACCCCAACGGCCATGTTGGCTTGCATGAGCTGAGTTTCCGGGCGCGCCGGGGCGAATTCCTGTTCGTCACCGGCCATTCCGGGGCCGGCAAGAGCACCTTGCTGCGCCTGCTGCTGGCCATGGAACGCCCCACCAGCGGCAAGTTGATGCTGGCAGGGCAGGACCTGGGCCAGATCAGCAATGCGCAGATCCCGTTCCTGCGTCGGCAGATCGGGGTGGTGTTCCAGAACCACCAGTTGCTGTTCGACCGTACCGTTTTCAACAACATTGCCCTGCCGCTGCAGATTCTCGGCCTGTCCAAGGCAGAGATCGCCAAACGCGTGGATTCGGCGCTGGAGCGTGTGTCGCTGGTCGACAAGGGTGAGCTGTTCCCGGCCGACCTGTCCACCGGCCAGCAGCAGCGGGTCGGTATCGCTCGTGCGATCGTCCACCAGCCCGCCTTGCTGCTGGCCGACGAACCCACCGGTAACCTCGACCCGCGCCTTGCCGCAGAGATCATGGGGGTGTTCGAGGACATCAATCGGCTGGGTACCACGGTGTTGATCGCCAGCCATGACCTGGCACTGATTGCGCGCATGCGCCACCGCATGCTGACCTTACAGCGCGGCCGTCTGATCGGCGATGGGGAGGCCGGGCAATGAGCACTACACGTACACCCAAGGTTTCCGAGCGGGTCGCCCCAAAGGCCGCCGACGCGGATACCCGGAAAAAGCGCGGCGAGCATGATGATGACGGCCCGGACTTCCGCACGCTGTTGCACGCCTGGCTGGACAGCCACCGTGCCAGCCTGGCCGACAGCCTGCGTCGCCTGGGCAAGCAGCCGATCGGCAGCTTCTTCACCTGCCTGGTGATGGCCGTGGCGCTGAGCATGCCCATGGGCCTTTCGCTGCTGTTGAAGAACGTCGAGAAGCTGGGGGGCTCCTGGCAGCGCGCCGCGCAGATTTCCCTGTACCTGAAGCTCGACGCGGGCAGCAAGGAGGGCGAGGCCCTGGGCCAAGAGATCAAAGGCATGCCTGGGGTGGCCGATGCCTTGTACATCAGCCCAGCGCAGGCGCTGGAAGAGTTCCAGCAGCAGTCCGGGTTGGGCGAAGCCCTGCGTGAACTGCCCGACAACCCGCTGCCTGGTGTCGTGGTGGTGACCCCGACCGAAGTCGACAAGCCGGCCCTGGAAGCGCTGCGGCAACGTCTGGCCGAGCTGCCGCGAGTGGAAAATGCACAACTCGACCTGGTGTGGGTGGAGCGCCTGGCGGCGATCCTCAAGCTGGGCGACCGGTTCGTCTTCGGCCTGGCGGTGATGCTTATTTCTGCCTTGCTGTTAGTAATCGGTAACACAATTCGTCTACATATTGAAAACCGCCGTACCGAGATCGAAGTCATCAAGCTGGTAGGCGGCACCGACAGCTACGTCCGTCGGCCTTTCCTGTACATGGGCGCGTTGTACGGCCTGGGTGCGGGCCTGCTTGCCTGGGGTATCCTCGCGTTCGGCCTCAACTGGCTGAACGAGGCCGTGGTAGGGCTGTCCGGGCTCTACGGCAGCGACTTCTCCCTGGGCGGTGTGCCAGCATCCGATGGTCTGTCGCTCTTGATCGGGGCGGTACTGTTGGGGTATATCGGTGCATGGATTGCGGTGGCTCGGCATTTGAACGAGTTGGCCCCGCGATAGTTTTTCTGAGCCAGCATTGACAATTTTTCATTTTTGGAACTTGCACCTTGGTTCCAGGTCTATGTTGGCAGTGCTCACAAGGCACGAGTCTGGTAAGTCGGAGGTTCTTGAATGACCACATCGTTGCAACCTGCCTATGCCCTGGTTCCCGGTGCAAACCTGGAAGCCTACGTGCACACGGTCAACAGCATCCCGCTGCTGACTGTCGAGCAGGAGCGTGATCTGGCCGAGCGTCTCTATTATGAGCAGGATCTTGAGGCCGCTCGGCAAATGGTGATGGCCCACCTGCGCTTCGTCGTACATATCGCCCGCAGCTATGCTGGCTACGGGTTGGCCCAGGCCGACCTCATTCAGGAAGGCAACGTCGGCCTGATGAAGGCGGTCAAGCGCTTCAACCCGGAAATGGGTGTGCGCCTGGTGTCGTTCGCCGTGCACTGGATCAAGGCTGAAATCCACGAATTCATCCTGCGCAACTGGCGCATCGTCAAGGTGGCTACCACCAAGGCCCAGCGCAAGCTGTTCTTCAACCTGCGCAGCCAGAAGAAGCGTCTGGCCTGGTTGAACAATGATGAAGTGCACCGCGTGGCTGAAAGCCTCGGCGTCGAGCCGCGTGAAGTGCGTGAGATGGAAAGCCGTCTGAGTGGCCAGGACATGGCCTTCGACCCGGCAGCAGAGGCGGACGACGACAGCGCCTTCCAGTCGCCTGCACATTACCTGGAAGACCATCGCTACGACCCGGCTGTGCAGCTTGAGGACGCTGACTGGAGCGACAACTCCACCAGCAACCTGCATGAAGCCTTGCAGGGCCTGGACGAGCGTAGCCGCGACATTCTCTACCAGCGCTGGCTGGCTGAAGAGAAAGCCACATTGCATGAGCTGGCAGACAAGTACAGCGTTTCGGCTGAGCGTATTCGCCAGCTGGAAAAGAATGCGATGAACAAGGTGAAGGCGTTGATTGCTGCGTGATTGGCGCCTGATGCACTGAAAAGCCGCTGGCCCATGACAGGGTGAGCGGCTTTTTTGTTTGCGTATGCTTTACCGGCCTCGGAGAGGGGCAGTCAAAGTCAGCGTATCAATTCAGGGCCTGCGCGAAGCATCCAGCTGCATCAGGTAGCTCGGCCCACCCAGCTGGCTCATTTGCCGGCGAATCCAGCCTGCCCGGCTCGCCACGTAGGCGCTCGGCCGGCTGGCGCTCCACTTGATGGGGCTGGGCAGCACCGCAGCCAATTGAGCAGCCTGCTGGCGGTTCAGGCGGCTGGCATCGATACCGAAGTGGTAGCGCGCCGCAGCCTGGGCACCAAATACCCCTTTGCCCCATTCGGCACTGTTCAGGTAGACCTCGAGGATCCGCTCTTTCGACCAGAACAGTTCCAGCAGCGCCGTGAACCAGGCCTCCAGCCCCTTGCGCAGCCAACTGCGACCCGACCACAGGAACAGGTTCTTGGCCACCTGCTGGGTCAAGGTGCTGGCACCACGGATGCTGCCGCCCCGCTCGTTATAGGCTAGCGCCGCCTGGATGGCGGGGATGTCGAACCCCCAGTGGTTGGCGAACTTCTGGTCTTCACCGGCGATGACCGCGACCTTGAGGTCATCCGAGATATTTTCCCACGGCTGCCAGTCGCGCTGCAGGTCGATCGGCTCGCCACTGACCCACGACTGCACCTTGCGCTCGACCATCAATGCCGTGCCGGGAGGCGGCACCCAGCGGAACACCAGCACCAGCACGATGCTGCCGGCAGCGAACCAGAACAGGGCGCGGGCGAGGCGACGGAGTAGGGATGACAGCATGGCGATGGCTTGGCCGGACCGGTGGAACGGGCCATTATACAGACCCGATCCCAGGAGTCGTCCCATGCTTCGCACCTTCCTCATGCTCGCCGCCCTTTTCGGCTTTACCGGTGTCGGCCTGGGCGCATTCGCCGCCCATGGGCTGAAAAACCGCCTGAGCGCAGATTACCTGGCCATCTTTCAAACCGGAGTGACCTATCAACTGGTGCATGCCTTGGCAATCTTCGGGGTCGCGCTGCTCGCGGCGCACTTGCCGGGGCGCCTGGTTGGCTGGGCCGGTGGTCTGTTCGCCCTGGGCATCGTGCTGTTCTCCGGTAGCCTGTACCTGCTGACCCTCAGCGGGCTGGGCAAGCTTGGCATCATCACCCCTATCGGCGGCTTGTGCTTCCTGGCCGGCTGGGTCTGCCTGGGCATGGCAGCATGGCGTTTAGGCTGACCAAGCGGTCCACAATCACGACTAATGGCGTGCACCGCCCTTGGGTTAACGCGTTGATCGGCGCTAGAATGCTGGCCCCCAACGCACAATGGTGGCCGTGCGCATGCGCATTCAATTGAACGGTGAACCCTATGAATTGCCCGCTGGCGAAAGCGTCGCGGCGCTGCTGACCCGCCTGGAGCTGACCGGGCGCCGGGTGGCAGTGGAATTGAACCTGGATATCGTGCCGCGCAGTCAGCACGACAGCACGCAGCTCAACGACGGCGACCAGGTCGAAGTGGTCCACGCTATTGGCGGCGGCTGATTCCGGCCTGGCGATTCACCTGCAAGCCCAGCAACCTTTTCCAGAGGATCTTTGATGAGCAACGTTCGTAGCGACAAGCCCTTTACCCTGGCCGGGCGCACTTTCCAGTCGCGCCTGCTGGTCGGCACCGGCAAATACCGTGACATGGAAGAAACCCGCCTGGCCATCGAGGCCTCGGGCGCCGAAATCGTCACTGTCGCCGTGCGCCGCACCAACCTCGGCCAGAACCCGGGCGAACCGAACCTGCTCGATGTGCTGCCACCGGACCGTTACACCATTCTGCCGAACACCGCCGGCTGCTATGACGCCGTCGAAGCGGTGCGCACCTGCCGCCTGGCCCGTGAACTGCTCGATGGTCATAACCTGGTCAAGCTGGAGGTCCTGGCAGACCAGAAGACCCTGTTCCCCAACGTGATCGAAACCCTCAAGGCCGCCGAAGTACTGGTCAAGGACGGCTTCGACGTGATGGTCTACACCAGCGATGACCCGATCATTGCCCGTCAACTGGCCGAAGCAGGCTGCATCGCGGTCATGCCGCTGGCCGGCCTTATCGGCACTGGCCTGGGCATCTGCAACCCGTACAACCTGCAGATCATCCTGGAAGAATCCAAGGTGCCGGTGCTGGTCGATGCAGGCGTGGGTACCGCCTCCGATGCCACCATCGCCATGGAAATGGGCTGTGAAGCGGTGCTGATGAACTCGGCCATCGCCCACGCCCAGCAGCCCGTGCTGATGGCCGAGGCCATGAAACACGCAATCGTCGCCGGGCGCATGGCCTACCTCGCCGGGCGCATGCCGAAGAAACTCTATGCCAGCGCGTCTTCGCCGCTGGATGGTCTGATCAAGTAAGAGCTACTGATGACTGAATCGCAAGACACGCCGATCACCACCGACGGCGAAGCGCGTCCACACCGCCGCATCAAGAGTTTCGTGATGCGCGCCGGGCGCATGACCGAAGGCCAGCAACGCGGCCTGGACCAGGGCGGCCCGCTGTATATCCTGCCGCTGGCCGAAAGCCCGGTGGACTATGACCAGGTGTTCGGCCGTTCGGCGCCACGCACCCTGGAGATCGGTTTCGGCATGGGCCATTCCCTCTTGGAGATGGCCGCTGCCGCACCTGAGCAAGACTTCATCGGTGTTGAAGTGCACCGCCCGGGTGTCGGCGCGCTGCTTAACGGCGTGCTGACCGAGGGCCTGAAGAACCTGCGGGTGTACGATTGCGACGCCATCGAAGTGCTCAACCGCTGTGTGGCCGATAACAGCCTCGACCGCTTGATGCTGTTCTTCCCTGACCCATGGCACAAGGCGCGCCACCACAAGCGTCGTATCGTGCAGTTGGAGTTCGCCGAGCTGGTGCGTCGCAAGCTCAAACCGGGTGGCATATTCCATATGGCCACTGACTGGGAGCCGTATGCCCAATACATGCTGGAAGTGATGAGCGCGGCGCCGGGGTACCGAAACCTGGCCGCAGACGGGGCTTATGTGCCGCGTCCCGAAGAACGTCCAATCACCAAGTTCGAGCGCCGTGGTGAGCGCTTGGGGCATGGGGTTTGGGATTTGAAATTCGAGAAGGTGGCTTGATTGGCTGTTTGAGCCTTTCGATGTTGCGCTGAGCCGCCTATGCAAGCCCTCCGGGGCTTGTTTGTAATCCAGGCCGAGAGGGGGCACGCCTGACCGCCTCGGTGGCTCCCTGCAAAGGGCAGTCGAGTGGTAGAGCTGCCCTGGTTTTGCGGGGCAGCTTCCAGTCAGTCAGCTTTACCCCCGCCGATCAGCGACCACGCCAATCAACACCAGCACCACCAACAGCACCGGCGCCAACGCGTAGTTGTTGAACTGGCTCAGCCCCTTCACCACCCACGGCGTGGCATAGATCAGCGCCGCGCCGCTGCCGATCATCACCAGCAGCGCCATGAACGGAACCCGCAGGGCACCTGCCAGGCCGCCCAGCCGTTGTTCCACCCAGCCCTTGATATCGGTGCCAAACAGCACCAGCAGGCAGCCCACCAAGGCCAGCGAAATCTCAGACAGGTTGCTACGGCTCCAGCGGGAAACCGTTGCCAGCAGGTCAAGTACCAGATCCATGGGTCATCCTTAGGTCAAGAAATACTGCAGCAGGTCATTGAGGAACAACTGGCCGCGTGGCGTGGCCACCAACCGATCCGGTTCGACCTGCAAAAGGCCTTTTTGTTCGGCGGCGCGGCGGGCCTCGGCCAGTTGCGCCAGTGGCAAGCCGGTGCGCTGGCTGAACAGCTCGGCTTCTACGCCATCGGTCAGGCGCAGCGCGTTCATCAGGAACTCGAACGGCAGCTCGTCCACCGGCAGCAGCTTTTCGCCGGCCTTGAACGGCTTGGCCAGGTTCAGGTAGTCCTTGGGTAGGCGGGTTTTCCAGGTGCGCAGGATACGGCCGTCGGCAAAGGTCAGCTTGCCGTGGGCGCCGGCGCCGATGCCGATAAAATCGCCAAAGCGCCAGTAATTGAGGTTGTGCTTGGCAGCACGCCCCGCCTGGGCATAGGCCGAAACCTCATACTGCTTGTAGCCGTGCGCCGCCATCAGTGCCTGGCCGGCCTCCTGAATGTCCCAAAGAATGTCGTCCTCGGGCAGTTCAGGTGGTTGGTTCCAGAACACCGTGTTCGGCTCCACGGTCAGCTGGTACCAGGACAGGTGCGTTGGCCCCAGGTCGATGGCCTGGCGCAGGTCGCCCAACGCATCGTCCAGTGACTGATCCGGAAGGCCGTGCATCAGGTCCATGTTGAAGTTGTCGAAGCCGGCCGCCCGGGCCATGCCCGCTGCGCGAATGGCTTCGTCGCCATTGTGGATGCGCCCAAGCGCCTGCAGTTTGGCCGGCTGGAAGCTTTGCACGCCAATCGACAGGCGATTGATGCCCGTCTGCCGGTACGCCTTGAACTTCTCCTGCTCGAACGTCCCTGGGTTGGCTTCCAGCGTGATTTCAATGTCCGGCGCGAAGGGGATGCGTTGCTCCACGCCGCGCAGCAACCTGCCAAGGGCATTGGCGCTGAACAGGCTAGGGGTGCCGCCGCCGAAGAAGATCGACGAAATTGGCCTTCCCTGAACCGCAGGCAGCTCTTGGTCTAGGTCGGTCAGCAGGGCATCGACATAGGCCTCTTCCGGAAGCTCAGGCCCAGCTGCATGGGAGTTGAAGTCGCAGTAAGGGCATTTGCGCACGCACCACGGAATGTGGATGTACAGTGCCAAAGGTGGCAACGTGGCGAAACCCGCCACGCCAGGCTGGCGCGGCTGGGTGGACAACAATTCGATCATGCCAGGCCCAGACGTTGGCGCAGCAGGACCATGGCGCGGGCGCGGTGGCTGAGCTGGTTCTTGTCGGCAGGCGCGAGGTCGGCGCTTGAGCAGTTGCGCTCAGGCACCCAGAACAGCGGGTCATAGCCAAAGCCTTGATCGCCGCTGGCTTCGAACATGATGCGCCCATGCCAAAGGCCCTCGCAGAGGATGGGCAGTGGATCGTCGGCATGGCGTACCAGTGCCAGCACACAGACGAACTGGGCGCCGCGCTGATCTTGCGGTACATCCTTGAGTGCCTCGAGCAGCTTTGCGTTGTTTGCCGCATCACCCTTGCCGTCGGCATAGCGCGCCGAGTAGATGCCCGGCGCGCCACCGAGAAAGTCGACCGCCAGGCCAGAGTCGTCGGCCAGCGCCGGCAGCCCGGAGATGCGTGCAGCATTGCGCGCCTTGAGGATGGCGTTCTCGACGAACGACAGGCCGGTTTCTTCGGGTTCTACCTGGCTGAACTCACCAATCGAGCGCAGTTGCACGGTCTGGCCGAGCATGGCCTGAAGTTCCTTGAGTTTGCCGGCATTGTGGCTGGCCAATACGAGTTGCTGGAGATTCATCATTCGCCTGGGAACACTTCCTGGTTGAAGCTGAGTTTATGGCTGACCCCGCCGGTTTCGACATTCAGGTCGAAGGTCAGCGTCTCGGCCTGTTGGATCTTGAACTGGGCGATGTAGTAGATCGCGCCTCGATCGGTAATCTGCTTGAACGACAGCGGGTTGCTGCGCCCGGTGAGGTCTTTTACCGTGCCGCTGACCACCGCCATGGCGGGTTTGCTGGCCTTGAGCACGGCGATGTTGAGCACCCCCTGATTCTTGCTGCGGACAAGCCCAGTGGCGGCGGCAATGTCCGGCTGCAGCATGCTGGAGGTGAAGGCGCTGTAGTGCACCGTCACGTCGCCGAACACTTCCTTGCGCTCGGGTTTGGCGGCATCGGCAGCCAGTACCGGCAGCGCCAGGCACAAGCTGATCAGAAACAGGGCTAGGCGACGCATGGTGCGATTCCTCTGCTGGACGTCAGACCGCGAGCTGGTGCTCCTGCAGGCCGGGGCTACTGACGCGGTAAATGCCGATTTCCCCTAACAGATTAGGCCAAAGCCGGCCGCCCCACCCATTGCGGTGCAAGTGGTCGACGGCCAGGCGGTCCAGGACCTTGGCGCGGCGCTCATGGCACAGCTGTTCGAAGTCGGCAAAGGTGCAGAAGTGGATGTTCGGGGTGTTGTACCAGGTGTACGGCATGAAGTCCGAAACCGGCATGCGGCCTTTGGTCGCCAGGTACCAGCGGCAACGCCAGTGGCCGAAGTTGGGGAAGGTGATGATGCACTGGCGGCCCACACGCAGCATCTCGTCGAGGATGCGGTCGGGGTACTCCACGGCCTGCAGGGCCTGGGTCATGATCACTACGTCAAAGCTGTTGCTGGCGAAGTTGCCAAGGCCCTTGTCCAGGTCCTGCTCGATGACGTTGACGCCTTTGGCTACACAGGCGGCGATGTTGTCGGGGTCGATCTCCAGGCCGTAGCCGGTGACCTGCTTGCGATCACGCAGCGAAGCCAGCAGCTCGCCACTGCCGCAGCCCAGGTCGAGTACCCGGCTGCCGGCGGGAATCCAGTCGTGGATGATTTCCAGGTCGGCTCTCATGCTGTCCTCAGATGGCGATGCGGTTCATGTAGTTCGCGAAACCCTGCATGTAGCGAGGCGTGGGGATCAGGAAGGCATCGTGCCCATAAGGAGAGTCGATCTCCAGATAACAGACGTTCTTGCGTGCCGCCATCAGGGCATCGACGATCTCGCGCGAGCGGGCCGGCGAGAAACGCCAGTCGGTGGTGAACGACATGATGCAGTAGTCGGCTGTGACGTGGGCCAGGGTCGCGGCCAGGTCGCCGCCATTGGCCGCCGCCGGGTCGAAGTAATCCAGCGCCTTGGTCATCAGCAGGTAGGTGTTGGCGTCGAAGCGGCCAGAGAACTCTTCGCCCTGATAGCGCAGGTAGCTCTCGACCTGGAATTCGACGCTGTGGAAGTCGTAATTGAGCTTGTCGCTCTTGAGCTCCCGGCCAAACTTTTCCCCCATCGAGTCGTCGGACAGGTAGGTGATATGCCCGACCATACGCGCCAGCATCAGGCCACGCTTGGGGATCACGCCCTGGTCCTGGAACGAGCCGCCGTGGAATTCGGGGTCGGTGAGGATGGCCTGGCGCGCCACTTCGTTGAAGGCAATGTTCTGGGCCGACAACTTTGGTGCCGAGGCGATATCGACGCAGTGGCGCACGCGGTCGGGGTAGGTCATGGTCCACTGCAGGGCCTGCATGCCGCCGAGGCTGCCGCCGACAATGGCCGCCCACTGCCGGATGCCCAAGCGATCGGCAAGGCGTGCCTGGCTGTGTACCCAGTCTTCAACGGTCAGTACCGGGAAATCGGCGCCATACGGCTTGCCGGTGGCGGGGTTGACGCTGCTGGGGCCGGTGCTGCCGTTGCAGCCACCGAGGTTGTTCAGGCTGACCACGAAGAAACGGTTGGTGTCGATCGGCTTGCCAGGGCCGATGCAGCTGTCCCACCAGCCGGGCTTGCGGTCGGTGGTGGCGTGGTAGCCGGCCGCGTGGTGATGGCCAGAGAGGGCATGGCAGATCAGCACAGCATTGCTTGCGCTGGCGTTCAGGGTGCCATAGGTCTCGTAGACCAGCTCGTAGCTGGCCAGAGAACGGCCACAGGCCAGGGCCAGCGGTTCATCGAACCGGGCTGTTTGCGGTGTAACCAGACCGACGGAATCTTCGGGAAGGACAGTGGACATCGACCCTGCTCACGCTTGACGGAGGCGTAAGTCTAAAGAGCGCTACCCCCAGCGGCAAGCAAAGGCTTGCCGCCGGGAACAACAGGGCTCAGATCATCCGCCACAGTTCCTGTGGCATGCCGGCATAGGCTGCCAGCGGCGGCATGACAAACGATTGCAGCACCTGGATCGCGATGAAGGCGAAGATCGGCGAAATGTCCATGCCGCCCAGGCTGGGCACGATACGGCGGAACGGCGCCAGCACGGGTTCGCTGATCTGGTAGGCCAGCTCGGCCGCAGGATTGTGGCTGTTCGGCGCGACCCAGGACACGATCACCATGACGATCATCGCGACCCAGAAAATCTTCAGGAACAGCGAGGTGATGCCGATGATCGCCCACATCAGCAGGTGCAGCACATCACCGAAGGTGCCGTAGGTCACCATCAGCACAAAGCCCATCAGCAGAGCCTGGATCACCACCGCCAGCAGCAGCGACGAGGTATCGAGGCCGCCGACGCTTGGGATGATGCGACGGATCGGTTTGAGCAGCGGTTGCGTGGCGCGCACCGCGAACTGGCACAGCGGGTTGTAGAAGTTGGCTTTTACCAGCTGCAGCACGAAGCGCAGCAGGACGATCACCAGATACAGGCTGACCAGGGTTTGCACCACGAAGATCGCGGCGCCCGACAATGCATTCATCTAAGACTCCTTATTTGCCCAATTGCTCGGCCAGCTCGGCAGAACGCTGCGCCGCGGCTGCCAGTGCCTGCTCGACGATGGCTTCGAAACCGTTGCTCTGGAACGACTTGATTGCGGCCTCTGTGGTGCCGGCTGGCGAAGTGACCCGGCGACGCAGCTCGGCGGCGTCAACGTCACTGGCCACCGCCATGTGCGCGGCACCCAGTGCGGTCTGCAGGGTCAGCTGGGTAGCGGTTTCGCGTGGCAGGCCAAGCTTCTCGCCGGCGGCAGTCATGGCTTCGATCAGCAGGAAGAAATAGGCCGGACCGCTGCCCGAGACAGCTGTAACGGCATCGAGCTGGTGTTCATGCTCCAGCCACAAGGCGGTGCCGACGGCCGATAGCAGCTGCTCGGCCTGCTGGTGCTGTGTGCTGGTCACTTCGGCGGTGGCATACAGCCCGCTTACGCCTTGGCGCAGCAGGGCCGGCGTGTTGGGCATGCAGCGCACTACCGGGCGGGTGCCGAGCCAGGCCTGCAGGCTGGCGCAGGTGATGCCGGCGGCAATCGAAACGATCAGCTGGCCATCCTGCAGGTTCGGCTGCAGGGCCTCGCAGACGGTTTTCATCACCTGCGGTTTGACTGCCAGGACGATCACGTCAGCCCCGACGATGGCCTGTGCGTTGTCTTCGAATACCTCGATACCGTGCTCGGCCTGGACCCGGGTGCGGGTTTCGGCGCCTGGATCGCTGGCGCGGATCTGCGTGGCGTCCAGGCCCTGGGCGCGCAGGCCGCCGATCAGGCTGGCAGCCATGTTGCCGGCGCCGATGAAGGCAATACGTGTCTTGCTCATGTCAGGTCCTTGAGGGAAAGAGTGAGTAAAGCATGGAATCAGGCGGGGCCGTAGCTGCGGGCGCCGAACAGGGCGGTGCCGATACGCACCCAGGTCGCACCCTGCGCGATCGCAGCTTCCAGGTCGTGGCTCATGCCCATGGACAGGGTGTCCAGGCCAAGATTCAGGCCCTCCTGCAGCTGGCGCAGGCTAGCGAAGGCGGCTTCTTGCTCGGCGCGGTCCTCGCTGGGTTCGGGGATCGCCATCAGCCCGCGCAGGCGCAGGTTGGGCAGTGCGGCCACGGCATTGGCCAGTGCCGGCAGGTCCTCGGGGGCGCACCCCGATTTGCTGTCCTCGCCGCTGACATTCACCTGCAGGCAGATGTTCAGAGGCGGCAGGCCTGGGGGGCGTTGTTCAGACAGGCGTTGGGCGATCTTCAGGCGGTCCACGGAGTGTACCCAGTCGAAATGTTCGGCAATTGCTTTGGTCTTGTTCGACTGAATGGGGCCGATGAAGTGCCAGATCAAGGGCAAGTCCCGCAGGTCCTCCTGCTTGGCCAGGGCTTCCTGCAGGTAGTTTTCACCGACATCGCATACACCTGCGGCATGCAGCTCGCGGATGGCACTGGCCGGTTTGGTCTTGCTGACGGCCAGCAACTGAAGGCTGGCCGGGTCGCGTCCAGCGGCCTTGGCTGCGCTATCGATACGGGCGGCAAGGGCGCAAAGGTTGTCTGCTATGGTGGACATGGATCGATGCCGTTGGCTCAGGAGTCAGCGGCATTCTACCTGCTTGATGGCTGTTGGGGAGTCTCATGGACGTGACTGACCTGTTGGCCCGGGCTGGCGATGCAGGGGCGAGTGACCTGCACCTGGCCGCGGGCGAGATACCGATGCTGCGCGTGGATGGTGAGCTGCGGCGCATGGCGCTACCGAACTTGACGCCAGCGGCGTTGACCGATGCCCTGGCGCCGCTGCTCGATGAGTGCCGGCGCCAGCAGTGGGCGCAAGGTGATGAGCAGGACCTGGCACTGGAGCTGCCCTCGCTCGGGCGCTTTCGCCTGAACCTGTTCCGCCAGTTGAATGGCCCGGCGGCCACCTTTCGCTTGATCCCAAAGCGGATTGCGACGCTCGACGAGCTTGACCTGGAAGATGTGTTTCGGTCTGTTGCACAGTGGACTGACGGCCTGATTCTGCTCGGCGGGCCTACCGGCAGTGGAAAATCCAGCACCTTGGCGACGCTGATCGATCAGCTGAACCGGCAGCGGTCCTTGCACATCATCACCCTCGAGGACCCTGTCGAAGTTATCCACAACAGCCAGCGAAGCCTGATCAATCAGCGAGAAATCGGTCGGCATTGCCGCGACTTTTCCCAAGGGCTGCGCAGCGCGCTGCGTCAGGATCCGGATGTGATCGTCATAGGCGAATTGCGCGACCTGGAGACGATTCGCCTGGCGTTGCGCGCTGCGGAGACCGGGCACCTGGTGCTGGCAACGGTGCATACGCGCTCGGCTGCTGGCAGTGTCGACCGGCTGGTGGAGGTGTTTGCCGCCGAGGAGAAACCGCTGGTGCGAGCGATGTTGGCGGAGTCGCTGCGTATGGTTGTGGCGCAGGTGCTGGTCAAGTGTGTGCGGGGTGGGCGGGTGGCTGCCCGGGAGGTGCTGGTGGGAACGCCTGCGGTGCGCAACCTGATCCGCGAGGGGCGCATGGCGCAATTGAATTCGGTGATGCAGACGGGTGCTGCGCAGGGCATGCGGACGATGGAGGGGGCGTTGCAGCGATTGAAGACCGAAGGGTTGATCGGGGCCGTGTAGCAGTGGCCCCAGCAATCCATCGGTTGCCTGGCCAGGTCAGCGCTTGGCCAGGGCCAGCTGCTGCGGCGCCTTCGGCAACACCCGCTTGGCCACGACATAGTGCTTCTGCCAGTAAGGCTTGCTCAGGTTGTCGATGCTCACCCGCTTGCCGCGGCGCGGTGCATGGATGAAGCGATCGTTGCCCAGGTAGATGGCTACGTGGTTGACGCGGCGGCTCTTGATGTTGAAGAAGATCAGGTCGCCAGGCTTGAGATCGCTTTTGGCCACCTTCACGCCGTGGCCCTTTGCCATGGCATTGGAGGTGCGCGGCAAGTCGACATCAGCCACGTCATTGAAGGCGTACTTGACCAGCCCGCTGCAGTCGAAGCCTTTTTTAGGGCTGCTGCCGCCCCAAACATAAGGGGTGCCGAGCACATTCACGGCGCGGCTGAGCACGTCGCTGCTCTGTTTCGGCGACATGGCAGCCACTGGCACCTGGCCGGCGTTGTTGGCGCGTGCACGCAAGGCGGTGTGCTTGCTGGGCACGTGTTTCACCGTGGCATTGGTGGTATAGCCGGTGAAACCGTTGGGAAGACGTTGCTCACGGTTGGTGGCGTGGGCGGCCAGGGGCAATAATAGGCAGAGGGTCAGCCATGTCTTGAACAAAGGCGGCATAGATGAAGCTCTTGTGAAGTTTTGGTGTTGGTTTTGGTATTGGCGCGCAACTTTATAACAGCTTTTTGATCAATTTCTGATCCGTTTGTCGATTGTCATGCTGCCGTACGTCGGCCTGCGACGCAAAAGTCACATTTTTTTTTAGAAAATTTTCGGCTAACCCATGGGGGCTATGAATGAACAGTTATGAACAAGGGGCGCCGTTTCACGACACCCATAGCAAGGTCATCGGCTATCTGTTGTGGATTTTCGGCTTCACGGGCTCGCATCGTTTCTACTACGGCAAGCCGATCACCGGAACAATCTGGTTCTTCACCCTGGGCCTGCTTGGCATAGGCTGGCTGATCGACCTGTTCCTGATCCCGTCGATGGACCGCGAGGCTGACTTGCGTTTTCAGTCTGGGCGCATCGACTACAACATTGCCTGGGTACTGCTGACCTTCCTCGGCATCTTTGGCGTGCATCGCCTGTACCAGGGCAAGTGGATCACCGCGATCATCTACTTCTTCACCGGTGGCCTGTTCCTGGTGGGTGTGCTGTATGACTTCTGGACGCTGAACAGCCAGGTTTCCCAAGCCAACGCCGAACGCCGTTGAGCACAAAAAAAGGCCTTGTCACGCTGAGCGACAAGGCCTTTTTCGTTACTGGCGGGTCTGGCGCTGCTGCAGTAGCAGGTTACTGAACCCCGCTCCGGCCAGCTGCTTCTGCGCACCGGTCAACTGCTCACGGTTGCTGTATGGGCCGACCAGCACGCGGTACCAGGTTTCATCCTTGACCGTGCCCGACTCCACCTTCACCGTCTGGCCCAACAGGATGATCTGCGCCCGCACCTTGTCGGCGTCGGCCTGTTTGCGGAACGAGCCGGCCTGAAGGAAGTACTGCGTGGTGGCCGCAGGTTTGATCACTGGCGGAGCCGGGGGTGGCGTTTGGCCCAACAGTGCAGCCTGGGCGCGCGCGGTATCGATTTTCGCCGCTTCGGCAGGTGTGACCGGGGTGACCGGCTGGGCTGGGACAGGCGGCGTCTTCTCAGGCACGGCTTCTGGCGGCACGATCACTTCCGACTCGGGCAGCAGGGTGTAGAAGTCATACTTGGGCTTTACCGGCTGCTGCGTAGCGGCCGCGGTTGATTTGCCCGCCTCGGCAACTTTCTCGGGCTTCTGCTGCTCGGGCTTGGCGCGCTTGATATCGCCACCGCCAGGCTCGAGCTTCATCAGGAAGACGATGAAGGCGCCGACCGTCAGGCCGACCGCCAGCCATATCCAGCCGGGGATCGGCTGTTTGGCCGGTGCCTGGGTGCGGCTTGCACCGCGCTTGGGAGCTGGTTTTTTCTTGGCAGCCAACTTACATGCGCTCCAGGGTTTCCAGGCCGAGCAGTTCCAGACCTTGCTTGAGGGTGCGACCCGTCAGGGCTGCCAGGCGCAGGCGGCTCTGCTGTTGCTCGGGGGTTTCGGCGGCGAGGATCGGGCAATTCTCGTAGAAGCTGGAGAACAGGCCGGCCAGGTCGTACAGGTAGGTGCACAACACATGCGGGGTGCCCTTGTCCGCGACGTTGTTGAGGATCTCGCCGAATTGCGCCAGGCGTGCAGCCAGGTCCTGCTCGTGTGCAGCCTGCAGGACGATGTGGCCTTCCACCTCGTCGAAGCCCTTGCCCAGCTTGCGGAACACGCCGGCCACGCGGGTGTAGGCGTACAGCAGGTAGGGCGCGGTGTTGCCTTCGAAGTTGAGCATCAGCTCAAAGTTGAAGCTGTAGTCGCTGGTGCGGTGCTTGGACAGGTCTGCGTATTTCACCGCGCCGATACCGACCACTTCACCGATGTGGCGCAATTCGTCCTCGGCCAGGCTCGGGTTTTTCTCCTTGACCAGTGCGTAGGCACGTTCCTTGGCCTCGGTGAGCAGGTCGATCAGCTTCACGGTGCCGCCGTCACGGGTCTTGAACGGGCGTCCATCGGCGCCGTTCATGGTGCCGAAGCCCATGTGTTCCATTTGCATCGGGTGGCCGACGAAACCGGCGCGGCGCGCCACTTCGAACACCTGGTTGAAGTGCAGTGCCTGGCGCTGGTCGACGAAGTACAGCGCGCGGTCGGCCTTGAGCACATTGCTGCGGTAGCGCACGGCAGCCAGGTCGGTGGTGGCGTACAGGTAGCCGCCGTCGGCCTTCTGCACGATCACGGGCAGCGGCTCGCCTTCGCTGTTCTTGAACTCTTCGAGGAACACGCACTGGGCGCCTTGGTCCTCGACCAGCAGGCCTTTGGCCTTGAGGTCGGCAACCACGTTGGCGAGGTCGGCGTTATAGGCGCTTTCGCCCATCACGTCGGCCATGGTCAGTTTGACGTTGAGCAGCTCGTAGGTTTTCTGGCAGTGCGACAGCGAAATGTCCTTGAAGCGCGTCCACAGCGCCATGCACTCAGGGTCGCCGGCCTGCAGCTTGACCACCAGGCCGCGGGCGCGGGTGGCGAATTCTTCGGACTCGTCGAAGCGCTTCTTGGCGGCGCGGTAGAAGTTCTCCAGGTCGGACAGCTCGTCGCTGGTGATCGGGTTTTCTTCCAGATAGGCCAGCAGCATGCCGAACTGAGTACCCCAGTCGCCCACGTGGTTCTGGCGGATGACCTGGTCACCCAGGAACTCCAGCACGCGGGCGACGCTGTCACCGATGATGGTGGAGCGCAGGTGGCCGACGTGCATCTCTTTGGCCAGGTTCGGTGCCGACATGTCGATCACCACCTTCTGCGCAGGGCCAGCCTTGCGCGCACCCAGGTGCGCATCGGCAAGGGCGGCGTCCAGGCGGTTGGCCAGGGCGTCGGTGTTCTGGAAGAAGTTCAGAAAGCCTGGGCCTGCGATCTCGACCTTGCTGATGTCGGCACTGGCCGGCAGGGCTGCAATCAGCTTTTCGGCGAGGTCGCGCGGCTTCATGCCAGCCGGCTTGGCCAGCATCATTGCGATGTTGCTGGCGAAGTCGCCGTGGGTCTTGTCCCGGGCGTTTTCCACCTGGATCGCCGGCGACAGCCCTTCAGGCAGCACACCGTCGGTGACGAGTTGGGTGAGGGCTTGCTGGATCAGCTGGCGAATGGTGTCTTTCATGGGGATCTCTTTTCGACCGCTAGCGCGGTGGAGCGCCTGGGTGCGCAGGTGGAAAAACTGGGCATTATCCGTTGCTGGGGCCGGGTTGCCAACCTTTGAGCTGCAAGCTTCAAGCTGCAAGAACAAACGCCATCGCCCGGCCTGCTCTTGCTCTTGCTCTTGCTCTTGCTTGTAGCTTGCAGCTTACAGCTCAATATAGGTCGACCGGGTCGACATCCAGCGACCAGCGTACTTGCCGCCCGCCTGGAAGCTGCTCCAACACTAGCAACCAGGCACTGATCAGTCGATGCAGCGGTGCCCGGGTTTCGGCCTGTATCAGCAATTGCGCACGGAAGCGCCCGGCCTTGCGCTCCATCGGAGCAGGCACCGGGCCCAACAGTTCAATGCCGGGCAAGCGCTGCTCGGCCACCAGGCGCTGCGCGGCGCTGCAGGCTTCGTCGAGAAAACCTTCGGCCTGCCCTGGCTTGTGCGCTTCGGCGCGCAGCAGGGCAAGGTGGGAATACGGTGGCAGGCCAGCGGCGCGGCGCTCGTCCAGCGCCTGTTCGGCAAAGGCGAAGTAGCCTTGCTCGGTCAACTGCACCAGCAGCGGGTGGTCGGCCAGGTGCGTCTGGATGACCACTTTGCCGGGTTCCTCGGCACGCCCCGCGCGCCCGGCGACCTGCACGATGAGCTGGGCCATGCGCTCGGTGGCGCGGAAGTCGCCGGAGAACAACCCGCCATCAGCATCGAGAATCGCGACCAAGGTCACCCGCGGAAAGTGATGCCCCTTGGCCAGCATCTGCGTCCCGACCAGGATGCTCGGCTGGCCGCGCTGAATGGTGCTGAACAAATTGTGCATCGCGTCCTTGCGCGCCGTGCTGTCGCGGTCGACTCGCAGGATCGGGTAATCGGGGAACAGTACCTTCAGACGTTCCTCGGCGCGCTCGGTGCCTGCACCTACCGGGCGCAAGTCGACATGGTCGCACTTGGGGCACTGGTGCGGGAGGCGTTCGTCGTACCCGCAATGGTGGCAGCGCAGTACGCCGGCGCGCTGATGCACGGTCATGCGGGCATCGCAGCGCGGGCATTCGCTGAGCCAGCCGCAGTCGTGGCATAGCAGCGTCGGGGCGAAACCGCGGCGGTTGAGGAAAACCAGCACCTGCTGGCCTGCTTCCAGTGTCTGGCGGATGGCCTGTTGCAGCGGGCCGCTGATGCCGCTGTCCAGCGGCAGGCTTTTCACATCCAGGCGTAACATGCGTGGCGGGCGGGCACCTCCTGCGCGCTGGTTCATGCGCAGCAGGCGGTAGCGGCCGGTCAGGGCATTGTGCAGGGTTTCCAGCGAAGGGGTGGCCGAGCCGAGCAGGATCGGGATGTTCTCCTGGTGAGCGCGCACCATCGCCAGGTCGCGGGCGTGGTAGCGCAGGCCTTCCTGCTGCTTATAAGAGCCGTCATGTTCTTCGTCGATGATGATCAGGCCCGGGTTCTTCATGGGAGTGAACAGCGCCGAGCGCGTGCCGATGATGATATCCGCCTCGCCATCTCGCGCCGCCAGCCAGGCGTCGAGGCGTTCGCGGTCATTGACGGCCGAATGCACCAAGGCGATGCGTGCGTTGAAACGCTGTTCGAAACGCGCCAGGGTTTGCGGGCCGAGGTTGATTTCCGGGATCAGCACCAGCGCCTGCTTGCCGGCTTCCAGGGTTTCGCGGATCAGTTGCAGGTAGACCTCGGTCTTGCCGCTGCCGGTAACGCCGGCCAGGAGGAACGCATTGAAGCTGCCAAAGCCATCGCGCACGGCCTCGAAGGCCACTCGCTGTTCTTCGTTGAGCGGCAGTTCCGGCTGGGCCAGCCAGTGCTCATGGCGTTGATCCGGCAGGTGGCGGCGTACTTCGAGCTGAACCAAGTCCTTGGCCAGTAACAGGTCAAGGCTGTCCTTGTTAAGGTTGAGCTTGCTCAGCAGGCTGTGCGCAACGCCGTGCGGGTGTTGCGCCAGCGTTCTGAGGGCGTCCCGCTGGCGCGGTGCGCGGGCGATGCGCGGGTCTTCAAGGCGGGCACCTGGGGCCACGTGCCAGAAGCGCTCCTGGCGCATCTCGGCCGGCTCGCCCTGGCGCAGCAAGGTGGGCAAGGCCCAGCTCAGGGTGTCGCCGAGGCTGTGCTGGTAGTACTGGGCCGTCCACAGGCACAGCTTGAACAGCGGCGCCGGCACCGGTGAAACCGGGTCGAGCAGGGCGCTGGCCGGTTTGAGCTTGTCGGCAGGGACCTCGCTGTGGTCGCAGACCTCCACCAGCACGCCGATCATCTCGCGGCGGCCGAACGGCACCCGGATGCGCATTCCCGGGGTGAGTGCCTGGCGCGCCATGCTCGCCGGCGCCCTGTAGTCGAACAGGCGACGCAGGGGGGAGGGCAGGGCAAGGCGCAGGATGACGTCGGACACGCGTAAGGTCTCGCAGGGCGTTTCGAAGACTGGCGAGCCTATCAGACGACAGTCGGTGCAAGCGACAACTTGCGTCGACGCGGCGCTCTGGTATTATTCCCCGCCTAATTACGTGCGGTATTCAACAATTGGTGTTGGGTGGCGGCACGCAGCTCGAGGAAGTGACCATGAAAGCTGATATTCATCCGAACTACGAAGCAGTTGCTGTGACCTGCAGCTGCGGCAACAAATTCGAAACCCGTTCGACCCTGGGCAGCACCCTGGCGATCGACGTTTGCAACCTGTGCCACCCGTTCTACACCGGTAAGCAGAAAGTGCTGGACACCGGTGGTCGCGTTCAGCGCTTCGCCGATCGCTTCGGTATGTTCGGTACCAAGAAGTAATCATGCGCATGGCGAATCCTTCGGGCTTCGCGTTGTTGCTGAAAAAGGCGCCCCTTGTGGGCGCCTTTTTTGTGGGCGCGCTCTGGCAAGTGCCGGCCCTGGCGTTTTGCCCATTGCCGGACAGGCCGCAGATCGTGGCGGTGCGTCAGGTGGTCGATGGCGATACCCTGCGCCTTACCGATGGTCGCAGCGTGCGCATGATTGGCATCAACGCCCCGGAGATAGGGCGCAAGGGGCGCACCAGCGAACCTTTTGCCGAGGCCGCCAAGCGGCGTTTGCAAGCCTTGGTCAAAGCCAGCGACGGCCGTGTCGGCTTGGTGCTCGGCGTCGAGCCCAAGGACAAGTACGGCCGCACGCTGGCACACGTTTACGCCCGCAGTGGCGACAATCTTGAAGCCCGATTGCTTGGCGAAGGGCTTGGCTATCGCGTCGCGGTTGCGCCCAATGTGCGTTTGGTGGCGTGCCAGCGAGTGGCCGAGCAATCGGCGCGCAAGGCAGGCGCTGGCCTTTGGCGCCCTTCACCGGTACTTCGCGCCAGCCAGGTTCGCCAGTCGGGCTTCGCGGTGATCGGCGGCAGCATCCGGAATATTGCACGCAATCGCGGTGGAGTCTGGCTGGAACTTGAAACTGACGTGGTGCTGCAGGTTCCCGCTCGTCTGCAACGCAACTTCCCCGTCGGCTTCTTCGATAACCTCAAAGGACGCCAGGTCGAGGCGCGGGGTTGGGTGCTGGATCGTTCCCGCAAGGGTGGGCTCAAGCCGGGGCAGCGACGCTGGGTGTTGCCAATCACCGATCCGAGCATGCTGGAACGCATTTCAAGCTGAAAAGATGTAGACATTTCGCTATTGGATTGTACACACTGTTGTTCGAATGCCCCCGTGTGTTATAGCGTAAAGTCGTAGGCTAAAGGCCTTGACACAAGTGACCGACCAGTCTTGTGGCTCCCCGGCTCTTTGCGTATCCTCGGCGGTCCGTCAGAACAGTAAATAGCGGAATGCCCACCATGTCAGACCTGAAAACCGCCGCTCTCGAATACCACGCTCAACCTCGTCCGGGGAAACTGAGCGTCGAGCTCTCCAAGCCCACCGCCACCGCCCGCGATCTCGCCCTGGCCTACAGCCCAGGTGTTGCAGAACCGGTGCGTGAAATCGGCCGTGATCCTGAGCTGGCCTACAAATACACTGGCAAGGGCAACCTTGTTGCAGTTATTTCCGATGGCACCGCCATCCTCGGTCTGGGTGACCTTGGCCCACTGGCTTCCAAGCCGGTCATGGAAGGCAAGGGCGTTCTGTTCAAGCGTTTCGCCGGTATCGACGTGTTCGATATCGAAGTCGAGTCGGAAAGCCCGCAAGCTTTCATCGACACCGTTCGCCGCATCTCGATCACCTTCGGTGGCATCAACCTCGAAGACATCAAGGCACCCGAGTGCTTCGAAATCGAGCGCACCCTGATCGAGCAGTGCGATATTCCGGTGTTCCACGATGACCAGCACGGCACCGCTATCGTTACCGCTGCCGGCATGATCAACGCCCTGGAAATCGCGGGCAAGAAGCTCGAAGACGCCAAGATCGTCTGCCTGGGTGCCGGCGCTGCCGCCATCTCTTGCATGAAGCTGCTGGTCAGCATGGGCGCCAAGGTCGAAAACATCTTCATGATCGACCGTAGCGGCGTGATCCACGCTGGCCGTGACGACCTGAACCAGTACAAGGCCCAGTTCGCTCACGCTACCGACAAGCGCACCCTGGCTGATGCCCTGGACGGTGCCGATGTGTTCGTTGGCCTGTCCGGCCCGAACCTGCTGAGCGCGGAAGGCCTGAAATCGATGGCTGCCAACCCGATCGTGTTCGCCTGCTCGAACCCGGACCCGGAGATCTCGCCAGAGCTGGCTCATGCCACCCGCAACGACGTGATCATGGCTACCGGTCGTTCCGACTACCCGAACCAGGTCAACAACGTGCTGGGCTTCCCGTTCATCTTCCGTGGTGCCCTGGACGTTCGCGCCAAGCGTATCAACGAAGAAATGAAGATCGCCGCCGCTATCGCCCTGAAGGACCTGGCCAAGCTGCCGGTGCCTAAGGAAGTTTGCGAAGCCTATGGCGTTGAAGGCCTGGAATTCGGCCGTGAGTACATCATTCCGAAGCCGCTGGACGCACGCCTGATCACCGTCGTTTCCGATGCCGTAGCCAAGGCTGCCATCGAATCCGGCGTGGCTACCCTGCCATATCCGAAGCACTACCCGCTCAACAGCGTTGACGAAGTATTCAACGGCTGAAGCAGGGTGCAAAAAAAAACCGGCTCATATGAGCCGGTTTTTTTTTGGGTTCAAGCTGCAAGCTGTCGGCTCAGAACAAATCCATGGGCGCCGCTTCATCGGCCGGCAGCGGGCTGCCCGGCGCTGCACCGTTGCCCAGTTCATCCACCGATGGTGGCGAATCTTCAGCCTTGAACAGTTCGAAATACGCGTTAGGCGTGCTCGGGGAGGCCGCACGGCCGCTGACCGGGTCGACACGCAGGCTGAGGATGCCTTCCGGTTCTGCAGGCGGGTGGTTGGGCTTGTCCTTCAGGGCCGCGCCCATGAAGCTCATCCAGATCGGCAGGGCAGCCGTCCCGCCGTATTCGCGGCGACCCAGGGTTTCCGGCTGGTCGAAACCGACCCAGACGGTAGTGACGTAATCGGCGTTGTAGCCGGAGAACCAGGCATCCTTGGACTCGTTGGTGGTGCCGGTCTTGCCCGCCAGGTCCGTACGACCCAGGGCCAGGGCGCGGCGCCCGGTCCCGCGTTTGATCACGTCCTGCAGCATGCTGGTGAGGATATAGGTGGTACGGCCATCGATGATCTGCTCGGCGGTTACCGGCACTTGTGGAGCAGGGGCGGGCGGGCTGGCAGCCGACGGCGCCTCACCAGGCAGCGACGCCGTGCTGATCGGCTGCTCTGGTGCCGCCAGGCCTGCGTCGTCCTCGGCGCCCTGCGGCACGCGCGCAGGGTTGGCGGTGAACAGTGTCTCGCCGTTGCGGCTCTCGATGCGCTCGATCAGGTACGGGTTGATCTTGTAACCGCCGTTGGCGAAGGTGCTCCAGCCAGTGGCGATTTCCATGGGCGTCAGGGTCGCGGTGCCCAATGCCAGCGACAGGTTGGGCGGCAGATCCTGCTTGTTGAAGCCGAACTTGGTGATGTAGTCGATGGTGCGGCCTACGCCCATGGCCTGCAGCAAGCGGATCGATACCAGGTTGCGCGACTTGTACAGCGCTTCGCGCATGCGAATCGGGCCGAGGAAGGTGTTGGTGTCATTCTTGGGTCGCCATTCCTTGTCCAGGTATTCGTCGACGAACACGATCGGAGCGTCGTTGACCAGGCTGGCGGCGGTGTAGCCGCTGTCCAGCGCCGCGCTATAGATGAACGGTTTGAAGCTTGAGCCGGGCTGGCGCTTGGCCTGCATGGCGCGGTTGTAGTTGCTCTGCTCGAACGAGAAACCGCCAACCAGCGCACGGATGGCGCCGTTGTAAGGGTCCAGCGTGATCAGCGCGCTCTGCGCTGCCGGTACCTGGCTGAACTTGAGTTTGCCGTCGTCCAGCCGCTGCACGCGCACCAGGTCGCCAACCTGGGCCACGTCTGCCGGCGATTGTGGCGCCCGGCCCTGCGCATTGCTATTGATGAACGGGCGCGCCCACTTCATGGTTTCCCATGCGACGTCTTCTTCCTTGCCGCCGCGGGTCAGTACTTTCAGGCCGCTTTTTTCAACCTGGGTAACGATGGCCGGCTCCAGCCCGCCCAAGGTGCGCTGCTTGTTCAATTCCTGCAGCCAGGGAGCCTGGCCTTTGCCCGGGAAGCGCGATTCAGGGCCGCGGTAGCCGTGGCGCTCATCATAATCGGACAGGCCACCGTGAACGGCCTTGTTGGCCATTTCCTGCATGTCGCTCGGCACTGTGGTGGTGACGCGGAAACCCTCTGTATACGCATCGCTGCCATAGCGGCCAACCATTTCGGCACGGGCCATCTCGGCGATGTAAGGCGCGTTAACCTCCGGCGCCGATACGTGGTAGCTGGCGTTGAGCGGTTCGGCCAGGGCGGCCTGGTAGCTCGCCTCGTCAATCTTGCCGAGCTTGTACATGCGGCCCAGGATCCAGTCGCGACGCTCTTTTGCACGCACCGGGTTGGCCAGAGGGTTGAAGCGCGACGGTGCCTTGGGCAGGCCGGCGATCATCCCCATCTGCGCCAGGCTCACGTCACGGATCGACTTGCCATAGTAAACCTGTGCGGCAGCGTCGATGCCGTAGGCGCGGTTGCCCAGGTAGATCTTGTTCACGTACAGCTCGAGGATCTCGTCCTTGGTCAGTTCGCGCTCGATCTGCAGGGCCAGGAGAATCTCGTTGGTCTTGCGCGAGAAGCTGCGCTCGCTGGTGAGGAAGAAGTTCTTCGCCACCTGCATGGTGATTGTGCTGCCGCCGGTCTGTATATGACCGGTTTTCACCAGTTGGGTCGCGGCGCGCATCAGGCTGGCCGGGTCAACGCCGTAGTGATTGAGGAAATTGTCGTCCTCGGCTGACAGAAGCGCCTGAATGAATTGCGGGGGAATGTCCGCGAAACGGATGGGCGAGCGGCGCATTTCGCCAAACTCGGCGATCAGCTTGCCGTCGCTGCTGTACACCCTCAGGGGGATCTGCAACTGAATGCTTCTGAGCGAATCGACCGACGGCAGGTTGGGACTAAGATACAGAAACGCACCGCTCACACCGAGTACGAGCGCGCAGATGACTGCGACGAAAGACCACCAGAAGAACTTCAGCAGACGTATCAAGGCTTTTGGGTGTCCAGGTTGAGGGGTGAATTGCGCACGGAGCCGGCGGACGAAAAAACGCTGGGCATTATAAGCATTTTTCGCCTCGCCGGGTGACCGGCCGGGCGGCCCGCTGCACCTTCCGGCCATCAAGCCTTAGGGTTGGTGCGGGTTTCAGGGCTGACACAAAGGAGCAGCGATGCTTGGACGCATTGGCAAGGATGCCGGTTCACTGTTGGGGGTTGAAATTGCCGTCGATTCGGTTCGGCTTGTACAACTGCAACGCAGAAAAGGGCGCTGTGAGCGTCTCGCCTGGGAGGTTGAGCGATTCGAGCCCGCAGGTGCTGCTGATTGGTGGCAAGTGCCTGATCGCGTCGTGGCGGCGCTGCGTAGCGCTTGTCGGCGCAGTGGCAGTCGCCAGCGCCGGGTCGCAGTGGCCCTGCCTGCCTCGCAGGTAATCTGCAAGTTGTGCCAGCTACCGGCAGACCAGCCAGTAGCCGAAATGGAGGCGCAACTTCTGGCTGATGCGGACAGGTTGTTTCCTTTCCCGCTGGAAGACCTGGTGATGGACTTCCAGGTGTTGGGGGCTTCATGTGGGCAGGCTGGCGCGCGTGATGTTCTGGTGGTGGCCTGCCGGCAGACCCTGCTGCAGTCGTTGGAAGCGATTTTCGATGACGCTGGGTTGCTGCTGGAAGTCGTCGAGGTCGACAGCATCGCCTTGCGGCGAATGATGCCACAACCGGGTGCAGACGGCTGCGCGCTGCTGCGCCTTGAGCCCGGCAGCGCTACGCTGCATTGCTGGTCACAGGGTGTATTGCCGCAGCGGCGCGAAGTGCCCCTGGGCCGGCTGGCCGAACTGTTTGTCGATGACCTGCAGGTGCAAGACCTGCTTCTGGCAGGGAGCCTGCAGCTTGAGCAAGGTCGGCTCGGTGACTTGATTGACCGGTTGGAAGTGCCTTATCGGGCGTTGCCCCAGGTGGCTGGCCTTGCATGTCACGACGACAACATGGCATTGGCGTCTGCCCTGGCGCTGGGAGCTTTGCGCTGATGCTACGTATCAATCTTTTGCCCTGGCGCGAACAGCAACGCTTGGCGGCACTTCGCCGTTTTCAGCTCATGCTGATTGGCAGCGTGGTGCTGGCACTCTGTGTGGTGTTGTTGATGGACCAGCTGGCGCGCCAGCGGGCGCAGCATCAGGCCGCTGCCAACCTGGGGCGCCAGGCCGCGATCGCGGGGCTCAATAGGCAGCTGGAGCAGCTTGACGTCATTCAGCAGGCCCTCGACGCAGCAAGGGCCCAAACCGCCTCGCTGGACGCTTTGTTTGCGGACCGAGGGCTTCTCACGGCGCTGTTCAGCGATCTGGAGCAGGCATTGCCCGAGGGCGTTCAGGTTGTCGAACTGAAGGTCGAGGGTGAGCGGTTGCACTTGGTTGGGCTGGCCGCTTCCAGCGCTGTGATAGCGCAATTGATGCGTGATCTCGGGCGCTCCGGGATATTGCTCGACCTGGAATTGAAGCGGATCAAGAGCTTGCCTGCTGGTGAAGAGTTTTTGCTGCTGGCGCGGATGTCGGACTCTTGGTCGTGAAGCTGCGCGTGCGTCTGGACTGGCAGGCTCTGGTAGCTCGCTCGCGCTTGTTCCGATGTGCCCTGCCGATAGCCGCGGCGTGCCTGGTGCTTGCGGTCGGCTGCCTGATTCGTTGGCCGGAATGGCGGCAACTGCAGCAGGCAGCGCAGGTAAACCAAAGGGCCCTCAACGACAAGCATCATGCCAAGGCCACCCAGGTGTTGGCGCATGTGCATGCACCGCAAGCGCTGAGTGAAGCCCAGCGGCACCTGCACGATATGCGATGGCGCCTGGCGGCCGGGGGCGAAATCAGCGATCTGCTCGATCAGTTGGCCGCGTCGGGGCATGTGCATGGGCTGCATTTCGAGCAACTTGAGGTACTGGATGAGCAGAAGAAGGCAGGTTTCGCACGAACGCCGCTGGATGTGCAGGTAGTTGGGCGTTACGCGGCGTTGCGACTTTGGCTCGATGAGTGGCTTGGGCAGGTTCGCCTGCTGCGTGTCGGCGACATGCATCTGGCCGATGCTCAAGGCAGGCCCGGCTTGCTGCGATTGAGGCTGCGTGTTGACGCCTTCCACGCCGATGGGCCTGTGGCAGAGCCGGAATCATTGGCCTGGATACCCGCCCGGGGTGAGGTCTTGCCAGCGGTTCTCGATCCGTTTTCGACGTGGTCGGGTCGCGTTGTCAGGCGAGGGCTCGCCTCTGTCCCGCTGGCTCAGCTGGAAATGGTCGGAAGCTTGTCCCGGGGCATGGAGCATGAGGCTTTGCTGTCATCTGCCGGGCGGCTCTATCGCGTGCGTTCCGGTGACCGTCTGGGGCGCGATGGGGGGCTGGTGGAACGCGTGGATGAGCACCAGGTAACGGTGCGCGAGCGGGTGTTCGTGGGCGGCACTTGGCGCGAGCGCACGGCATTTCTGAGGCTCAGGCAGGGCGTGGACGGGGAGATCAGGGAAGATCATGAACAGGTTGATGAAGTGGGTGGTGGTGGCTTTGCTGCCGATGCCGTTGCTGGCGGCAACGCCTTATCGGGGTGAGCCGATTTCGCTGAACTTCCAGGACGTGGAAGTGCGCCTGGTGTTGCAGGTGCTGGCCGATTATGCCGGCATCAACCTGGTCGCCAGCGACACTGTGCAGGGCAGTATTACCTTGCGTCTGCAGGATGTTCCCTGGGATCAGGCTTTGGAGCTGGTGTTGCGCAGCAAGGGCCTGGCCCGGCGCGAAGAGGGCAAGGTGCTGTTGGTGGCGCCAGCGGCTGAGCTGGCCGAACAAGCCCTGGGAGCGCGTATAGGCTTGGAGCTGGACGCCCAATCGCAGCCGTTGCGCCGCGAGTTGCTGCCGATACACCACGCCGAGGCCTCAGAGCTTGCCGAATTGCTGCTGGCCACGCTGGCCGATGACGGCATTCTGACGGGGCGCGGTAGTTTGAATGTGGATGTGCGCACCAATACGCTGGTGGCGCACCAGCCTGAGCAGCGGCTTGCCGAGCTGCGCCAGTTGGTGGCGCAACTGGATGTGCCGGTACGGCAGGTGGAGATCGAGGCGCGCATCGTCGAGGCCAATGTCGATTACGAGAAAAGCCTTGGGGTGCGCTGGGGTCCGCGGCTGTACAGCGAAGCTGCTGTTTTGGGCAAGGACGTGTTTGTCGATCTTGGGGTGGAACGGGCCGGTTCCAGCATTGGCTTGGGGGTGTTGCGTGGGAGCGTGCTGCTGGACCTTGAACTCAGCGCCATGGAGAAGACCGGCAATGGTGAAATCATCTCCCAGCCCAAGGTGGTCACCGCCAATAAGGAAACCGCCCGCATCCTCAAAGGCACCGAAGTCCCTTACCAGGAGACCACGAAGAGTGGCGCTACCTCGGTTGCATTCCGCGAGGCTTCGCTGTCGTTGGAGGTCACTCCGCAGATTACGCCGGACGGCAAGGTGATCATGACGGTCAAGGTGACCAAGGACGAGCCTGATTTCGTCAATGCCTTGAACGATGTGCCGCCGATCCGCAAGAACGAGGTCAATGCCAAGGTACGGGTAGCTGACGGGGAAACCATCGTCATTGGCGGTGTGTATTCGACCACGCAAAACAATGTGGTCGACAAGGTGCCATTTTTCGGCGATCTGCCGTATGTTGGGCGGCTGTTTCGACGCGATGCATTACAAGAGAAAAAATCCGAGCTGCTGGTCTTCCTGACTCCGCGTATCATGAATGACCAGGCGATTGCTGTGAGTCGTTGATTCTGTGCGAAATTTGATACTTGTAGGGCCCATGGGCGCTGGAAAAAGCACCATTGGGCGCCTGTTGGCCAAAGAGCTGCGCCTGCTGTTCAAAGATTCCGACAAGGAAATCGAACTGAAAACAGGCGCCAACATCCCGTGGATCTTCGACAAAGAAGGCGAGCCGGGCTTCCGTGATCGTGAGCAGGCGATGATCGCCGAGCTCTGCGCGCTCGATGGCGTGGTGGTGGCGACCGGCGGCGGCGCGGTGATGCGCGAGGCCAACCGCCAGGCCCTGCACCATGGTGGCCGGGTGATCTACCTGCATGCCTCGGTGGAACAGCAGGTCGGGCGTACTGCGCGCGATCGCAATCGCCCTTTGCTGCGTACTGCCAATCCGGAGGCGACTTTGCGTAGCCTTCTTGAAGCACGCGACCCGCTCTACCGTGAGATCGCCGACATCGTGGTTGAAACCGACGAACGGCCCCCGCGCATGGTCGTACTGGATATTCTCGAGCGCTTGCAGCAGTTGCCGCCCCGGTAGGCCGGGACTATTCTCGGCCAGCGCCGAGGCGAGGTTCAACGTTACCGCGTGGGTCGCTCAGCCGACGCCGCGCCCAAGTACATTGTGGGGATACATGCAGACACTAAAGGTCGACCTGGGCGAGCGCAGCTACCCGATCTACATTGGCGAAGGCCTGCTTGAGCAGCCAGAACTGCTGGCGCCGCACATTGCCGGCCGGCAGGTTGCCATCGTTTCCAACGAGACCGTCGCGCCCCTGTATCTCGAACGTCTGAGCAAGACGCTGGGTGCCTATTCGGTGCTGCCAGTGATCCTCCCGGATGGCGAAGCCCACAAAAACTGGGAAACCCTGCAGTTGATCTTCGACGGCCTCCTCACGGCCCGGCACGACCGCCGCACCACGGTGGTGGCCCTCGGTGGTGGCGTTATCGGCGACATGGCCGGCTTCGCTGCGGCGTGCTATCAGCGCGGCGTCGATTTCATCCAGGTACCGACCACCCTGCTGTCCCAGGTCGACTCCTCTGTCGGCGGCAAGACCGGCATCAACCATCCGCTGGGCAAGAACATGGTGGGTGCGTTCTACCAGCCCAACGCCGTGCTGATCGACACCACCACCCTCAACACCCTGCCCGAGCGCGAGCTGTCGGCGGGCCTGGCCGAAGTGATCAAGTACGGGCTGATCTGCGACAAGCCCTTCCTTGGTTGGCTCGAGGACAATATCAAGGCTTTGCGCGCCCTCGAGCCAGCGGCGCTGACCGAAGCGATCCAGCGCTCGTGTGCAGCCAAGGCTGCGGTGGTCGGGGCTGACGAACGTGAGTCTGGTGTGCGCGCAACGCTCAACCTGGGGCATACCTTCGGGCATGCCATCGAAACGCACATGGGCTACGGTGTCTGGTTGCACGGCGAGGCCGTGGCAGCGGGTACGGTGATGGCCCTGGAGATGTCGATGCGTCTGGGCTGGATCGATCAGTCCGAGCGCGATCGCGCAATCCGCCTGCTGCAGGATGCAGGTTTGCCGGTGGTGCCACCACAGGAAATGACCCCGGCGCATTTCATGGAGCATATGGCGGTCGACAAAAAGGTGATCGATGGGCGTTTGCGTCTGGTGCTCCTGCGCCAGATGGGCGAAGCCGTGGTTACCGACGACTATCCGAAAGAGATTCTTCAGGCCACGCTGTCGGCGGATTACCGCGCGATCGTGGCCCAGCTTTGAGGTTGTGACAGCGCAATGACCAGTTTGCATGCCGATGAGGCGTTTCTCGACCATTACCAGTTGAGCCACGATCCGTTCGCGCCGCGTGTGCCCGGCTTCAAGTTTTTCCCTGCCCAGCGCAAGCCTGTGCTCGGCCAACTGCACCACCTGGCCCGTTACAGCCAGCTGATGCTGGTGGTTACAGGCCCGGTCGGCAGCGGCAAGACGTTGTTGCGCCAGGCCTTGGTGGCCAGCACCAACAAGCAGTCGGTGCAGAGCGTCGTGGTATCGGCGCGCGGCGCCAGCGATGCCGCCAGCGTGCTGGGCCAGGTGGCCCAGGCGCTGGACGTGGCTCCGGCGGAAGTTCAGGCGATCCTCTCCAAGGTAGTACAGCTTGCCCTCACCGGGCAGGAAGTCTATTTACTGGTGGACGATGCGGAACAACTCGACGAGTCGGCACTCCAAGCGTTGCTGGAGCTGGCGGCAGGTGTCCCGGAGGGGCGCCCGCACGTGTTCCTGTTCGGCGAAGCGTCGCTGATCGCCGGGTTGGATGAGATCCATGTCGAGGAAGAGCGTTTCCACGTCATCGAACTCGCCCCCTACAGCGAGGAAGAGACCCGCGAGTACCTGGAGCAGCGCCTGGAAGGTGCAGGCCGGGGCATCGAGGTGTTCACCCATGAGCAGATCGTCGATATTCATGAACACTCCGACGGTTGGCCTGGCAACATCAACCAGGTCGCCCGCGATACCTTGATCGAAGCCATGATCGCCAGCCGTAGTACGGCGAAGCGACCAACCATGGGGTTCAAAATGCCTAAGAAACACGTGCTCGCGCTGTCCGCTGTCGTTGTAGTGGCCGTTGCTGCCGCGGTTCTCATGCCCAAGAAAAGCGACAAGGCGGCTACGGATGCGCCCGCAGCCCAAGCCCAATTGCCGCTGGGGGAAGCAAAGCCCGCTGACCCGGCCATCGAATTCTCAGGCTCGTCGCAGCCGATGCCACTGCCCTTGGTTGGCCAGTCGCAGCCGGTGATGCGCGAGCCGCTGGCACAGGCCGCCGGCATGGGGGACGGTGAGGAAGGTGGCCCGGCGGACAGCACTGCGCTGCAGCCAGGCAATCCGCCAACGGTAACGACCATCGCACCACCGCAGGGTGAAGCTGCAGGCCCCGCACCGACCATGGCTCAGGCCACCACCAGTACGCCGCCGGCCCAGCCGGTTGCGCCTGTGCAGAAGCCGGTAGCAACCCAGCCGGCCAAGCCGGTTGCACCCGCCAAGCCCGCTCCGGCACCGACCCAGGTTGCCACTGCCAAGCCCGCTGCCAAACCTGCAACAGGCGGCAGCGGTAACAGCGGCTGGTACTCCGGACAGAAGCCTGGCAATTATGTAGTGCAGATCCTTGGTACCAGCTCCGAAGCGTCGGCGCAGGCCTTCGTCAAGGCGCAGGGTGGCGACTATCGCTACTTCAAGAAAAGCCTGCAGGGCAAGCCGCTCTACGTGGTCACCTATGGTAGCTTCGCCAACCGCGATGCAGCGGTTGCGGCAATCAAGAACTTGCCAGCGAAGGTTCAGGCTGGTAAACCTTGGCCACGTACTGTCGCCAGCGTCCAACAAGAGCTGGCCACGGCCCGCTGATACCTTCCGGGCGGCACCACCCCGCCGCCCAGTTGCTGAGCGATAACTGACTTTCGTCTAGCCTGCTGCGCCCGAGCGCGGCAGGCTTTTCTGTCCCAGGCTGCCGGCCACAAGCCAATCTTGCAGTCATGGCTGAAACGCTTCAGACTCGAGCCAAGCCGCTATCACGGCGCATGGCGCAAAAACATTCAAAATTGCGACATAAATTTTCAATGGTGAGACATGAAAATTTGTGGGCATCGCTGTCGCTGTGCAACAATGGTTTTCCATGGCCACCGCAAAAAAGCTGGCATTTGATCGGCGTGGATGGTAAGTGGTTGTTAAAAAAGAGATTTGCCTCCGGTTGAGAGGTGAACCTGGTGAGAAAGTGTCTATGAAAACAGGTCTGTACCATCCCGAAGAATTCAAGGACAACTGTGGTTTTGGCCTGATCGCCCATATGACGGGCGAACCGAGCCACCACCTTCTGCAAACGGCCATGCAGGCCCTGACTTGCATGACCCACCGTGGCGGCATCAACGCCGACGGCAAGACCGGTGACGGTTGCGGTCTGCTCATGCAGAAACCCGATCAATTCCTGCGTGCCGTGGCCCAGGAACACTTTGCCGTCGAGCTGCCCAAGCAGTACGCCGTTGGCATGGTGTTCTTCAATCAGGACCCCGTGAAAGCCGAAGCCGCTCGCGCCAACATGGATCGCGAAATCATTGCTGCCGGCCTGACCCTGGTTGGCTGGCGCAAAGTCCCGATCGACACCAGCGTGCTCGGCCGCCTGGCGCTGGAGCGCCTGCCGCAGATCGAACAGGTGTTCATCGGCGGTGAAGGCCTGAGCGATCAGGAATTCGCCATCAAGCTGTTCAGTGCCCGTCGCCGTTCGTCCGTGGCCAACGCCCACGACGCCGACCACTACATCTGCAGCTTCTCGCACAAGACCATCATCTACAAAGGCCTGATGATGCCGCGCGATCTCGCGGCCTTCTATCCCGACCTGGACGACGAGCGCCTGCAAACCGCGATCTGCGTGTTCCACCAGCGCTTCTCCACCAACACCCTGCCGAAATGGCCGCTGGCGCAGCCGTTCCGCTTCCTCGCCCACAATGGCGAGATCAACACCATCACCGGTAACCGCAACTGGGCGATGGCCCGTCGCACCAAGTTCGCCAACGACCAGATCCCCGACCTCGAAGAGCTCGGCCCGCTGGTCAACCGCGTAGGGTCCGACTCCTCGAGCATGGACAACATGCTGGAACTGATGGTCACCGGCGGTATCGACCTGTTCCGCGGCGTGCGCATGCTGGTACCGCCAGCCTGGCAGAACGTCGAGACCATGGACGCCGACCTGCGCGCCTTCTACGAATACAACTCCATGCACATGGAGCCGTGGGACGGCCCGGCCGGCATCGTCATGACCGAGGGCCGTCATGCGGTCTGCCTGCTTGACCGCAACGGCCTGCGCCCGGCGCGCTGGGTGACCACCAAGAATGGCTATATCACCCTGGCGTCGGAAATCGGCGTGTGGGACTACAAGCCTGAAGATGTCATCGCCAAGGGCCGTGTCGGCCCAGGCCAGATCTTCGCGGTGGATACCGAGACCGGCCACATCCTCGACACCGATGCCATCGACAACCGCCTGAAGTCGCGCCACCCGTACAAGCGCTGGCTGCGTCAGCACGCCTTGCGCATCCAGGCGACGCTCTCCGACGACCAGGGCGCGGCCAGCTACGACGCTGACCAGCTCAAGCAGTACATGAAGATGTTCCAGGTCACTTTCGAAGAGCGTGACCAGGTACTGCGCCCACTCGGCGAGCAAGGCCAGGAAGCGGTCGGTTCGATGGGTGACGACACGCCAATGGCCGTGCTGTCGCAGCGCGTGCGTTCGCCTTACGACTTCTTCCGCCAGCAGTTCGCCCAGGTTACCAACCCGCCGATCGACCCGCTGCGCGAAGCGATCGTCATGTCGCTGGAGATCTGCCTGGGTGCCGAGCGCAACATCTTCCAGGAATCTCCTGAGCATGCCTCGCGGGTAATCCTCAGCTCCCCGGTCATTTCGCCCGCCAAGTGGCGTTCGTTGATGAACCTGGAGCGCGAAGGCTTCGACCGTCAGCTGATCGACCTCAACTACGAAGAAGGCATCGGCCTGGAAGCGGCCATCCGCAACATCGCCGATCAGGCTGAAGAAGCGGTGCGCGCGGGCAAGACCCAACTGGTGCTCAGCGACCGCTACATCGCCCCGGGCAAGCTGCCGGTGCACGCTTCGTTCGCCGTTGGCGCGGTCCACCACCGCCTGACGGAAAAAGGCCTGCGTTGCGACAGCAACATCCTGGTCGAAACCGCCACTGCCCGTGACCCGCACCACTTCGCCGTGCTGCTGGGCTTCGGCGCCTCTGCGGTGTACCCGTACCTGGCGTATGAAGTGCTGGCCGACCTGATCCGCACCGGCGAAGTGCTGGGCGACCTGGACGAAGTCTTCAAGTACTACCGCAAAGGCATCTCCAAGGGCCTGCTGAAGATCCTGTCGAAGATGGGCATCTCCACCATCGCCTCCTACCGTGGTGCTCAGCTGTTCGAGGCCGTAGGCCTGGCCGAAGAAGTGGTCGGCCTGAGCTTCAAAGGCGTGTCCAGCCGCATCAAGGGTGCGCGTTTCGTCGACCTCGAGGGCGACCAGAAGCTGCTCGCCGCTGAAGCCTGGAGCGCGCGCAAGCCGATCCAGCAGGGTGGCCTGCTCAAGTTCGTCCACGGTGGCGAGTACCACGCCTACAACCCGGATGTGGTCAATACCCTACAGGCCGCCGTGCAGCAGGGCGACTACGCCAAGTTCAAGGAGTACACCACGCTGGTCGACCAGCGCCCGGTGTCGATGATCCGCGACCTGCTGAAAGTGAAGGTGGCCGACGAGGCCCTGCCGCTGGATCAGATCGAGCCGCTGGAGGCGATCCTCAAGCGCTTCGACTCCGCCGGTATCTCGCTGGGTGCGCTGTCGCCAGAGGCTCACGAAGCGCTGGCCGAGGCGATGAACCGCCTGGGCGCGCGCTCCAACTCCGGTGAGGGCGGTGAAGACCCCTCGCGCTATGGCACCATCCGCAGCTCCAAGATCAAGCAGGTGGCCACCGGCCGCTTCGGTGTGACCCCGGAATACCTGGTCAATGCCGAAGTGCTGCAGATCAAGGTTGCCCAGGGCGCCAAACCGGGCGAGGGCGGCCAGTTGCCCGGCGGCAAGGTCAACGGCCTGATCGCCAAGCTGCGCTATGCGGTACCGGGCGTGACCCTGATCTCGCCGCCACCGCACCACGACATCTACTCGATCGAAGACCTGGCCCAGCTGATCTATGACCTCAAGCAGGTCAACCCCCAGGCCCTGGTATCGGTCAAGCTCGTGGCAGAGGCGGGCGTTGGCACCATCGCCGCCGGCGTGGCCAAGGCCTATGCCGACCTGATCACCATCTCCGGTTATGACGGTGGTACCGGTGCTTCGCCGCTGACCTCCATCAAGTACGCCGGCGCCCCGTGGGAGCTTGGCCTGGCCGAAACCCACCAGACCCTGCGCGGCAACGACCTGCGCGGCAAGGTACGGGTACAGACCGACGGCGGCCTGAAAACCGGCCTGGATGTGATCAAGGCCGCCATCCTCGGCGCCGAAAGCTTTGGCTTCGGTACCGCCCCGATGATCGCCCTGGGCTGCAAGTACCTGCGCATCTGCCACCTGAACAACTGCGCCACTGGCGTGGCCACGCAGAACGACAAGCTGCGCAAGGACCACTACATCGGCACCGTCGACATGGTGATCAACTTCTTCACCTTCGTCGCCGAGGAGACGCGCGAGTGGCTGGCCAAGCTGGGTGTGCGTAGCCTGGGCGAGCTGATCGGCCGCACCGACCTGCTCGACGTGCTGCCAGGCGATACCGAGCGCCAGCACTACCTGGACCTGTCGCCGCTGCTGGGCAGCTCGCACATCTCGGCTGACAAGCCGCAGTTCTGCGAAGTCGACAAGAACCCGCCGTTCGACAAGGGCGAGCTGGCCGAGAAAATGGTCGAAATGGCCCTGCCGGCCATTCGCGATCAGGCCGGTGGCGAGTTCGCGCTCGACATCTGCAACTGTGACCGCTCCATTGGTGCGCGCATCTCCGGCGAAATCGCCAAGCTGCACGGCAACCAGGGCATGGCCGCAGCGCCGATCACCTTCCGCTTCAAGGGAACTGCGGGCCAGAGCTTCGGCGTGTGGAACGCCGGTGGTCTGAACCTGTACCTGGAAGGTGACGCCAACGACTACGTTGGCAAAGGCATGACCGGTGGCAAGGTCACCATCGTGCCGCCAGCCGGCAGCCCGTTCGAAACCCAGCACAGCGCCATCGTCGGCAACACCTGCCTGTACGGAGCCACGGGCGGCAAGCTGTTCGCCGCCGGCACCGCGGGCGAGCGCTTCGCTGTGCGTAACTCCGGCGCCCATGCTGTTGTCGAGGGTACTGGCGATCACTGCTGTGAATACATGACCGGTGGCTTTGTCTGCGTTCTGGGCAAGACCGGTTACAACTTCGGCTCTGGCATGACTGGCGGCTTCGCCTACGTGCTCGACATGGACAACAGCTTCGTCGACAAGCTCAACCACGAGCTGGTGGAAATCCAGCGTATCAGTGGTGAAGCGATGGAAGCCTACCGTAGCCACCTGGCGCGGGTCCTTGGCGAATACGTGGAAGAAACCGGCAGCGAGTGGGGGCGTGAGCTCTCGGAAAACCTGGACGACTATGTGCGGCGCTTCTGGCTGGTCAAGCCGAAGGCGGCCAACCTCAAGCAACTGCTGTCCAGCACCCGTGCCAACCCGCAGTAAAAACAGCTGCAAGTGGCAAGCCTCAAGCTGCGAGTAATAGCAGCTCGAGGTTTGCCCGGCTTAAGTGATCGTCTTGCGGCTTGCAGCTTGTAGCTTGCAGCTGCTGTTAAGAGGTTTTGAAAAATGGCTGAACGTCTGAGTAACGACTTCCAGTTCATCGAAGTGGGCCGCAAGGACCCGAAGAAAAAGCTGCTGCGCCAACGCAAGAAGGAGTTCGTGGAAATCTACGAGCCTTTCAAGCCCCAGCAGTCCGTAGAGCAGGCACACCGCTGCCTGGGCTGCGGTAACCCGTATTGCGAGTGGAAGTGCCCGGTGCACAACTTCATCCCGAACTGGTTGAAGCTGGTCTCCGAAGGCAACATCCTGGCTGCGGCGGAACTCTCGCACCAGACCAACACCCTGCCGGAAGTCTGCGGCCGTGTGTGCCCGCAGGACCGCCTGTGCGAGGGTGCCTGCACCCTGAACGATGGCTTCGGCGCGGTGACCATCGGTTCGGTCGAGAAATACATCACCGACACCGCCTTCGCCATGGGTTGGCGCCCGGACATGTCCAAGGTCAAACCGACCGGCAAGCGCGTTGCCATCATCGGCGCTGGCCCGGCAGGCCTGGGCTGTGCCGACGTGCTGGTGCGCGCCGGGGTTACCCCGGTGGTGTTCGACAAGAACCCGGAAATCGGCGGCTTGCTGACCTTCGGCATCCCTGAGTTCAAGCTGGAAAAGACCGTGCTGAGCAATCGTCGCGAAGTCTTTACCGGCATGGGTATCGAGTTCCGCCTGAACACCGAAGTGGGCACCGACATCACCATGGAACAGCTGCTCGCCGAGTACGACGCCGTGTTCATGGGCATGGGTACCTACACCTACATGAAAGGCGGCTTCCCGGGCGAGGACCTGCCGGGCGTGCATGACGCGCTGGACTTCCTGATCGCCAACGTCAACCGCAACCTGGGCTTCGAGAAGTCGCCGCAAGACTTCGTCGACATGCAGGGCAAGAAGGTCGTGGTGCTGGGCGGTGGCGACACCGCAATGGACTGCAACCGCACCTCGATCCGCCAGGGCGCCAAGGCGGTGACCTGTGCCTACCGTCGTGACGAAGCCAACATGCCGGGCTCGCGCAAAGAGGTGAAGAACGCCAAGGAAGAAGGCGTGAAATTCCTCTACAACCGTCAGCCGATCGCCATTGTCGGTGAAGACAAGGTCGAAGGCGTGAAGGTGGTCGAGACCCGTCTTGGCGAGCCTGATGCCCGTGGTCGTCGCAGCCCTGAGCCAATCCCGGGTTCCGAAGAAATCCTCCCGGCGGACGCCGTGGTGATCGCTTTCGGCTTCCGCCCAAGCCCGGCACCTTGGTTCGAGCAGCATGGCATCCAGATGGACAGCCAAGGCCGCGTGGTGGCCCCGGAGAAAGGCAAGTTCAAGCACCAGACCAGCAACCCGAAAATCTTTGCCGGTGGCGATATGGTGCGCGGTTCGGACCTGGTGGTGACCGCCATCTTCGAAGGTCGTACCGCTGCCGAAGGTATCCTGGATTACCTCGAAGTCTGATGTGACCGATGGGGCCGCACAGCGGCCTCATCGCTTTTTGTATACAAAATTGCTTGATCCACGGCACCCAATAGACAAAACGCATGGTCTCAACCGTGCCTTTTGCGCTGGCGTCTGAGAAAATGCCCGCACTTTTTTGCCGGATGCCGACATGACTGCCCTGAAGAACGATCGTTTCCTGCGTGCACTGCTCAAGCAACCCGTAGACGTCACCCCTGTATGGATGATGCGCCAGGCCGGCCGTTACCTGCCGGAATACCGCGCCAGCCGCGCCAAGGCCGGTGACTTCATGAGCCTGTGCATGAACCCGCAGTTCGCCTGTGAGGTCACCCTGCAGCCGCTGGAGCGCTACCCGCTTGACGCAGCGATCCTGTTCTCGGACATCCTCACCATTCCCGATGCCATGGGCCTGGGCCTGTACTTCGAGACCGGCGAAGGTCCGCGTTTCAAGAAGGTCATCAGCACCCCGGCCGACATCGAAGCCCTGCCAATCCCTGATCCGCAGAAAGACCTTGGCTACGTGATGGATGCCGTCAGTACCATTCGGCGCGAGCTCAACGGCCGTGTGCCGCTGATCGGTTTCTCCGGCAGCCCGTGGACCTTGGCCACCTACATGGTCGAAGGTGGTTCGTCCAAAGACTTCCGCAAGACCAAGGCGATGGCCTACGACAACCCGCAGGCCCTGCACCTGCTGCTGGACAAGCTGGCACAGTCGGTCACCAGCTACCTCAACGGGCAGATCCTGGCCGGCGCCCAAGCCGTGCAGATCTTCGACACCTGGGGCGGCAACCTGTCGGCGGCGGCGTATCAGGAGTTCTCCCTGGCCTACATGCGCAAGATCGTCAGCGGCCTGATCCGTGAGCACGATGGGCGCAAGGTGCCGGTAATCCTGTTCACCAAGAACGGCGGCCTGTGGCTGGAGAGCATCGCCGAAGCCGGCGCTGATGCCCTGGGCCTGGACTGGACCTGCGAGATCGGCGACGCCCGCCGCCGCGTTGGCGACAAGGTTGCCCTGCAAGGCAACATGGACCCGACCGTGCTGTACGCCAAGCCTGAGGCCATTCGCAACGAAGTGGCACGGATCCTGGCGAGCTATGGCAAGGGTACCGGCCACGTGTTCAACCTGGGTCACGGCATTACGCCGGAGGTCGACCCGGAGCATGCGGGTGTGTTCATCAACGCCGTGCATGAGCTGTCGGCGCAGTATCACCAGTGATCTGAATGGCAGTCAGTCAAGCGATTTGGGGCCGCTTTGCGG